>JAKSRB010000029.1 GCA_024403825.1 Ruminococcus sp. | reverse complement strand
ATAGGTCATAAGTTCCTCACCTTTTCTATAAGTCTGAATTTAATTATAACATACTTTTGGCTGTTAGATACATAGAATTTGAGAAATATTATTAAGTGGACAAAGTGTCCACTTATAGATTATCAGAAATGTACGCAGAGATACCATTGTTTACCTACTATAAAATAAATTAACTCCTGCACCGAGCGTAATGCTTTGGTGCAGGAGCTTTTCTTTTAGTGGACAATTTGTCCACTTCTTAAAATCAAACATTATTTATTAGATTATTTACGAAATATTTTAAGCAAAAACGACAAAAAAGGCGAAAAACGCTTGGCTTTTTCAGCTATTATTGTATAATATTAGAAGTAAAGGAAATAAAATCCTTATATTCACAAACATTTAAAAACTACGATAAAAAGTAAAAAGTAGTAAGTTGCTTTAAGCAACTTACTACAAGTGGTTGCGGGGGCCGGATTTGAACCAACGACCTTCGGGTTATGAGCCCGACGAGCTACCGAGCTGCTCTACCCCGCTATATATTATTTTATTGCTGTTCCTTACAGCTTTATTATAATAACACATTTATATTTGTTTGTCAATACTTTTTTTGAAAATTTTTTGCTTTTTCTATTTATCACCGTATTGCCGTTTAATGACGAATATGGTATAATACTAACATTGTTTAATCATCACTGCTTATTACTATGAATTATTATATTCAATTTTTTTGATTATATTTCATATTTTGTTAATGTAGATTGTTACTTTGATGAGTTGTGTTATTAATTCGGCTGTTGCCTTATATTTTATATTTTTTTGAAAGAGGGATTTTTCTATGAATATTGTATGCTTGGATCTTGAGGGTGTTCTCGTTCCGGAAATCTGGATTGCTTTTGCCGAGGCAAGCGGAATTCCTGAGCTAAAAAAAACTACTCGTGATGAACCTGATTATGACAAGCTTATGAATTATCGTCTTAACATTCTTAAAGAACATAATCTTGGATTAAAGGAAATTCAGGATACTATTGCTAAAATAGAGCCTATTCCTGGTGCTAAGGAATTTCTTGATGAACTGCGTTCACTGACACAGACTATTATTATCAGCGATACCTTTGAACAGTTTGCTAAGCCACTTATGGAGAAGCTTGGCTGGCCTACTATTTTCTGTAACAGCCTTGTTGTTGCTGATAACGGTGAGATAACCGGATTTAAAATGAGATGTGAAAAATCTAAATATACTACAGTAAAGGCTTTGCAGTCCTGCGGTTTTGATACTATTGCAAGTGGAGATAGCTATAACGACCTTGGTATGATTAATGCAAGCAAAGCTGGTTTCCTTTTCAAGAGTACCGACCAGATTAAGGCTGATAATCCAAATCTTCCTGCATTTGAGTCCTATGATGACCTGCTCAATGCAATTAAAGAGGTACTTTGATTAAATTTAATGCTTAAATAATTAAATTCGGTGCGGATTTTAGTATCTGCACCGAATCTTGCTTTACCCATAATGTACAGTAGCTTGCTCAAATTATTGAACCGCCGTGTGCCGAACGGTACGCATGATTGTGTGTAATGTTGGTTGCTCAATTAATAATATATTTGATAATTTTATAAAGGCAAATATTTACTAAAATATAGTTAATTATTTTGTAATAAAAATTACTTGACAATAAATAAATATGTATGTATAATTATGGAAACAGAGCAGAAAAAATGTAATGTTTAGTATTACAAATAAAATTCGCATTTGTAATGTAAATTCTTTAAAATTGGTTATTTTATTAAGGGGGAATTTGTTAATTAAAATAATAAGGGGGTAATTTTTAAATAAAGGGATGGTGAAATAATTACATTTTAATAAATAACAATGTCAAGATATTAATAATTTAGATTTATGGAGGCAAAAATTATGATGAATTCATTTGATAAGCATCGCAGATATTTATCGGTTGTAATCAGTATGGCGTTAATACTGTCAGCTACAAATATTCCGGTAACAGCAAGTTCGATTGCAACTTCTGATACAATTAACACATTTGTTGCAGAAACAGACGAAAATGATGTTATTACCATTGAAGATAAGGCTGTGGTTGCTGCAAGCATTGATATTAATGATTGTATAATAGAATATCAAGAGGTATGGGATTATACAGGAAATGCAATTAAACCAACAATTATTTTAAAAGACTCAAACAACAATAAATTATCAACTTCATACTATGCTGTAACTTATTCAAATAATATTTCAGTAGGTACAGCGCAGGCTACTATTGTTGGTAAGGGTATAGTAAGTGGAAGAAAGATAATTAATTTTACTATTGAAAATAATATTTCAAATATTGAAAATTTTAATGTTACAACAATTCATCCTCAGACACTCACAATGGTGTGGCAAGAAAATCCAACAAAGGTATCAGGCTATGAATTAACAATAACAAGCAAGGAAAATCCTGAGGATACACAAAAAGTAACAACAACAAAATTAGAGTACATCTTTAAAAATCTAAAAGAGAAGACAGATTATAAAGTAACAGTAAGAGCATATATTAAGGGTTCAGATAAAATCACAAATTATGGACCATACAGCAATTTTGATATAACAACACCGTCTGCAAATATAAATGATTGTGTTATAACATATCAGGATACATATTCATATACTGGTTCATCAATATCTCCAGTAATAGAAGTAAAAAATTCAAAAGGACAGCTTTTAAAGAAAGATACTGATTATACTGTATCCTACAACAATAATATTTCTGTAGGTACAGGTAATATTGTTGTAAAGGGTAAAGGAAAGTATTCAGATACAATAACAAATACATTTAATATAAGCAATGATATACCTGTTGTTGAAAATCTGAATAATACTTTATTACACCCTCAGACATTAACAATGAAGTGGCAAGCAACACCAACAAAGGTATCAGGCTATGAATTAACAATAACAAGCAAGGAAAATCCTGAGGATACACAAAAAGTAACAACAACAAAATTAGAGTACATCTTTAAAAATCTAAAAGAGAAGACAGATTATAAAGTAACAGTAAGAGCATATATTAAGGGTTCAGATAAAATCACAAATTATGGACCATACAGCAATTTTGATATAACAACACCGTCTGCAAATATAAATGATTGTGTTATAACATATCAGGATACATATTCATATACTGGTTCATCAATATCTCCAGTAATAGAAGTAAAAAATTCAAAAGGACAGCTTTTAAAGAAAGATACTGATTATACTGTATCCTACAACAATAATATTTCTGTAGGTACAGGTAATATTGTTGTAAAGGGTAAAGGAAAGTATAACAATACAATCAATAAAACCTTTGCAATTATAAAAATGGGTATTTCTGAAAAAGATATTACGCTTTCACCAACAGCCTATACCTATGATGGAAAAGAAAAAAAGCCAACAGTTACAATTAAAGTAGGTTCAAGAACTTTAAAATCAAATACCGATTATAAGGTATTATCATATACTAATAATTTAAATGCAGGAAAAGGTTCAGTTTTAATTGAAGGATTAGGTAATTATGAAAATACAGTTAAAAAGGAATTTGATATTGCACAATTAAATATTAGTAAAACAAAAATTGTATTAGACCAGACATCTTTTATCTATAACGGTGATGAGATTAAGCCAACTGTTACGATGACATATGCTTCTAATACATTAGTGCAGGATGTTGATTATACACTCGAATATATTGATAATGTTAATGTAGGAAATGGAAAAGTAGTGATAACAGGTATAGGAAACTATACAGGCACAATTACCAAAAGCTTCAGTATTAAAGTTAGAGATATAAAACAAACAGATATATCATTAGATAATACAACATTTCAATTTAATGGGAGTGAAATAAAACCAAGTGTTACAGTTAAGTGTGATTCCAATATATTAAAGCAGGATATTGATTATACACTCGAATATATTGATAATGTTAATGCAGGAGAAGCTAAAGTTGTAATAAAAGGCATAGAAAACTGTACAGGCACAATTACCAAAAGCTTCAGTATTAAAGCTATAGATATAAAACAAACAGATATATCATTAGATAATACAACATTTCAATATAATGGTAGTGAAATAAAACCAAATGTTACAATTAAGTATGAGTCCTATGTATTAAAGCAGGATATTGATTATACACTCGAATATATTGATAATGTTAATGCAGGAGAAGCTAAAGTTGTAATAAAAGGCATAGAAAACTGTACAGGCACAATTACCAAAAGCTTCAGTATTAAAGCTATAGATATAAAACAAACAGATATATCATTAGATAATACAACATTTCAATATAATGGTAGTGAAATAAAACCAAATGTTACAATTAAGTATGAGTCCTATGTATTAAAGCAGGATATTGATTATAACCTCGAATATATTAATAATATTAAAATTGGAGAAGCTCAAGTTGTAATAAAAGGTAAAAATAACTTCACAGGAAAAGTTACAAAAACATTTACAATTAATGAGATAAGTTTTGATTGGGCGAAGGATAATTGGAACTTTGATAATTCATCTTACTATTTTTCAAATTATAACGTGAATAATAAAGTAATGAAAGGTATGCGAGATCAATTTGGGTTATCAGATTCTGATATATATCAGATTAAACAAAATATAGAAGATGATAATAGAAGCGGTTTTGGTGGTTCATGCTATGGAATGACAATCTCAGAAATACTTTGTAAACAAGGAGATTTAGATTTAACTGTTTTCGGAGGAAAAAAGATTGTAAATCAAAACTCAAACACAAGTGATATGACTTCCGTTATAAATTTTATTCAGGAGTCACAAGGGATTTCACATATTCTTCAGTCATATCGAGAGTCTGCGTTTCATTCATCAAACTTTACGCAGAAACAATATATTCAGAAGCTTGAGGAAGTTTTAAGTAAAAAAGAAATTTTTGTTAAAGTTTCTTATTCAATAGCTAAATATACAAAATCTACCAATAGCTACTCATATGGCTATCATGCAGTTTTAGCTCATGACATAAATAACTGCAATTAGTACGCTTCTATAACAGGTAAAACAGACGATAAATGCATATTAATTGCAGATCCAAATTATTTAAAGCAAAATAATCTATACAATGAATCCTGCATTTATTACTCTTCTTATGATTATAGTTGGATAGTGCCATATTGGAACGATAAAGGCTCCTCATATTCACGATATTGTTACTGGAATTCAAATAGTAATAATACAGATTGTGGATATATTAGAAATATTATGAACTATAAATCATTGAATAGTATTAATGACTTAATGAATACTCAGTCTGCATCCCATTATATTGCTGGATTAGACATAAATAATGCAACGAATGAGAATGTTAATATTAAACAAATTAGCAATGATTACGATAAGAACACAAATGATTTTAATACTTCGACAAGTAATATAATCAAATACAATATTGACACACTTTTAACTGAAACAGAGACAGAACGATATGCACTTTGGAATCCTATGTCTGATTATTCATTATCATATCCTGTGGCTACAGATTTTGATGTAAAAATGGATTATGAGAACATAGTTTACTATGTTAATTGTGAAAATGGTACATATGCACAATTTAGTCCAAGTGGTGAAATTACATTTACTGGAGAAAATGCAAATTATGATATAACAATACTAACAGAGAATTCTGCCTGTGTTTCAAATTGGTATGCCTTAGAGATAAAAGGTAATAGTATTGAAAATCTGAATTATAAGATAGCTGATAATGGATATATTCTTAGTGCTACAAACTTGAATGATATATCTATTATAGCTGAAAGTCGTGAAGATACTATTTCAAAAAATATTAATTTATCATATGATAGCATATTTATTTATGAAACTGACAATCATAGTATTGGTATAAAAGTTGATACCAATAATGATGGTATATATGAAACAGTAGTAAATAAATAATTTATGATTTCTAAATGAATATATGCCCCCAAATAAGCTCGATTATTTGGGGGCATATTATTAAACTTAAAAAAAATCATTCAATATATTATCATTTTTTACCTTACTGATTATATATGGTCTTATTTCGCCTGCAAGGTATAGTGAACCACAGATTACTACTGCAGAGCCACTTCGTTTTGCTTCTTCATATGCTACATCAAATGCGTGTTCTGCACTTTCAAAGGTCTTTACCTCGTCAAAATATTTTGCACATTTTCTTGTGAGGTTTGCTGGTGATATTGCCCTTGGATTATTTACAGGGACGGTATATATACTATCCAATGTTCCTTCAAGCATTTTTATGGAGCTGTCTATATCTTTATCAGCCATCATTCCCATTATTGCTATAATATATTTATTCGGAAGAAATTCCTTTACCGCTTTGTTGAACGCCTCTATTCCGTTTGGATTGTGTGCTCCGTCCATTATTACTATGGGATTTTCGCTTAACAGCTCAAATCTTGCAGGATTTACCGCCTTTGCCATTCCCTGTATTATCTGGCTGTCGGTTATTGCAAGTATTTCGTTTAGTCTTAATATTTCTATTGTGGCTAAAACTGTCCTCGCATTTTCAATCTGATGTTCTCCTGCAAGCGGTAAATGTATTTTTAATCCGTTATATTCAAAGTCGCTTCCGTTAAGTGCTGTATTAACAATTTTTACATTGATTCCCTCGCTTGTGGCAAGTGGGATTTTCTTTTCTATTGCAGTATTCCTGATAATATTCATTACCCTGCTGTCCTGCTTTGAGGTTACAGCTATTGAATTTGATTTCATTATTCCGCATTTCTGTTCAGCTATTTTTTCAATAGTGTCACCTAAAACCGCTGTGTGGTCAAGTCCTATTGTTGTAATTACTGAGCATAATGGTGGTTTTATTACATTTGTACAGTCAAGTAATCCGCCAAGTCCTGTTTCAAGAACTACAATATCACACTTTTCCTTTGCATGGATATAAAATTCCAATGCATTGACATATTCAAATTCGGTTATTATTATTCCCTCTTGGCTTAACTGTTCTATCAGCGGAAATGTTGCTTCTACTGCCTCGGTAAGCTGTTTCTTGCTCACCATAATATTGTTTATCTGAATGCGTTCCCTGAAATCTGTTATATATGGTGATATAAACAGACCTGTTTTATATCCTGCTGATACTAATATTGATGACAGCATTGCACAGGTTGAGCCTTTTCCGTTTGTTCCTGCAATGTGTATGAATTTTAGCTTGTCCTGAGGATTTCCCATTCTTTCAAGTAAGGTCAGTATTCTTTCAAGTCCTGGTCTTGAACCAAAGGTCAGCAATGAATGTATTTTTTCTAATGCCTGTTCATATGTCATTTACAGTAACTCCTTGTATATTTCATTTTTTCGGAAGCCTGTCATTGATGCCGCCTGCTTTGCGGCATTTGTTGGTTTTTCTCCGTTTTCTACAAGCTTCTTTGCTATATTTATTGCATTTTCAAGGGTTATTTCTTCTGTATCGTCCTGCTTTGGTTTTCCCTCAAGTATCAGCACAAATTCTCCCTTTAAGCTTCCGTCTGCATAATTTTCTGCCGCATATTTTGTATCCGTTCTTATAACTTCCTCATGTATTTTTGTAAGCTCTCTTACGATTGATAGCTTTCTCATTCCAAAGGCAGAATATAAGTCCTTAAGAGTAGAGGGGAGCTTGTGCGGTGCTTCATAAAATATCATTGTACGGTGTTCGTTTTTTAAGCTTTGCAAATGCTCGTTACGGCTCTTTTTGTTTACGCTCAGAAATCCCTCAAAGGTAAATCTTCCTGTTTCAAGCCCTGATATTGCCAATGCCGATATTACTGCACTTGGTCCCGGAATTACTACTGTTTTTATTCCTCGTTCTTCGCAAAGCTTTATTAAATCCTCTCCAGGGTCTGATATACAGGGCATACCTGCATCCGTTACTATTGCACAGCTTTCACCTTGCTCAATTCGGCTGCAGATGATTTCTCCTCGTTCACGCTTATTATGCTCATAATAACTTACCATAGGCTTTTTAATTCCAAAGTGATTTAATAATTTTAAGGTTACTCGTGTATCCTCAGCCGCTATAAAATCTACTTTTTCAAGTGTCTGTACGGCTCGTGGTGACAAATCATTCAGATTGCCGATTGGAGTACCGGTTACATATAAAATTCCGCTCATATATATTTCCTTTTCTTAAAGTTTTTTCAGATTATAAAATTAATTACACTTCCTGCAATGTGGCACACTGCAAAAATTATGGTCGGAATTACCGCAACATAGTTTTTATGAATAACAGCATACAACAAAAATGCAAGGCAGGGGAAAACTGCAAGACCTAAAATTGATAAATAATTTACAATGTTAAAATAATATAATACCCAGCTTAAATAATAAAGAATTACCATTGATATTACAGATATATAGCTAAGCCTTGACGGAGGCTGAGAGGTTTTATTTTTTATAAATATCAAGGTGGCAATTAGCAAAGCCTGAAATACAGATTGAATAATATCAAGTGCAGGCAAAACAGCTTCTTTTCTTAAAATATCATTTTCAACAGGTATGGCAAACCATATGAAATTTGGTGCCATTATAAACAAAAATAAAGCTAATGCAGAAAGCTGAAAGCTAAATTTATAGTTTTTAAGCATTGTCGTAGTCCTCCTTGTAGGAGCCGTAAATTTTCATCATCTCATCAGAAAATTTTCCGTTTTCATCTTCAATAAACAAGGTTGGTTCAATGCTGAGAAATCCTCGTTTTCCGCCTCGCCTGCCCTCAAGTAAAAATAATTTTGGTGATTTATTTATCCTTTGCTGAACAAGTCTGAGTCTTTTTGGCTCTATGGAAAATTTACGCATACTTTCCATAACATCTGCAAGCCGTTCTGGTCTTTGACAAATACAGAATTTTCCTCCAAACTGCAAAAGATTTGATGCGGTTCTGCATATATCATCAAGAGTACATTCGGTTTCATGGCGTGCAATCTGCTTTGCATTTTCTGGATTTATAATTCCACCTCCGCCAATCTTATATGGAGGGTTGCACGCTACAATATCAAAGCTTCCAAATGGAAGTATCCCCTTTAAGTCTTTTAAATCTGCGTTTATTATTTTAATATTATTTTCAAGCTTGTTTAGCTCAACACTTTTCAGAGCAAGCTTGCAGGCATTTTCCTGTATTTCTATAGCAGATATATCAAGATTTTTATTTTGTCTGCACCACAGCAACGGTATTGTTCCGCACCCTGTGCCAAGCTCGACACATTTTTTTCTGCCTGTCGGTTTTGAAAAATCTGCAAGCAGAATTGTATCTGTAGAAAAATGGTAGCTATCAGAAACATATATTTTTATACCATTTCCAAGGGGTTCAAGGTGTATGGCTTCAATATTTATATCATTCATATTCTTTTCCTTGTTGTTTTGTTATACTGATTAATTGCATACATATTTATTATACAACTTTACATAGAATACGGCAAGTGCAGGAAAATCATTTTTTTGAGAATTTACTAAGAAAAAATTAACACTATATTTTCACATATCAACGCTGTTAAGAGAAAGCAGTTTTATGGTAAAAGTGCTTATGATATGTTCACTTTCGCTTATTCAAAAGAGATAGCTTCAGCACTTGGAATTTCATATATTCCAGCTGAGAATGTTATTCAATCCCCTAAATTATTAAAATAATCCTTATCATAGTAAGTTCCACAATTTATGAAAAAATAAATAAGCAAAGGTACTTGAATTTTAAAAGAATATATGATATAATACCAACTGGAAAATCTCGAAAAGAGAGAAATGAAAAATTAAATATGCTGATATAGCTCAGTAGGTAGAGTGCGTCCTTGGTAAGGACGAGGTCACGGGTTCAAATCCCGTTATCAGCTCCAATGCAAAAACCGCTTGAATAAGCCATTTCTTTGGTGTTCGAGCGGTTTTATATTTGAGTAAAAATCTATAATTATTACGAAAAATTATAATTTAAAAAAGTCCCATACCTGCTAAAATTTGGCTGGTATGGGACTGTATCATTTTTTATCTAATTCAATAATATCCTTCCAGTTTTCAGGAAAACCCATTTTTTCAAGCACCGTTGAATAATACTCCTCGCCTAAGGCTTGTTTTATATATCCTATAGTTTTATCTAATGTTATAACAAATACATTAAAGTCTTCTTTTTTTGAAAGATATTTAAAACATATTAGTACATTAAATAAATCATTTTTATTAGATGTATTATAATCCTTTAATTTATTGTGAATTGGTAAATCAACGATAGATTTCTTTGTTTTGTAATTGTAAAATCTCTCACCATGAGCACAAACATTTCTGAATTTTGATAACACATTTAACATAGATGATAATTGATTTGGATATACTTCGTCAAATTCTCTTGCGATTTTGCTCTGAAGTGTTGGTTTTGAAAACATATACATTTTTGACAGATTACCAAAGGTGAATGTTTGAATTATAACCCATAAAGGAACTGTACCATATGTATCTATATTATATTTTATATACCTATATCTATCTGGTTTGTCCAAGGTGTTTTGTACTATAGAAAGAAAGTCATTTATTTCTTTTTGATATTTAGAGTAGTCATAATTTGTTGCATTTAAATATTCACTTTGAGCATCTCCAAATACTTCACAAAAGCTATATGAATATAATGACTTTATATGTTTTTCAATCCTGATTATTTCATGTAAAAAAATATTTCTCAAATGATCATCAAATACATATAAATTAACCAGATATTCAAAAGGGATTTTATCTCGATAATTTCCATTTTTTTCAATCTTAAACATATCTTTATAGCCAGATACTAATGAATAATAACTATACTCTTTTAATATTTCCTTTGCCTTTTCTGTATCTTCAATCAGCAAATTTTTTGATTTTAATAAATCTATTTGTTCATCATATGTAAGAAATCTCTTTTTCTGAGTATCTGACATAGAAAACATAAACAAAAAGCCCCCCATACATTGTACAGAGGACTTAATGGGTTGCAGGCCCGCAGGTAACTGCAACGCGATCACTGTAATAAATTATATCAAAGACCGAAGTGTTTGTCAATGATTAATTTATTCAGCTACTATAATTTATGTCATCTGCACAAAAAATATTCATATTATTATAACTATTAACCAACAATTTTTTTGTTGTAGTGCTTTAAATTTATTATACCACAACATATTGTTATTTGTAAATTATAAATGAGCAAAAATAACAACTTGCACAATAAATCAAGAAAAATAATCTTGTTTTCAATATAAAATCAGGTTTTAACACCTTTAAATTAGCTTTTTATTTGTGCATTTTAACAACTGATTTGAATTTTGCTCATTTATAGTTGTAAATAAAAGATATAATTTTACTTTAGGGATTTATTACTTTTAACAGGCAGCTTTTAAAAATATTCTCATTAATTCCTCAAAAATTGCATAAAAATACGCAATAATCCGATATATGCGTGCTATAAGTGGAAATACCTTTTTATTAACCAAAAAGCAAAGCATTTCCAAATCTTAAAATATCAAAAGAAAGGAATATTTACAATGATTGAAAATATATCAAAATCAAGCCCCTATATTAAGGCGGTGAAAGCTTGAATATTAACGAACTTATAACGCATTTTCAGAGCGTAAAGCAAATAGGCTCAGACCATTATCAGGCATTATGCCCCTGTCACAATGACCACAAGCCAAGCCTTGATATTGCGTTGAAGGGTGATAAAATCTTAATGTCTTGCCCAGTATGTAATGCAAACGGCAGAGATGTTATGCAGGCGGTAGGAATTGATATAAAGGAGCTGTTTTTAAATCCGTACAGTAACAGCACAATGCAGAAAAGACCAAAGGGAACTGACTACATATATGCAGATAACCTCAAAAAATCTCGCTTTTACATATGGGACAAGCAAAAGCAGGAGTATAAAAAAGCATTCTGCTGGTATCACAAAGACAAACAGACAGAGAAATGGCAAAAAGGCTTGCCAACGGATAATGACGGCAGAAGTATTTCCCCACCGCTTTACAAGCAGAGTGTACTTGCAGAGGCAACAGACGGCAGAACGGTGTATATTGTGGAGGGTGAAAAGGATGTTGATACTATGACCGATAAGCTCCACCTTACTGCGGTATGCTCCCCCCACGGAGCAGGCATAAGCAAGGATTTAGGCAAGAAGTGGAGAAAAGAATATAACGAGCTGTTTAAGGGTTTGAATGTTTCGGTAATAGCGGACAATGACAACGCAGGCAGTCAGCTTGCAAAATATATAGCCAATGAGATTAAACCATACGCACAGAGCGTAAAAATAATAGACCTCACAGCGGAATGGGAAAACCTGAAGCCGAAGGGTGACATCACCGATATTTACGAAAGCGAAACACCGCATAAAGGCAGGAGTATAGCAGAAGCCGTCAGCTTTAAGCTTGAGGCTTTGACAGACTGCACCCCCTTGTATGAGGCAGAGAGCAACGAGAAGATACAATCGAAAGAGGAAAAATCAAATATAATTTATGCTCCAGTATGGGCATATGAGAGTGACAGAGGACAATGGAAGATAGATGAGCCGATATATATTACTGAGTTTGTAAAGGAAAAGAAGGTCAGGTGTATCAACGGCACGCTGTATTCAGTTGACGGAGCAATAGAGGACAGCAAGGCAAAGCAGATAATACTAAGAGAAATCCTGCCGTATCATAAGACAAATCACGGAGATAAGGCAAGGAAACTGCTTGACGGCATAAAGGCATATTGCTATACCGAGCCACCAAAACCAAGCCTTGATAAAATTCACTTTAAAAACGGCACGCTTTCAAGAGATGAAAACGGCTTGTTTACAGTTTGGAGCAATGAAAAGGAATTTTGCATAAACCGAATAGAGTGCAATTATAACCCCACAGCAGATGAGCCTGAGCAGTTTTTTGAGTATCTGAATGCCGTATATAACGCAGATGATATAAAGACACTACAGCAATATTGTGGCTATTGTTTAATACCTACCACAGCAATACAGCAGGCATTAATTATTATTGGTGACGGCGGTGAGGGTAAGAGTGTGCTGGGTGCAATTCTTAATGGAGTAATGGGCGAAAGTAATTGTTTTAATGAAAGCATTGGCACATTGCAGGAGCGTTTTGGAGTTGCAAACATTGAAAACAAGCTGTTATTTATAGATGATGACCTAAGCGAGAACGCATTGAAAAATGCACGAATGTTCAAAAACCTTGTAACCAATAAAACCACAATATCAGCGGAACGCAAGAACCAGCAAAAGAATGAGATTAAGTCATATGTAAGATTTATCTGCTTTGGCAATTTCACCCTGCAATCGTTATATGACACATCAAAAGGATTTTCACGCAGACAGCTTGTATTGCAGTCAAAGCCAAAGGACGAAAACCGAGTTGACAATCCATTTATAGATAAGCAGATAATAGAGAATGAAGCCGAAGGAGTAATGAAGTGGCTTGTACAAGGGCTTAATGAGCTTATAGCAAACGGCTTTAAGCTGTATGTCAGCGACCGCACAAAAGAGGTAAGCGACAAGCTCAAAAGGGAAAGCAATACCGTTCAGCTGTTCCTTGATGAATGTGACGAAATTATTATTGAAACCTCTGAAAGCTGTCCTACAATAGTGTTATTTGATACCTACAAAAGCTATTGCGAGAATAACGGACTCATACCGCTGAAAAATGCAAAGTCTTTTACTCCTGCATTAAAAACAAGTGGCAAGACTCTTAAAATAATAAAAAACGATAATGTGATTTTTAATGGTAAAAGGTTCAGAGGCTTTAATGGAATTAGCGTTAAAAATATTGAACACTATTTTATTTAAAGCTAAAATGCACACATACACACACATACAATCACATATATGAATGTCAAAAAATGGCTTACTAATGAGAAAATACACACAATACACTTATACACGCTTAATAAAACTGATATATGTATATGTTTTTGATATTACTTTACAATGATTAATTATATATATAAAAGCCTTTGAAAAGTATGTGTAAAGCGTGTAGAGGTAAAAAACGGCTTATCTATGCGATTATTAAGCTTTTTTATGTGTGATTTAAGCGTGAATTAAGCGTGATTGTATGTGTGCAGCGGAAAATATGAAAGCAAAAAATAATAAAAAAGAGGTAAAACTATGGATTTGAAAAATAAAAACAAATTGATTGAAAGCACAATAGACATAGCACTTACTGCAATTTACTTGCAGGATATTTTAGCAGAGTCACACGACATAGAGCTTAAAGCATCACAAATTATTGAGCTTATGAAAGTAGCTGAATTAAATAACATAAGCAAAAAGCTTGATTATATAGGTGATGAAATCCATTAAAGGCTTTATCAGAATGTGCAAATGCTTGCAATCGAATAGGAGGCTACTCAATTAATGGATAGCCTCCTACTCTATTGTTTTATTCTGTTGTATGCAAAGCTTTGCCTGATATTCACCGCTCAATCTATTGACATAAAATTAATACTATGGTAATATAATAATGTAAAGAAACGGTTTTGACTGTTTCGCAAGTTAAGATGTTAAATGAATTTAACCACCTTGTACGCTACTACAGGGTGGTTATTTCTTTTTTATATCATCAATGACTACCTTTACAGTAATCAATACAATTACATATGTAAGTAATAAAATCACATCTGACATAAATATACACCCCCTTTCTCAAGGGAGCTGAAACAGCCACCACCGTTTCCTTACAGGTAATATTATACCACAAGCATTCTGCTATGTTCAATATTTATTATAAAAAATTATATTTATCAAGACATAACAAAACCCCATACAAGCCAAATTTGTGCAGGTATGGGGGCTTTAGGTTTTATTCTGTTGTGTGCAAAGCTTTGCCTGATATTCACCGCTCAATCTATTGACATAAAATTAATACTATGGTAATATAATAATGTAAAGAAACGGTTTTGACTGTTTCGCAAGTTAAGATGTTAAATGAATTTAACCACCTTGTACGCTACTACAGGGTGGTTATTTCTTTTTTATATCATCAATGACTACCTTTACAGTAATCAATACAATTAC
The DNA here is from genome assembly GCA_024403825.1 of Ruminococcus sp. Lineage (GTDB taxonomy): Bacteria > Bacillota > Clostridia > Oscillospirales > Acutalibacteraceae > Ruminococcoides. The sequence continues at coordinate 4,416 of JAKSRB010000029.1, read as the reverse complement.
ATATGTAAGTAATAAAATCACATCTGACATAAATATACACCCCCTTTCTCAAGGGAGCTGAAACAGCCACCACCGTATCAAGCTCTTCAAATCTGATACTCAATCTAAAAAAGCTATATCAAAAATTATGCTTGATTGCTTACTTGACTCCAATAATATTTTGAAAATTGTTGATTATTTTTGAAAATTGATTTCCGTGCTACATTCTAAATGTTGCTTGCTATTCTTGCATAGTTATGTTAAACTTATATCGAATAAAAACTAATTTACCAAATATTACACGAGGTCAAAATGCTGAAAAAGTTTTATCCGGGTGCATACTCACAAAGCGTTTTCGATATTGATTATAAAAAATTATATCAGAACGGTGTCAGGGGACTTATATTTGATATTGATAACACTCTTGTTCATCATGGCGATGATTCAAATGATAAGGTGGATAATTTTTTTAAGGAGCTTCACAAAACAGGCTTCAAAACAATTTTGCTATCAAATAATGACAAGGAGCGAATAGAAAGATTTATCCAAAACATTGACACACAATATGTCTGTGATGCCAATAAGCCTGCGGTTGACGGATACTTAAAAGCGGTTGAATTGCTTGAATTAGATAAAAACAAGGTTATTTTTATCGGCGACCAAATGTTTGTTGATATTTACGGAGCTAATAAATGCTCAATACCAAATATAATGGTACATTTTATTGAAGCACCAGATGAGAAAAAAATCGGCATAAAAAGATACCTTGAAAAACTGGTTTTAATATTTTATAAACTAAGCAAGAGTAATTCTATAGATATTTGAAAAACTTAAAGGAGAACTTACTATGCTATGGAAAAAGGATGTACTGTTCTGTGAAATAAATCCAACCTGCTATGCAATTTCTCTGCAAAAGGAAATTTTAAAAAGACATATACAGAATCTTAGAAGTAAAGAGATTTTTTCAAAAACAAAAAGCTCAGAAAAACTGCCGACAGTTGTTTCAACCTATAGCTGTGGACTAATAAAAAAGGGCAAGGGAATTGACCCTGTTTTACAGCAAAACAAAGCAGTTAATATTGACATAGCCTGCAAGAGCATAAATGGATTAATAATTCATCCGGGAGAAACATTTTCATTCTGGAATACCGTTGGCAAAACAACAAAAAGCAAGGGTTACAAGGACGGCAGAGTTATTGAGGATAATAAGGTTAAACCAGGTATAGGCGGAGGATTGTGCAATTTAGGCAATACGATACATTTGCTTGTACTTCATAGTCCGCTGACAGTTACCGAATTTCATAATCATTCTGATGCACTTGCACCTGACCATGGAGAAAGAATACCATTCAGCACAGGCACATCAATCAGCTACAATAACATTGATTACAGATTTAAAAACACTACTCAGCAGGATGTACAGCTTTGCCTTTGGTGTGAGAATGAAAGGCTGTACGGTGAATTAAGAAGTGTTTCAGCTTTTCCATATACATACAAATTAGTTGAAGAAAATCACCACTTTAAAAAGAAAAATGATAAGTACTACAGATTATCAAAAATATATAAGGAAACCTATGATTGCAAATCCGAAAAGCTGTTAAATAAAGAGCTTGTACTTGATAACAATTCTCTTGTAATGTTTGACTATGACCTTATTCCTAAGGAGCTTATTCAAGAATAAAAAAATATATTGTTAAAAATTTCAACAGTAATACCTCAATTTACAAAAACATAAAATTATACTGTATAGGCTTTTTATTATAGTGGATTTCTGTGAGAATATATTTTTGAATTGTATTGAAAATTGTTACAGAAAGATTTATAATAATGAATAGTGTTTTTATTAAAATTATGCATAAGAGGTAATTATGATTTATAATAATGTTTTGGAGGCTATCGGTCATACACCTATGGTTCGTCTTAACAGAATGAACAAAAAGGGAAATGCCGATATATATGTAAAATTTGAGGGACTAAATGTTGGTGGCTCTATCAAAACAAGAACCGCTTTCAATATGATTGAACAGGCTGAAAAAGAGGGAAAAATCCACAAGGATACAATTATTGTTGAGCCTACAAGCGGTAATCAGGGCATAGGTCTTGCCCTTGTCGGAGCCGTCAAGGGCTATCGTACAATTATCATTATGCCAGACTCAGTAAGTGAGGAACGCAGGAAGCTTGTCAAGCATTACGGAGCAGAGGTTATTCTTATCCACGATGCAGGTGACATTGGAGAATGTATAGACAAGTGTCTGCAAACAGCTTTGCAAATGGCAAAAGAAGATAAAAATGTATTTGTACCGCAACAGTTTGCAAATCCTAATAATACAAAGGCTCACAAGCATCATACAGCACTTGAAATTCTTGAACAGGTTGCAGGACCTATAGACGGATTTTGCTCAGGAATAGGAACAGGCGGAACAATTACAGGTATTGGCGAAACCTTAAAGGCACAAAACCCACAAATAGAGATATGGGCAGTAGAGCCTGAGCATGCGGCAATTCTTGCAGGCGGAACAATCGGAACTCATTTACAAATGGGTATAGGTGACGGCATTATCCCTGATATACTAAATCAGGAAATATATGATAACATATACATAGTAACTGATGAGGAAGCACTTGAAACTGCAAAGGATTTGGCACGCAAAGAGGGGATAATGTGCGGAATATCAAGTGGCACAAATGTAGCGGCAGCACTAAAGCTTGCAGAAAAGCTGGGTGAAGGAAAAACAGTTGTGACCGTACTTCCAGACACCGCAGAAAGATATTTTTCAACACCTCTGTTTGATGAATAATTTCAAAACAACAGAATATTTAGGCTGATAATCTGAAATTTGACAGGTTATCAGCTTTTCTTTATATTAACTGTAGTTTTCAAAAATAGAAAACCTTAGATATTTTATGATAACAAAAGAAAAGCAAAAAGATAAAATATCTTCTAATTATCTATTGACAACTACAATTTACAATGCTATAATATCATTATCAAAAGAAAACAAATTTAATGAAAGGAGAGTTTTTAAATTATATTTATTACAAAAAGCGTATTAGTCCTTTTAAAGAGGGACAATAAAAACTATTAAATTACAAGGAGAGATTATAATGAATTATGACCGTTTTATACTTGAATTACTTAACAGAGTTGCAGCTTTGGAGGATGAAATTAATAACTTGAAATCTGAGATTACGGAGGTTAAAAAAAATATGTATAATATAGATGATAATGCTAACATTGAGAGTAAGCAAAACTCAATTATTAATAGCTTTGGTGGACGAGATGCAACTAAATATATTTTTAATGGCAGAATTTATTGCAAGAACAGATTAGTTCTTGCAGTTGTAAAAAAATTTGTAGAAGAAAATCCTGATGTTACTGCCGAAGAATTACTTATAATTTTTGATAAAACCTTACAAGGTTCACTTGGTGTTGTTCAGCTTGCAAATGTTGCAAAAATGAACTATAGTGATTACAGCATAAGATTTTTTGCTTCAGACGATGAGATAATACATACTGCTACAGGAGATTGCTATGTTTGCTCTCAGTGGAGTAAGTATAATATTAATGGGTTTATTACAAGAGCTAAACAGCTAAATATAGATATTCAAGTGGCACCTAATAATTAAATTAGAATAGGAAACTTTTATGCATTATGTAAAGGTAAAAGGAATACTATCAGCAAATAACGGAATAAATCTATACAGAGGGTGTTCGCACAACTGTATATACTGCGACTCAAGAAGTAAATGCTATCAGATAAATCACGACTTTGAAGATATTGAGGTAAAAGAAAATGCCTTGGAATTACTTGAAAACGCCCTAAGACACAAGCGAAAAAAATGTATGATAGGAACAGGGGCAATGACAGACCCATATATTCCTCTTGAAATGCAGATAAAAAATGTGCGTAAATCGCTTGAAATTATTGATAAATACGGCTTTGGAGTAACTTTGCAAACGAAATCAAACCGAATTTTACGAGATTTGGATTTACTGACAAGTATAAATAATAAGACTAAATGCGTGGTTCAGATGACACTTACGACATATAATGATGAGCTGTGCAAAAAAATCGAGCCAAATGTCTGCACCACCAAGGAGCGATTTGAGGTTCTGAAAATAATGCGTGATAACGGTATTCCAACAGTAGTATGGTTATGCCCTATACTGCCATATATAAATGATACCGAGGAAAACATCAACGGAATACTTGAAATGTGTAAGGAAGCACAGGTATATGGCATAATCTGCTTTAATATGGGACTTACACTAAGAGAGGGCAACCGAGAATATTTTTATAAACAGCTTGATAAGTCATTTCCTGGGCTAAAGGAAATATATATAAAAAAATATCGCAATCAATATATAATAGATAGTCCGAATAATGCAAGGCTTATGAAATTATTTCATAACAAATGTGAGGCAAGCGGAATTGT
>JAKSRB010000028.1 GCA_024403825.1 Ruminococcus sp. | reverse complement strand
GTATAATGAATTATAACATAATTGTAAGGTGTGATTTGATGACTACAAAATATAACTTGTTGATTGTTGAAGATGATGAGTTTATTTGTGAAGAATATAAAAGAAAAATTATAGAGTATCAGGGTTTGCAATTAATTGATATTACCAATAATACCGCAACTGCATTACAGCTTATTGAAGAATATAAGCCTGATGCATTGATAATTGATTTGGAGCTGCATAAGGGTTATGGTAATGGATTGTTATTGCTGCAGGAGCTTGATAAGCTTGAATTGCCTTCACGACCATTCTGCGTTGTTGTTACAAATAATATCAGTCAGACTACCCATAATGCTGCACGCAATCTTGGTGCGGATTTTGTTATTACAAAAAATCAGCAGGATTTTAGCGTAAATATGGTATTTGGCTTTCTGTCATCAATACTTGGTGTTACCCCTGAACCCAAAAGTAGTATGCACAAAAAGAAAAAAATAGTTGATGATGAGAGAAGTACAATGATACAGAAAAAAATATCTGCTGAGCTTGACCTTATTGGTGTAAGTCCAAAGGTACTTGGCAGAAAATATCTTAGCGATGCTATTGAAATTGTTATAAATCAGAGAGTGCCTAATATTAGTGTGTTGCTTGCTGACAAGTATCACAAATCAAATGCGAGTATTGAAAGAGCTATGGAAAATGCGGTAAATCGCACATGGAAAAATACTGATATTGATACACTAACAAACCACTACACTGCGTATATCAAGCCTGAGCGTGGTGAACCTACTGTAACAGAGTTTATATATTATTATGCAAACAAAGTGAAAGCAACATTGTAATAGTCTGATTATTAAGATAGTTCAGGGAGTATGAGATGAAATATAAAATTGCAGGGTTTATTACAGAAATTAATACTCACTATGATAAATTGAAAAAGCTTTCTGAGCCATTTATTTGTGATGATAATGAAAATGCTGAAATTTTCATTGATATAAAAGAAAGCAGAATAGATAACCTGTTAAATAAAATGATTGAAGGCACAACCAGAGAAGATGCTGAGGAATTTGCGGCATCCTGTGATTTTAACAAGGCTATAATTTCAAAGAATGCTATGTTGCTTCATTCATCTGCCATAATGTATAACGGTGGGGGATATTTGTTTTCTGCACAATCAGGCGTGGGGAAGTCCACACACACAAGATTATGGAAATCTGCTTTTGGAGATAAGGTAAAATATATAAATGATGATAAGCCTGTAGTTAAAATAGACGAAAAAGGCTGTATAGTTTATGGAACACCATTTGACGGTGGAAGTGGTATAGCAAATAATATTTCAGCACCATTAAAGGCGATAATTTTTATTAAAAGAGCGGATAAAAATTCAATTCGCAAAATGAGCCAAACCTCTGAAATTTTACAGGAGTTATATTTTTCAACAGTTCATATGGTAGATAAAATAACTGCTATAGATATGTTGAAAAATTTTGAAAGATTAATAAAGCTTACAGACTTTTATATGCTTGAATGTAATACTGATATTGAGTCGGCATTGGTTGCAAAAAAAGCCTTGATAACTGAATGATTTTATACTGAAATTAAAACGGACTTTGGCACAAAAACCAAAGTCCGTTACTTCATTTTATAAAATCAAACAACCTTTTTGCCTCGCCAGCTACCTTTTCTCCACCTGATATATACTACTATACCTCTGAGAATTTCATCAGCTGCCATACCTATCCAGACACCTGCAAGCCCCATTCCAAAGACTATGCCGAGTACATAAGCTAACAGCACGCTTAATCCCCACATTGAGAAAATAGCAAGTATTGTTGGAAATTTTACATCTCCTGCCGCTTTCATACTGTTTATAACAACAATATTGGTTGTTCGTCCAAACTCAAGAAAAATAGCAATAAGCATTACAGTCTGTCCAAGCTGAATTACATTAATGTCACTTGAAAACAGTCTGAATGTAAAAGGTACTGACAGATAATTAACAATAGCCAATGAAATTGAAACAATAAGGCTGAATCTTAATGTTTTCAAAACTCTTTTGTAGGCAAAATCATAATCATTTGCACCGACCTTATGTCCAACAATAATCTGGGTTGCCATTGCGGCAGAAACAGCAATCATATATGTCAGCATTGAGAGCATATTTGAGTAAATTTTTGCATTTATAGCTGCAATTCCCATTGTATTTACCATTGCTGTAATAACAAGCTGGGAAAAGTTATATGAAATGTTTTCGCCTGCGGTAGGTATTCCAAGCTTTAAAAGACTTTTTAAAATCTGTGTAGGGAATGGCTTCAGATAGCGTGGGCTGAAGCTTCCCTTGATAACAATGCAGAAATATATTATTGCAGCGGTTACTGCAAACAAACGGCTTACAGTAGTTGAAATTGCAACACCTGACGCACCAAGTCCGAGTGAGGTCAATGGTCCATACAATAAAAGATAATTTCCTATAATATTAAGTATATTCATCATAAAGGCAACAATCATTCCGAAAAAGGTTTTGCCGTTACTGCTGAATATCTGGCTGAATGCATTAATTATTGCCTGAGTAAATATTGTACCGCCAACAATTTTCATATAACGGTTTGCATCAAACATCATCTCATCAGGTACCTGCATTATATGCAAAAGCTGTTCGCTGAATATTCCCACCGCAAGACTTATAATTACACTTAATACAAGATTGAACGCAAGTGCTACAGTGTATATGCGGTTCATTTCATCTTTTTTGCCTGCACCAAGATATTGGCTGACCATTATGCCTGTTGCACTTGAAATTATTGTAAATGCAAGTGCCAGAAAACCGAGCAGAGTGTTGGCGTTACCGATTGCACCTACAGCGGTTTCAGAGTAATTGGAAAGCATTATTGTATCAATATATCCGAGTGCGATGCCCAAAATTGACTGGAAAAAAATCGGCCACGCCAGACTGAATACTGATTTTTCTGCTACTGCATCATGAGTTGTCTTATCCATAAATTCTCCTTATGATTTATGCTCAAATAATCCACATATTGAGTAATAAATCGGAATAGTAAGAAATATTATCCAACCTAATGTCCAGCCCCCTAAGATTGAATAAAAGCCTGAAATGATATAAATAATTAAGGTTAATACAGGGTAGGCAAAATGACTTGGTTTATGTTTAAAGATTGCATTTCCAAGTGAATAGTAAAGCGGAATGGTAAGGAAGCTTAACCAGCTTAATGCCCAGCCGTGCATAACACCACTTGTTCCCCACAAAATAAACAGGATTATTGCAACTGCATAAAAAGGTATCTTGTTCCAAATCTTTAATGCTGGATTTTTTTCCTTATGATGTTTTATATCATCTCTGACATAAATATTTCCGTCATTGTCGGTATAAACTTTATTTTCACCATTTTCTTCAACAAATACACCATTCCAACCAACTTTTACATTGTCATTATTATGAGAATGTATGTCTATTCCGTCTTTAAAGGATATATTAACCTTGTCACCGTTTTTGCTGTTTATATGTATTCCGTTTTTAAATGAAACTTTGTCTTGAGGGATTTTTTCGTAATTACCGCTGTAGTCAGAATTATTGTCGGAATCTTCATTGATGTTTGCATATTCAGTATTATAATTTTCTGTATTTTGAAAATTATTCATAGTATTCTGATTTGAGTTATAATTTTTGCCTTTGAGCAGTTCATCAAGAGTTACTCCATATATTTCAGCAAGTGCAATAAGATTGTCTGTATCAGGAGATGCCTCGCCACGCTCCCATTTTGATACTGCCTGACGGCTGACACCAATTTTTGATGCAAGCTCTTCCTGACTTAAATTATTGTTTTTTCTGTAGTTTAATAAACGATTTGCTATTTCGATATTCATTAGTTCTCCTCCAATGTTATATGGTAAAAGCTATTAGCACAAGGAAAATAACTTTGTGCAGTAGTTTATATTATATAGTTGCATAGTTTTTGTTACAATATATTTTTCTTTACATTAACGCAACTTTTGGTTGCGTGATTAAACTAAAAATAAAATGTGCATTTATAATCAAATTAGTAGGTCTTAAAATATCGCTGACACAAAAATTCAAACTTTACTTTAATTAAAAGTAGTTGTATAATTAATCCATAATGAATATACATTTCAATGATATGGCTGTTGAAATACGGTCTTATGAATTTTATTGGTATTTGAAAGGAAATATAAAAATATGAATATATGTGTATTTGGCTCGTCAAGCGAACAGATTGATAAGGTTTATCTTGATACCGCTGAAAGTCTCGGAAAAGCCATAGCTGAAAAGGATCATACTATGGTATATGGTGCCGGAAAATACGGAGTAATGGGAGCAGCCGCAAGAGGAGTATCATCAAAGGGTGGAAATATCGTAGGAGTGACACCACATTTTTTTGATGATATGGAGGTTATTTACGAAACCTGCACCGAATTGATTTATACCGACACAATGAGAGAGCGTAAGGCAATAATGGAGGACCGCTCAGATGCTTTCATTATATGTGCAGGCGGAATGGGAACCTTTGAAGAATTTTTTGAAGTTCTTACATTGAAGCAGCTGCACCGCCACGAAAAGCCGATTATAATTTATAATGTCAATGGATATTATGATTCAATGATTGAAATGCTTGAAAATGCTGTTCGTCAAAAATTTATGAGCAAAAGCTGTTATTGTCTGTACTCCGTTGCAAACAGCATTGACGAAATTTTTGAACAGCTTGAAAATTACAAGCCGTTTTCATATAATAAGTATGATTTTTCACTTGACAGAATGGGGGAGAATAATGGCTGATAATTGTGAGCAATGCACGCATTTTGTAACGGACGATGAGTTTGGCGATTATTGCAGTATTAATCTTGATGAGGATGAAATGGAAAAATTTCTTACTCAGAATGTAACTCAATGTCATTATTTTCAGCTTTATGATGAATATAAGATAGTTCGTAAACAAAATTAAGAATAAAATCAAAAAATGTCCTTTTTTATTATTGTACCTTAAATTTTGTAATAATCAAGTACTGAATTTTATAAAAAATGGTAAAATTTTGTGATATGGTATGAAAACAAGTATTTATGAAAAAATTTATAATGCAGTAGCCGAAATCCCAAAGGGAAAGGTTGCAACATATGGTCAGATAGCAACAATGGCAGGCAATAAGGGTTATGCAAGAATTGTAGGAAATGCGTTGCATAATAATCCTAATCCAAAGCTGATACCTTGTCACAGGGTGGTAAATGCAAAGGGCAGACTTGCACCTAATTTTGCATTTGGAGGTTCTGAAGCTCAGACAGAGCTATTAGTAAATGAGGGAGTAGAAGTCATTAACGGCTTTGTTGACCTTAAAAAATATCAATGGCAGGGATATAATTATTAATATTAATATATACCCTATGATTTAGCATTTAATATTTTCACGATATTAGAAAATCAGCAATTTTATAGCATAAACAGATAGCTCTGCGTGTTATTTAAATTTAAAGTACGCAGGGCTTTATTTTTAAAAGTTTCTGAATTATATATCGAAAAGTACAATAATTTGCAAAGTTTCGGACTTGTAAGTCGAAAAGTATTGACTATTATTAGTTTTTGGATATAATAAAAGCATAATATTATATTATTTAGACAATAAAACATTTTGTGTTAAATTTGCTATCTGCATTTACACAAGAGGTTATGGGATTTCGATATAATATACTGAAAAAAGCAGCCGAACAAAATCGGCTGCTTTTTAATAAAGGATATAGATAAAGAAATTTAACTTTTATTCATTTAATAATTTTTTCTTATATTTTGCTGGTGTGCAATTATACACTCTCTTGCATTGTGCAATAAAGGATTTTACATTTGCAAATCCGTTTTCCATTGCGGCTTGAGATACAGTTGAATTTTTATGTACCATATCCTGAATTGCGTATTCAAGTCTTAGGTTTGCAAGATAATCAGAAAATCCGACCTGTGTTGCACCTTTGAAATATTTTGAAAAATATGATGGTGATAGATTTACCAATGATGATATTTCATTTAGGGTAATTTCTCTTTTGTAATTTTCGTTTATATATTCTATGGCTGTTTTAGCATATGAAAAATCCCTGTTTGGAATAAACGAATTGATTTTATTATCCTTGATAACAATACAGTGCTTGAAAAGTATATAATATATCTTATTTATATATGAAAGCTGCATTAATGTGGCAAATTCGTCTGATATTTCATCTAATTGAGAAAATTCTGCCATTAGTTCGGTCAGTTTGTTTTTTGCATCATATGTCAAATCAAGATTAAATGATATATTCTCAACCGAACTGCAAAATAATCTCATATATTCATAGGATAGCTGAACACATAATAATTTTGCCTCTGTTCCGTTTACAGGCTTTACCAAATGAACATCATCACTGTTAAAGAATACAAGGCTGTTTTTATATGCAATATGTGTTTCGCCATTGCATGGACATTCAGCGGCTCCCTCAATTATATATACTAACTCCGGTTCTCTGTGCCAATGTAGTTCTGTTTTGTGAGTTTCTGATGATAAATGTAAATTCATTATTTTTGCAGGAATATTTCTGTTTAAATTAATGATTTCGTATTTATAACTCATATATTATCACCTTGCCTTCTATTGAAAAACTTATTAATTTATGATAAAATTCTCAATGATATTTATCAATGAAAACAGAATAATGTTAGAAAAGCAATTTTTTGTATTATTTATATCGTTAGTGAAAACTTGTTTTTAAAATAAAAAAATTATATAAAAATTGCTATTCCAATTAATGTCATTATTATATCGCATTTTTCGACAATAATCTATGTATTAATGTGTAAATAATATAGACAAATGTTGAATAGGGAAGGAGGATAATTATGTTTGTTGCTAATAGTATGATTAATAATATTTGCTTTGGTAGTGGAGTGTTGGAACATTCAGGTACATTTGAATATGTTTCAAAATTCAAAGATACTTACATACTGTATTATGTCAGTTCAGGCAATATTAATCTCAAAATAAATAATGATATACTTAGTGTAAAGGAGGGTGAATCATTTTTTGTTTTTCCTTTTACCACTGTATCCCTGATTAATCCTGATGATAGTTATTCCTGCATAAAATGGGTGGAGCTAAAGGGCTTTGAGGTTGCGTTGGTGGTGAGTATGATTAATGTATCTAAGAAAACACCAATTTTAGGGAGAATGCCGATTGAAAATCTTTCCGAATATTTTGATATTGGCGAGCTTAGTGATATGCCTGCGGATGTATGTCGATTAAATGGAAAAATTATGATTTTGCTTTCCTTTTACTTGGAATATTTTCCTGCCAATAATGTTTGTGGGATGAGTTATGTTGATATGGCAAAAATATATATAGAAAAGAACTACTCCAACCATTCGCTTAGTGTAGGTGATATTGCAAATTATATTAAAATTGACAGAACTTATTTATACCGATTATTTAAAAGTGAAGCTAATATATCTGTAATTAATTACATAACTCAATGTAGAATGAACAAGGCATTGGACTTGCTTAAAGACAGCACTCCAAGTATTAAGGAGGTTGCAGTTTCGGTAGGATTTTCAGACCAGATGTATTTTTCAAGAATATTTAAAAAGTACTTTAATAAAACTCCATCGGAATACAGAAATTCATTTGCAACAGGTTTTGCAGAACAGCTTAATATATAATTTCAATTATTTATTTCAGAAATAATTCGACATAATAGAGTGAAAATTTTTATTCCTTTCATATATAATATTGTTTACATCAATACTGCAAATCAAATTGTCAGGTTGCAGGAAGGGAGCAATATTAATGTTTTCATTTTCAAAGGATATAGGAATTGACCTTGGAACAGCAAATACCCTTGTTTTTCTCAAAAATAAGGGTATTATTCTTCGAGAACCGTCAGTTGTAGCTGTTGATATAAGAACGGATATGGTTGTGGCTGTCGGAACAGAGGCAAAAGAGATGATTGGCAGAACTCCTGAGTCTATTATAGCGGTCAGACCTCTTAAGGATGGTGTAATTGCGGATTTTAAGATTACTGCAAAGATGTTGCAGCACTTTATAAAAAAATCTGTCAAAACAGGTTTATTCAGCAAGCCGAATGTAATAATATGTATGCCGTCAGGAGTTACAGAGGTTGAGAGAAAGGCGGTTGAGGATACTGCATATCAGGCAGGAGCAAAGCCACCAGTAATACTTGTTGAAGAGCCAATGGCGGCGGCTGTTGGAGCAGGAATGCCAGTTGATGAGCCGATAGGCTGTATGGTTGTAGATATTGGCGGAGGTACAAGCGAGGTCGCAGTAATATCGCTTGGAGATATTGTAACGGCTTGTTCAATCAGAGTTGCAGGCAACAAATTTGATGAGGCTATTATTTCGTACATAAGAAACAAATATAATATTTTGATAGGTGAAAGGTCAGCAGAAAATATCAAAATTGGAATTGGCTCAGCATTTCCATATGAAAATGAAAAGAGTATGACGGTTAAGGGCAGAAATCTTGTTGACGGTCTGCCAAAGGATGTTACAGTGTCCTCAGAGGAAATTCGTGAGTCATTAAGTGAGTCAGTAAAAAAGGTTATTGACGCTGTAAAAACAACGCTTGAAAGAACACCTCCAGAATTGGCGGCAGATATAATTGATAACGGAATTATGCTTACAGGTGGAGGGGCATTGCTAAGAGGACTTGATAAGCTGATTATGCAGAATACAGGTATGCCCGTTTATATTGCGGAAGCTCCGCTTGATTGTGTGGCAGACGGTGCAGGAAAATTGCTTGTCAAAAACAGAAGAAGAAAGAATAAAAAGAATTATTTATAGCTCAGATTAATAATTTTTTAGGGGAGTTATAAATGAAATATAAAAAATCCTCTCTTGTTGCTGATTACTCTAAAAATGCCTTGAATGTATGTATAGTAATAACATTTATTTGCTTTGCATTGTTTACTGCAAGACTTGTTGACTGGCAGTTGATACAGGGTGATAAGTATAAGCTTTTAGCGTTACAATCAACAAGTACTTCATATGAAATCACTGCTCCTCGTGGAGAAATACTTGATAAGGACGGAAATGGTCTTGTAGTTAATACTAAATATTATAAATTAGTTTTTGATAAGTCTGATTTAAATGAAAATCAGCTTGATGATTTAATACTTGAATTAATTAATTTGCTTGAAAAGTCGGATATAAGCTGGATAGATAAATTGCCTGTTGGATATGAAAACAATAGATTTTTTTATAAAGATAATATGGAAAATGAAGTTGAATATCTTTTTTCTGAAAATATGCTGAATATTAATCAAAAAGTTACAGCAGAGGATTGTTTTGAAAAATTATCAGATAGATATGGCATTTCAAATTCTCACAGCAATGAGGAAGCCTATAAGCTTGTATCGGTGCATTTTAATATGGAAAAATGTGGTTTTTCAAATACCGTTCCATATATAATGGCGAATGGCATAAGCGAAAAATCAGTTGAAGAAATAATCCAATATATAGATAATAAAAGCGGAATAGGACTTGAACAATATTATGTAAGAAATGCGGTTGAACCTGAGCTTGCTCCACATATACTGGGTGCATTAGGTTCAATAAGTCAGGAGGAATATAACCAGCTTTCAGCAGATGACGGCAGATACTCGCTGACGGATAAGGTAGGAAAATTTGGTATAGAGCTTGCCTGTGAAAAGTATCTTAAAGGCACTAATGGTCAGAAAATCATACAGAAAGATTATGAGGATAACCAGATTAATTTAGTTGAAACAATTAATGCGGTGGCAGGAGATACAGTATATCTCACTATTGATTCAGATATACAACGGATAACCGCTGAATCTCTCGAAAAAAATATAAGACTTGCAAAAAAAGAGGGTAAGGCTTTTAATTCAGAGAAAAGTGGTGCAGATTGTGAAACAGGTGCGGTTGTAATGCTTTCTGTAAAGGATTTTTCAGTACTTGCAGCGGTAAGCTATCCTACATATGATTTAAATAGTTACAGCAAATATGATGATTATTATATAAAGCTTTCGCAGGATGATAATTCTCCGATGTATAATCGAGCATTTGTCGGAAGCTTTGCTTGTGGTTCGGTATTTAAGCCCTGTGTTGCTCTTGCCTCACTTGAAGAGGGAATAATTGATAAAGATACTGAAATTTACTGTTCACAATATTATGACTATTATCCGCAAAATATTGTTTCCTGTATGCATTTTCACGAAAATATTAATGTTACAGGTGCGATTGCAAGCTCCTGTAATTACTTTTTTGCAGATGTGGGCAGAAAGCTTGGTATTGAAACTATGTACCTTTATGCAGAAAGGTTTGGACTTGGTTGTTATACTGGTGTAGAAATCGAAGAATCAAAAGGTTTTCTTGCGGGTCGTGACAGCGTTAAATGGCAACCCGGAAATACAGTTCAAGCGGCTATTGGTCAGTCAGATAATGCATTTACTCCTATTCAGCTTGCAGCCTATGTTGGAACAGTTGCAAATAATGGTACAAGATTCAGAACCCATATTATAAGCAAAATTACTGATTATGAACATAAGGAAATAATTAAGAATAGCCCTGAACCGATAGTTGAGTGTTCAGGCGGAATATCCGATGAAAATTTTGCGACTGTACAGGAGGCTATGCTCAAAGTAACATCAGACCCAAGTGGTACAGCATATTCAGTTTTTGGAGATTACCCTGTAAAGGTTGGGGCAAAAACAGGTACGGCTGAGAACAGCGGTTCGGATAATGTAACATTTATCTGTTATGCACCATTTGAAAAACCAGAGGTTGCAGTATCGGTGGTAATCGAAAACGGAGCAAGCACACGATATGCAATGAATGTTGCAAAGGATATGCTTGATGCATACTTTAAATTCAGCAATGAGGATAAATGATAATCTTGAAAACACAGCATATAAATTTTGCTATATAGTGCAATATTTGAAAATCTAAGCAAAAATTAGTAAATTATTGTGGATAAGAATAAAAAACATATACCATTTTATACAGTATGCATAAAATATTTACAAAAAATTTGGCTGATAAAAATTATCTTGCTTTATTGCTCTTTTTGTATTTTTGTGATAGAATAATTGAGAGGTAGTATGATTATGAATAATGTTATTGTTGTAGCGTCAGGTAAGGGCGGTACAGGTAAATCTACAGTTTGTATCTGTTTGTCTGTTGCTCTGTTAAAGCAGGGTAAAAAGGTTTTACTTATTGATTGTGACTGCGGTATGCGTGGTCTTGATATTATGCTTGATATGGAGCAGGATATTCTTTTTGATGCATCAGATGCAGTCTGTGGCAACTGTTCCTTTAATGAGGCTATCTACAAAAGTAAAAATAACAATAATCTTTATCTTATGGCGGCTCCGTTTGATGCTGAAAACGAGCTTAGCCCATCAGTATTCAAACAGCTTGTGGAATCTGTAAAAAATGATTTTGATTTCATTATTATTGATTCTCCTGCCGGAATTGGTTCAGGATTTGTTACGGCTGCTACGCCTGCTGATCGTGCATTGATTGTAACCAATGCCGAACCTACAAGTGTTCGTGGCGGTGTTAAAATCAAACAAAAGCTTGATGCTATGGGTAAAAATGATATTCGATTGATTATTAACCGTTTTGACCGCAGAGTTTTTTGTAAGCTTGGATTTTATAGAGATTTGGATGATGTCGTTGATGCGACAGGTACTCAGCTTATAGCACTTGTACCATTTGACATAAGAATTTCTGTAATAATGCAGCGTGGTGCGGCTGGTCTTAACTGGAGTACTTCTTCTCCTGCTTTTGATTGCCTTGCAGGGCGTATTCAGGGACAAAGAATACCGTTGTCGTTTAAAGGTTAGTATAGAAATTTTGAATTTAAATATAAAGATGATTTTTATTGTACTTAAATTTATAAATAATCAGAAGTTTTGAAAGCAGGAGTTTAATCGGTTTCCTGCAAAAAGGCTGGTTGAAAGGGAACAGCCTTTTGCTGAAATAAATTGATATATTAATAAATATCAGATATTCAGCTTAAATATATTTGGGATATATTGGAATTTGATGTAAGGTTAATGAATTTACAAAGTGTTTGGAGGAAATTGGTTATGAATATTGCACTTATCGCACATGACGAAAAGAAAGAGCTTATGGTACAGTTTTGTATTGCATATTGCGGAGTGCTGAGCCGTAATAATTTGTGTGCAACAGGAACTACAGGTAAAATGGTTTCTGAGGCTACAGGTCTTTCTGTACAAAAATTCCTTGCAGGCTCACAAGGCGGAAGCCAGCAGATTGCGGCAAGAATTGCCTGCAATGAGGTTGATATGCTCTTATTTTTCAGAGATCCGCTCAATCCGAAACCAAATGAGCCAAATGATATGAATATGTTAAGACTTTGCGATATGCATAATATTCCTGTTGCTACAAATATTGCAACTGCTGAGGTACTGATTCACGGTCTTGAGCGTGGGGACCTTGACTGGAGAAATATTTTAAAGTAATTAAGTAATTTATGTGTCTGTATATCGGGCGGTTTGATACTGCCCGATTGTTATTTTACGGATATATTTTTAAGGAGATTTAATATGGCACTTATCACTAAGAAAATTAAGGGTACAGAAGATGTTCTGCCAAAGGAAAGCTATCGTTGGCAGTTTGTTGAAGACATAATGCGTAAAGAATCCGCAGCATATGGTTTTAAGGAAATCCGAACACCTGTATTTGAACATACGGAGCTTTTCCAGCGTGGTGTTGGACAAACTACCGATGTTGTGCAGAAGGAGATGTACACCTTTGATACTAAGGGCGGTGAAAGTGTAACACTTCGACCTGAGGGTACAGCAGGTGCGGCAAGAGCGGTGCTTGAACATTCTCTCGAAAATGACGGACTTCCGATTAAAGCAAGCTATTTTGTTTCCTGCTATCGTTATGAAAAACCTCAGGCAGGCAGATTAAGAGAGTTTCATCAGTTTGGTATCGAGGAATACGGCACTCAGTCACCAATGGCAGATGCAGAGCTTATATGTGTGGCTCAGTCAATTTTTGACAGATTGGGTATTAAACAGCTTCGACTTGAAATAAATTCAATCGGCTGTCCAACTTGCCGAAATGAATATCATAGAGCATTAAAAGAATATTTTGGTGGTCATACAGAGGAGCTTTGTGATACCTGTAATTCACGACTTGAAAAAAATCCTATGAGAATACTTGACTGTAAAAGTCCGATTTGCTCAAAAATTGCAGAAAATGCCCCAAAAATTACTGATTATCTTTGTGATGAATGTAAAGAACATTTTGCACAGGTTCAGAAATATCTTGATGTTGCAGGAGTTGAGTATATAGTAAATCCAACAATAGTTCGTGGACTTGACTATTATACCAAAACTGTATTTGAGTTTGTTACGGATTTTATCGGTGCACAGGGAACAGTATGCGGTGGTGGACGATATGACGGACTTATTGAGGAGTTAGGTGGAAAGCATTTGCCGTCACTCGGCTTTGCAATGGGTATCGAAAGATTGCTAATGCTTATGGATAAGCAGGGAATAGAAATTCCAAAGCCGTCAACCTGTGATTTGTATGTTGCAACAATGGGAGATAATGCAAAGCTTAAAGCATTTACACTTGTAAAAAGTGTGCGTGATTGTGGCTTAATTGCTGAAACAGATATTGTCGGCAGAGGACTGCGTCCACAGATGAAATATGCAGATAAAATTGGTGCAAAATATTCTATGGTTCTTGGCGATAATGAAATAGAACAGGGAGAAGCAGAGATTAAGAATATGACTAATGGTGAAAAAACTACCTTAAAGCTTGATGAAACCTTTGCTGAAAAATTCAGTATTTTACAGCTTACAGACAGGGACCCATTCAAAATGTAAGTTGATTACATAATTTCTGAATATTGTAAAATAAAACGGTATCAAAGTTTATGGTCTTTGATACCGTTTTTGATTTCGAGCAATATTCAAAATTTTATTAATCATTTCAGATTTACCTTCAGTATAGGCGTTTCTGTCATTTGGATATTTTTTTGCTAAACTGATTTTTAAATCAGAATATGCCTTTGCAAATTTGGTGTTATTATTCAGAAAATCTCTGAAATTAATATAATTATTCCATTCAATGCTATTATTTAATACTATATGAATATGATGTGTTCTTGTATTGTTTTCAAAATCTCCCATTACATACAACAACTGATTTTCTCTATCCTGACCTCTGTAAATTATACCTTGCTTTTCTAATAATTCATTATACTTTAATATTGTTGAAAAATCATTGACTGCAACTGCTATATCAATGATAGGCTTTGAATAGATTGATTTTATTGATGTACTGCCAATGTGTTGGATATCTGTGAAGTCATTTTCTAATATATTTTTTAATAATTCTATTGTTCTGATTGCTGAATTTTCCCATTCTTTGCAATGTGGTACAACCTCAACTGTACCTCGTACAAGACCGATTAACCTATCGCTTTTTCTCATTTTATCACTCCTCTTTTGCATAAAAATAAAGCTGCACTCAAAGCACAGCTTTATTTTTTATTAATCAGATTAAATTTTTAATTATTTAGCAAATTCTGAAGCTCGGCTCTCTCGGATAATGTTTACTTTTATCTGTCCGGGATATTCAAGCTCTTCTTCAATCTTTTTACAGATTTCTCTTGCTAATGGTATCATTCTTTCATCATTTACGATTTCAGGCTTTACCATTACTCGTACTTCACGACCTGCCTGAATTGCAAATGTATGCTCAACACCATCAAATGATGATGCAACCTCTTCAAGCTTTTGCAAACGCTTAACATAGTTTTCTACATTTTCACGCCTTGCACCTGGTCTTGCTGCTGATAAAGCATCGGCCGCCTGCACAAGACAAGCTACTATTGTCTTTGCTTCAACATCACCATGATGGGCATGAATTGCGTGGATTACTGCATCGCTTTCCTTGTACTTTCTGGCAATGTCAACACCAATCTGAATATGTGTTCCCTCAACCTCATGGTCAATAGATTTACCAATATCGTGCAAAAGTCCTGCACGCTTTGCGATTGTTGGATCAATACCCAATTCACTTGCCATCATACCAGCAAGATAAGATACTTCAAGAGAATGATTCAGCACATTTTGTCCATAGCTTGTACGATAACGCAATCTGCCAAGTAACTTAACAATTTCAGGATGAACATTATGTACACCAGCTTCAAGCACAGCTCTTTCGCCTTCGTGCTTGATTGTTGCATCAACATCACGCTTTGCCTTATCTACCATTTCTTCAATCCTTGCAGGATGAATTCTTCCGTCAGAAATTAATCTTTCAAGAGCTAATCTTGCTACCTCTCTGCGGACAGGCTCAAAGCATGAAAGTGTAATTGCTTCTGGTGTATCGTCAATTATAAGGTCAACACCTGTTAGAGTTTCAATAGCTCTGATGTTTCTGCCTTCACGACCAATAATTCTGCCCTTCATTTCATCATTAGGCAATGGTACAACTGAAATTGTTGCCTCTGCAACCTGATCTGCTGCCAGACGCTGAATTGCAAGTGAAATAATGTTTCTTGCCTTTTCGTCAGCCTCTTCCTTAAGCTGTTCATTATATTCCATAATTTTTACAGATTTTTCATGAACTAACTCGCTTTCAAGCTGATTGAGAAGATAGGTTTTAGCTTGTTCCGCAGTATAGCCTGAGATTTTTTCAAGCATTTCAAACTGACTTTTCTTGATAGTTTCAACTTCTTCAAGTCTTGTTTCTGCTTCCTTAAGCTTTTTAGCAACCTTGTCTTCCTTACGCTCCATATTGTCAAGCTTACGGTCAAGAGTTTCTTCTTTTTGCTGGATTCTGCGTTCCTGACGCTGAACCTCTTTGCGACGGTCAGCAATTTCCTTTTCGCTTTCATTACGAAAACGGTGAACCTCGTCCTTACCCTCAAGAACATACTCTTTCTTTTTGGCTTCGGCAGTTTTGATGGCATCTGCAACTATCTTCTTTGCCTCCTCTTCAGCACTGCCGATTTCCTTTTCTGCTGTGTTTTTGCGTATGTTTATACCTGCAACTACGCCAACACCAACACCGACAGCAAGAGCGATTACAATTAAGATAACAGCTACTGCTAAATTCATTCTGACACCTCCTTGTTTAGATTTTTCATTTAAAGATTAAAAAATTCCCAATCAAAAAACCTTTAAGGTGCCGTTACAAGATATTCAATTTTCATTTTTACAAATATTTTTTACTAAATTTATATGTTTACTGCTATGTAAAATGCCAATTTTGTTATAAGCAGTTACTATTATAAAATATAACAAAAGGCTATAAAAACTATAAAAAATATCTATATATAACGGCTCATAAAGAGTCTGATTAAAAATAAATGCAGAAAATTAAGTAAAAAATTCCGCTGAAAGCTTATAAAAAGCCTTAATATAATTCTATAATAAAATTGATGAATTGTCAAGAATAACAACAGCATAATTGCAAATAAATAATAAGAAAATTAATCTGTGTTTATGAATTTCAACAAAACATATCAGCAACTAAAACAAAATAATGCTTAATTGTGGAAAAATTTTCATAAACTGTAAAAATAAGAAAAAATTTTCGTTAAATGTTTATCAAACTATTGAAGAAATGAAAAAAATGTAATATAATAGAATTACCTTAATTTTAGGAGGAATTTTTTATGTCAGTAAAAGTTGCAATTAACGGCTTTGGTCGTATCGGTCGTCTTGCATTCAGACAGATGTTTGATGCAGAGGGTTATGAGGTAGTAGCAATCAACGATCTTACAGATCCTAAGATGCTCGCTAACCTTCTTAAGTATGATACTGCTCAGGGCGGTTACTGCGGTAAAATCGGTCAGGGTCTTCACACAGTTGAAGCTGGTGAGGGTTCTATCATCGTTGACGGTAAGGAAATCACAATCTATGCTAAGCCAAACGCTGCTGAGCTTCCATGGGGTGAACTCGGTGTTGATGTTGTTTTAGAGTGCACAGGTTTCTATTGCTCAAAGGCTAAGAGCCAGGCTCACATTGATGCAGGTGCTAAGAAGGTTGTTATTTCAGCTCCAGCAGGCAACGATCTTAAGACTATCGTATTCAGCGTAAACGAGAATACTCTTACAACTGAAGACAACATTATTTCTGCTGCTTCATGTACAACAAACTGCCTCGCTCCAATGGCTGATACTCTTAACAAGTATGCTGAAATCCAGAGCGGTATTATGTCAACAATTCACGCTTACACAGGCGATCAGATGATTCTTGACGGTCCTCACAGAAAGGGTGACCTCAGAAGAGCAAGAGCTGGTGCTGCTAACATCGTTCCTAACTCAACAGGTGCTGCTAAGGCTATCGGTCTTGTTATTCCTGAGCTTAACGGCAAGCTCATCGGTTCAGCTCAGCGTGTTCCTGTACCAACAGGTTCAACAACTATCCTTACTGCTGTTGTTAAGGGTACAGATGTAACAGTTGAAGGCATCAACGCTGCTATGAAGGCTGCTGCTTCTGAGTCATTCGGTTACAACGAGGATCAGATTGTTTCTTCTGATGTAATCGGTATGAGATATGGTTCACTCTTCGATGCTACTCAGACAATGGTATCAAAGATTTCTGACGATCTCTATGAGGTTCAGGTTGTTTCTTGGTATGACAACGAGAACTCATACACAAGCCAGATGGTTAGAACAATTAAGTATTTTGCTGAATTAGGCTAATTATTTGATTTGATTTTTTAGGGCTGTTCCCAAATAGGGGACAGCCCTTTTAATCTTTTTAATAATTTGTTAAAATTAAAAATCAATTTTTCCGTACTTCTGAGCAAGTGCCAGATTTCTGTATTCGGATTCAAATGTTACTTCCCTTATTAAATCTACAAAATCTGGTAGTTTGTATGGCTGTTCTTCTGAATTTAATTCGATTTCTATTGTCGCTTTGTCTTTCCAGAATGGATATATATCAAGCTCATAATATGTTGAATTATCTACTATACAATATCTGTCCTTTGAAATTATTCCTGTAACATTTTCCTTTTGCTGTAAATAATCGTTATATTCATTTTCAGATATATAATTCTCAATTTCAATTCTTTTAATATCCGATATTTTTATTTTTATGGTTTTGATATATACAGCCTTATCTCCTTCGCCACGCTTTCTGATTCGGAAATTTCCCTCTTTTGGAGTTGTAAGATAGGCTTGTGTAATCGGTATTCTGCGACAGGCTTCAAGCTTATTTAAAATATTAATATCTGGATATTTTATCAGGAATTTTCTCTCTATTTCATAATGCTCAGGTATTCCTAAAAATGATTTTACTTCATCATATAGCCTTGACAGCTTTTCTTCAAAGTTTGTGCTGTTGTCAATTACTCTTAAATGTGGAGTGCCTGTCCATATTGAAAGCAATTTTTTGTCAAGTGTTTTAGCTTCTTCAATATTTTCACTTCTTATACTGTTACTCATCAAGCTGTAGTTTTCTTCTGAACCATCTGCTGCTGTCACAAGATGAAAAACTGCATCATATGAATTTCTTATGACATCCTCAGACAGACCATTTATATTGGAATATTTATCAAAATCTTCTTGTGAAACATAAGCAAGGCTATCTAATAATCCTCTGTCAATCAAAACAACTACTTTTTCATCTGACAGATTTTTTGAATATTCTGTTGTCTTTTTTTCTTCAAAAAGCAAACTCTCAAATATACTTTTATGAAATTCATAATTTCCTATATTTTGTGGAGTTTTGCCTGAAATCATAAGCTTTGTAGCCTGCTCTTCTATCGTCAGGCACCTTATTCCCTCAGCTTCAAGCTTTTCCGATATATATTTTAATGCACTTGTTTTTCCTGCACATGGTCCGCCTGTCAACACTATTTTAACAACCTCTGCCATATATAATTCCTCCTCGTTTGCAACATAAATGCAACTGAATTTCATTTTTCATTATATATCAAATTTCGCTGTTTTATTTTAATTATTGGAAATTAAGTTAAATCTAAATTTGTTATTGGTACAAAATTCACCTTTTTACAAGAAATATTCTTACTTTTTATTGACAAATTATACATAACGGTGTTAAAATATATGTGTGTTAAATTGTCTTTATTTTTGAAAGGAAGTAATATAAATGGTTAAGCAAAATATTGACTGGTCTAATATCGGCTTTGGCTATATGCCAACTGGTGAAAGATTTGTTTCAAATTTCAAGGACGGCAAATGGGATGACGGTATGATGACAACTGACGCTACTGTTACTATCAGCGAATGTGCTGGTGTTTTACAGTATGCACAGACTTGTTTCGAGGGCTTAAAGGCTTACACTACTTGTGATGGCAGAATTGTAGTTTTCAGACCTGACCTTAACGCACAGAGAATGGTTGATAGCTGTGAGCGTCTTGAAATGCCTGTATATGATAAAGAAAAGTTTATAGAGGCAGTTTGCAAGGTTGTTAAAGCAAATGAGGACTTTGTACCTCCTTATGGTACAGGTGCTACACTTTATCTTCGTCCATTTATGTTTGGTTCAGGTCCTGTAATTGGTGTAAAACCAAGCTCAGAGTATCAGTTCAGAATTTTTGCTACACCTGTTGGACCATACTTTAAGGGCGGTGCTAAGCCTATTACTATAAAAGTATCTGATTTTGACAGAGCTGCTCCAAATGGTACCGGTCATATTAAAGCTGGTCTTAACTATGCAATGAGTTTACACGCAATCGTTACAGCTCATAATGAGGGCTTTGATGAAAATATGTATCTTGATGCAGCAACCAGAACAAAGGTTGAAGAAACAGGCGGTGCTAACTTCTTATTCATAACAAAGGATAATAAGGTTGTAACTCCAAAATCAAACAGTATTCTTCCATCAATTACAAGGCGTTCACTTATGTATGTTGCTGAACATTACCTTGGTCTTGAGGTTGAGCAAAGAGAAGTTTATTTAGATGAACTAAAGGATTTTGCAGAGTGTGGACTTTGCGGTACAGCTGCTGTAATTTCACCTGTTGGAAAAATCTATAATCATGGTGAAGAGATTTGCTTCCCAAGTGGTATGGATGAAATGGGTCCTGTTACTAAGAAATTATATGAAACATTAACAGGTATTCAGATGGGTAAAATCGAAGCTCCAGAAGGCTGGATTGTTGAGATTAAGTGATTATATATAAAAACTTAAATTAACTGTGAAAGGCTGTTTTATACGGCTTTTCACAGTTTTTTACTTAAAAA
>JAKSRB010000027.1 GCA_024403825.1 Ruminococcus sp. | reverse complement strand
GAGCATCTGCCTTACAAGCAGAGGGTCATAGGTTCGAGTCCTATTGTTCCCACCAAAAGTGAATAGTGTTGATTTTCAGCACTATTCATTTTTTATTTAGTTTTAAATTATCTTTTGAATAATATTTGCGGATGTAGCTCATCTGGTAGAGCGCCACCTTGCCAAGGTGGAGGTAGCGGGTTCGAGCCCCGTCATCCGCTCCAGTTTTTTTAGAGTATCTTTTTGGATGCTCTTTTTTAGGCTCTTTGTCAATAGTTGGGGTAAATCCGAAAAAAGAAATCTACAAGCGATGGTGTTAAACTGTCGCTTGTTTATATTTTTGGTGAGAAAATATGTGTAAAATGCGATTGCAGAAGCATTTTAAATTTATATAACCATAAGTATTAAAATTTAGAATTTAATAACAAAAAATTAATCCTGAAAAATGAAGTCTTAAAAACTACATTTTCACAATCCCATTATTTTTACGGAAATATCTGGCATATAATATATTTTATTTTACTTTATAGATTTATTTGTGTACAAATTTATGATATAATATTTTAATGTTGATATTTTAGACAAAAAATCAGAAAAGGAGAATTGTATGAAGGAAAATTCAAAAAGAAGTAGTTTTACAAGTCAGATAGGATTTATTCTTGCAGCAGCAGGAAGTGCTGTAGGTCTTGGTAATATCTGGAGATTTCCCTACCTTGCAGCAAAGGATGGTGGCGGACTGTTTCTATTGTGCTATATTATTCTTGCATTTACCTTCGGCTTTACACTGCTTACAACAGAAATTGCCATTGGCAGAAAAACTAAGCAAAGTCCGCTTACAGCTTACACTACAATTAATAAAAAGTTTGGTTTTATCGGTATATTTGCCTGCATTGTTCCTGTAATTATAATGCCATATTATTGTGCCATTGGTGGCTGGGTATTAAAATATCTCGAAACCTATATTACATTAAATGGCTCATCTGCTTCTCAGGACGGATATTTTACAGGCTTTATTTCAGGGCAATGGGAACCTATAATCTGGATGATTATTTTCTTATTAATAACATCATTTGTAGTTTTTAATGGCGTTGAAAAGGGTATTGAGCGTTACAGTAAAATCCTTATGCCTATCCTGCTCATAATGATTTTAGGTATTTCTATTTATTCCCTTACACTAAAGCATACAAATGACAATGGCGAAACAAGAACAGGTATTCAAGGATTTCTTATCTATATTATTCCTGACTTTAAGAATTTAACCTTAAATGAACTTATGATTACTGTTATGGATGCATTAGGACAGCTTTTCTATTCAATAAGCGTAGCAATGGGAATAATGATTACTTATGGCTCATATGCTAAGAAAGAAACCAATCTTATGAAATCCATAAACCAGATTGAAATTTTTGATACAATAGTTGCACTTCTGGCAGGTATGATGATAATTCCAGCTGTTTATACATTCTCAGGTACCGAGGGTATGTCAGCAGGTCCTGGACTTATGTTCGTTTCACTTCCAAAGGTTTTCAGCTCAATGGGAAAAATCGGTGGTGTTTTAGGTCTTATATTCTTCCTGATAGTAACATTTGCCGCTGTAACATCTTCAGTTTCCATTATGGAGGCTATTGTTTCCTGTCTTATGGATAAGTTTAAATGGACAAGAAAGAAAAGCTCTATTATCGTTTCAATCTATTCTGTAATAGTTGGCACAATAGTTTGCCTTGGTTATAATTTATTATACTTCGAGCTAAAATTACCAAATGGTACAGTTGCACAAGTTCTTGATTTAATGGACTATGTCAGCAATAACTGGTTAATGCCTATTGTTGCATTATTCACCTGTATTCTGATTGGCTGGGTAGCTAAACCAAAATTCATCATTGATGAGGTAACTCAGGGAAAATATAAATTCAGAAGAAAAGGTCTGTATATAGCAATGGTAAAGGTTGTAGCACCTGCATTATTATTAGTACTCCTTTTACAAGCATTCGGAGTATTTAACCTGACAGCTTAATCTGAAAAATCTAATTATGTATATTACAAAAAAGAGTTTCATACCACATTAAAAATAGTATGAAACTCTTTTTATATCTTAAATATTATTATTAAAATTCGTTTCCTGGAAATCTTGGAATTGCATCAAAGCCAGGCTGTAAGTCTTCATCTGTTGGTATATAGTCTGTCATAACACCGTCATTAAACTTTTCATATGCAATCATATCAAAATATCCTGTACCTGTTAAACCAAAGAGAATTGTTTTCTCCTCACCTGTTTCCTTGCACTTGAGCGCCTCATCAATAGCAACTCTGATTGCATGACTGCTTTCAGGAGCAGGAAGAATACCCTCTACCCTTGCAAACTGCTGTGCTGCTGCAAATACACTTGTCTGCTCAACTGAGGTTGCCTCCATAAATCCGTCATGGTAAAGCTGTGAAAGTGTTGAGCTCATTCCATGATAACGCAATCCGCCTGCGTGGTTTGCTGATGGGATAAATCCACTGCCAAGTGTGTACATTTTAGCAAGCGGACAAACCATTCCTGTATCACAGAAATCATAAGCAAACTTTCCTCTTGTAAGGCTTGGGCAAGATGCAGGCTCTACAGCTATAAAACGATAATCTGCCTCACCTCTGAGCTTTTCACCCATAAATGGAGAAATAAGTCCGCCAAGATTTGAACCGCCTCCGGCACAACCAATGATAATATCAGGCTTAACACCAATTTTATCAAGTGCAGTCTTTGTTTCAAGACCAATTACAGACTGATGTAAAAGCACCTGATTGAGTACACTGCCAAGTACATAACGATAACCCTCGTGCTTTGTAGCAACCTCAACAGCCTCTGAAATTGCACAGCCAAGGCTTCCGGTTGTACCAGGATGTGCCTCAAGAATCTTTCTTCCAACCTCTGTATCCATTGAAGGTGACGGAGTTACACTCGCACCATAGGTTCTCATTACCTCTCTTCTGAAAGGCTTCTGCTCATATGACACCTTTACCATATATACCTTACAATCAAGGTCAAAGTATGAGCAAGCCATTGAAAGTGCTGTTCCCCACTGACCAGCACCGGTTTCGGTTGTTACACCCTTTAAGCCCTGTTTTTTAGCATAATAAGCCTGTGCAATGGCACTATTAAGCTTATGGCTTCCGCTTGTATTGTTACCCTCAAACTTATAATAGATTTTTGCAGGTGTATCAAGTGCCTTTTCAAGAAAATATGCTCTAACCAGTGGAGATGGTCTGTACATCTTATAGAAATTCTGAATTTCCTCAGGAATATCAATATATGCATCTGTGTTATTAAGCTCCTGTGCTACAAGCTCTTCACAAAAAATCGGATATAACTCCTCAGCCTTTAATGGCTCATGTGTACCCGGATTAAGTAATGGTGCAGGCTTGTTTGGCATATCTGCACGAACATTATACCACTTTGTAGGTAGCTCACTTTCATCAAGATAAATTTTGTATGGGATTTTATTTTCTGCCATTATTATTTCCTCCTAAATTTTGTCTATAATATTATAACATATATTTTTAAATTCGTCATTATATTTTATGGACTTTTTTCAGTTTTTTTCATTTCTATCCTTATTGTTTTTGTTTCTCACAACATCTCCTATATATTATACCAATATATCATTAAATCTAAGTATCATAAAGCAATTTTATGAGTTCACTTTTTTAATAATCTGTGGTATAATATATGTTAAAAGAGTTAATTTTGTTTTTTGATACATAATAAATTTTATACAAAAAGCATTTATAATAGCTCTGCAAATTATTACGAAGGATTGATAACAATGGGTGGATTTATGGGTGTTGCAGCCAATTATGACTGCGTATTTGATTTGTTTTTCGGAATAGACTATCATTCTCACTTAGGCACAAGGCGTGGTGGTATGGCTGTTTTCAGCGAGGATAAAGGCTTTGACAGGTCTATTCACAACATAGAAAATGCTCCTTTCAGAACCAAGTTTGATAAGGATATTCAGAATATGAGAGGCAAATTCGGCATCGGCTGTATTTCCGACTATGAACCTCAGCCACTTATTGTGCGTTCTCATCATGGTACATATGCTATTACTACAGTTAGTAAGATTAATAATAAGGAAGAATTATCGCAGGAAATTTTTGAGAAGAACTACTCACATTTTCTTGAAATGAGCGGTGGCGATATTAACTCAACTGAAATGGTTGCCACATTAATCAACCAAAAGGAAAACCTTATTGACGGAATTAATTATGCTCTTGAAAAAATAGACGGTTCACTTTCGCTTTTGTTAATGAACAAAAACGGAATTTATTGTGCAAGAGATAAATACGGAAGAACTCCTATTGTAATAGGTAAAAAGCCTGGTGCGTATTGTGCAGCATTTGAAAGCTTTTCATATAAAAATCTCGGTTACAGCGACCATAAGGAGCTTGGACCTGGTGAAATCTGCGTTATTACCGACAAGGATTGCGTAACATTACAGCAGCCTGGCAAGGATATGAAAATCTGTACATTTCTTTGGGTTTACTACGGCTATCCTGCAAGCTCATATGAAGGCATGAGTGTTGAACAGATGAGATATAACTGCGGTGCAAAAATGGCTCAGAGAGATAATGTAAAGGCTGATATTGTAGCAGGTGTACCTGATTCAGGTATTGCACATGCTGTAGGATATGCCAACGAATCCGGAATACCATTTTCAAGACCATTTATTAAATATACTCCTACATGGCCTCGTTCATTTATGCCGACAATCCAGAGCCAGAGAAATCTCATTGCAAAGATGAAACTGCTTGCTCTTGAAGATTTAATCAAAGATAAAAGTCTGTTGCTTATAGATGACTCCATAGTTCGTGGTACTCAGCTCAGAGAAACTACAGAATATCTGTTTGAAAGCGGTGCAAAAGAGGTACATATCAGACCAGCTTGCCCTCCACTTGTATATGGCTGTAAGTATCTTAATTTCTCAAGGTCATCATCAGAAATGGAGCTTATTACAAGACGAGTTATTGAAAAACTTGAAAACGGCAATGTAACTGATGAAATTTTACAGGAATACACAAATCCTGATTCAGAGAAATACGAAAAGATGGTTGATGAAATCTGCAAAGAACTCAAATTTACTTCTTTGAAATTCAACCGACTTGATGATATGCTTGAATCCTGCGGAATTGACAAAGACAAGCTTTGCACATACTGCTGGGACGGCAAGGAATAATTAAAAATAATAACAAACATAAAAATCAGGCTGTAAGAATGAAGCTTAAATCTCATTCCTACAGCCTGATTAAATTTTATTTTTAATAATTGTTAATATTATAAATTGTGTTGGGATTTATTGTGTTATCACTATTAATAATATTATTTTCCCTTAACAAAGCTATTGTGTTTGTATAGCTTGCAGGCACAGCAAGTGTAACTTCATTGGTATGTCCAATTATCTCTGATAGTAAAGTGTTGATAATTCCGCCAGTTGTCTTATGTTTATTATTTGAATTTATTGAAACCGTAAACTGACAAACTGCATCAGGATAATATGTTTTATAATTATCAAAATCCCTATAGTACTGATAATCATAGCTATACTCACTATTGTAATTATATTGATTATAAAACATAGATAAGGCAGTTTTGTTGTCCGAACTGTCATTTTCTAAATCCTTATTGTACGCTTCAAAGAATTTATTAGCAAAATTCTTTCTCTGTTCCTCATATGCAGAACTACCATATGAACGGATAATCTTTATAGTTGAATCGCTGCTACTATAATAATAATCATCGTAAATATTCGGTTTATACTCTGACTGACCTGTTATTTCAAAATCCCTTATATTATCAGTGGTTAAATCTACAATTCCACTATATTTCTGTACATATTTTTTTGTGTTTAAAAGATTTTTCTTAAAATTCTCTTCTACCCCTTTTTCCCTGTTGTAATAATAATCATCTTTCTGATAATGTCTGAGCATACTATTATCATAGCATCTTGTAACAACTGAACCGTTTTTCAGCTTATAGCTAAAGCTTTGCCAATCATCAACTACGCCAAATCTGCCCTTTAACACATTAATCCATACACCCTGATATTTTTTGCTTATATTAAATTGCACGCCATTAAGTAATTCTTTATGTAATTTTAGTACTGAATTAATAGCCCCATTATCATCAAAGTCTTTAGCAGAATTTTTAACAAGCTTTCCAATATCAGCAGAATTTCCATAATTGCAATGCTCATTTTCAATATATCCTGCACTTACTACATTGTCAACATCTGGGATATATTTATTGTATCCAAAAATATCAAAGCTGATAAGTCCCATTACAAGAATAACTACAAATAATAATCCTCCAAGAGGTATTGAAGTTCTGATAAGCTGAGAAAAGCCTTTATAAAAAATCAAATGTGCAATTATAAATGACGGAACACTTGCAAGAACAAATCCTATTACAAAGCCGAAAAATCCACCAAACACACCTATTGATGCTATAAAAGTACCGAGGAACATTCCAAACAGGAATGAAACAAGAACCTTTACAATGTGGCAAGGCAAATAATAAGCAAAAGATGACTGAGCTGCCTCCGCTTTTCTCTTTTTGACAAGATAGATACCGCTTGCAATGCAGATTACAGAAAACAAAATCCAATAAATAATATGATTTCCTGAATAAGCAGAAAGCGGACAAAGAGCAGACATAATAAATGAACTGGACAAAGGATAAATATTTGCACCAACAAAAAAGCTGCCTGCTACACCCTGAATAAAAAGTGCCGAAAGAGGATATGCAATATTAACAGAAATAAACATTACAACTGAATTTACAGAAGTTCCACAGCAAATGGCAATAACTCCATAAGATGTAATAGAAGCAATCGTACCAATAAGCATCCTGCCATAAACAATAGAAAATTCAGTAACAATCGGTTGACCGAACATAACACAAATCATACTGATTATTCCCAGAAAGGTCATAGCCGGAACAAGTGAAAAAGCGAGTGCCGACACAAGCTTTGATATATACAGAGTAGTTCTGCTTATGGGTAATGCACCATATAAATCAGCTTTTCGTTTGTTGTGCAAATATGTAAAGACTTTTATTGTGTATATAATAGTAAAAAGTCCGGTCATATAATATACAATCTGAGATGAGGCAACAGCAAAGGTCTGAATAGTAACAGGCAAAGCTGTACTAAATTCTGGCGAATCCAGCAATAAAACAAAAATTGAAATTATTAATGCAACTGTTATGAAAACTCCTGTAAGCAGAGAATAAACAGTAATAGTCCCTGAACAGGCTTTCAGCTCCCATTCAAAAAATGAAATAATCTGATTCAGCTTATTTTTATAGGATGTTGTTGACATCATAGCCTGCACCTCCCATTTCACTTATAAATACTTCCTCAAGGGTTAAAGGCATAGCGGATATATATGCAGGATTTAACGCATTTAATATCGGCATAAACTCTTCCTCAGTTCCCCTGATTGTAATGTTAAATATATTACCGTTTCTCCACAGATTTACAATATTTATTCCTGCAAAGACATCCTGAGAGAGTGGCAACTCGTTAAATGCTACCTGAACCTTTCGTAATTGTTTTCGTAAGGAATCAATATCATGCTCCATTAACATATTACCTTGATGCATAAGGCATATTCTGTCGCATAAATCCTCAAGTTCTCTGAGGTTGTGAGATGCAATAATTACCGTTGTATTGCGTTCGGAAACATATTCAACCAAAATTCGCTTTAATAAATGCCTTACAACAGGGTCAAGACCGTCAAAAATCTCATCAAGTAACAAATAGTGCGGATTTGTTGATAAAGCAAGAATTAAAGCCGCCTGTCTTTGCATACCCTTTGACATATTAATTATTTTTGCCTTTCTGTCAATCGGAAAAATTCTGCAAAAACGATTAAATGACTCTTCACTCCAGTTTGGATAAAGCCTTCTATACAGAAATGCGGTATTATCTATTGTACTGTTGTTATAGAAATATGGAAAATCAGGCACAAAGTAACATTCACCCTTAGCTATGTCATTATCAAAGAGCCTTACACCGTCAACAAATATATCGCCAAAATCAGGCTCATAAACACCCGAAAGCAATCTTAATAATGTAGATTTTCCGCTGCCGTTACTTCCTACCAATCCAATTACTTTTCCTTTTTCAATATTAAGACTAAAATTATTCACCGCAATAAGTTTACCAAATTTTTTCGTAAGATTTCTTACCTCAATCAACTGATTCCCCTCCCCTTTCAGTTTCTGATATAATCTCTAATAACTCATCAATTTTTATACCAAACAGCTTTGCCTTTTGTACAGCCTCCTTAAACTCTTTTATAGCCATAATTTTTTGAGCTGAATTTTTTGAAAGCTTATCAGTAAGAAAGCTTCCTCGACCGACAGTAGAATATATATATCCGTCATTTTCAAGCATATGATAAGCCTTTACAACTGTATTTGGATTAATTCCAAGCTGACCTGCAAGAGTACGCACAGGCGGAAGCTTATCATTGCTTTTGATAACCCCTGCCGATGCCAATTTTATTACACTATTATAAATCTGTTCGTATATTGGTTCTCTTGATGCAAAATCAATCTGAAACATAAATTACCTCCGTTTCAGATAAAAATATTCGTTGTATTAATAAGCATAATACAACGAATTCAGTATAAATCATTTATTTAAAAAAGTCAATATTTGCAGTTTATTATAAAGGATTTTCAACACATAATCACACAATTATTTCATAAACATCAAAAACTTGCTTTAAAAATATCAACCATAAAACGGACTTAATATATTCTTAAAGCTTGAATACAAATTTACAGAATTTGAATTTTTATAATTTGATAAAGTTACAAAAATCTCTGATTCATTGCGTTCAAATGACAGCATTGAATTATAAGCATCAAATTTACTGCTCTGATAAAGCCTGTTACCATTTACAAATAATCCTGATGCATAGTTTTCCTTATATGGTGTAAGCATTTTATCCATACTTTCTTTTGAAAGTATTTCATTTTCATCAAAAGAATAAACCCATTTAAGCAAATCGGATACACTTGTTATTAAACCTGATGAAGAGTAGCCTACTCCGTCATAATAAATGTAGCTGTTGCTGTCATCTCCCTGATATGCATTCGCAGCCTTTGAAGAATATTCAAAGCCTGTTGTATTCATACCAAGTGGTGTAATTATATTTTCCTTTACATAATCATAATAATTCTTACCGCTCACCTGTTCAATAATATCTCCAAGCAAATAATAATTACTGTCAGAAAATTTATAACCGCTGTCAGGCTTAAATAATAAATCCTGAGATAAAATCCAATCCATAATTAATGCTTTATTTTCTTCGGCAGAATTATCCTTTGAAAGCTCAATTCCGTTTGATGAATATGAATTATCAATTACTCCGTCAGCACTCAGATAGCTTTTTATTCCTGAGGTCATAGTCAACAGATTATAAATAGTGATTTCTGAGCCATACTCATAATCAGGATAATATTTATCAAGCTTATCATCTATTGACAGCATTTTTTGCTCTGCAAGCAAATATATTGCTGTCGCTGTAAACTGCTTTGTAATTGAGCCAACATAATAACAGGTATTTATGGAATTTAGTGTATGACTTTCTATATTTGCATTACCATTGTTGCCGATATATTCAAAATCATTTCCGATTTTATAATATACTACACCATTATACTTTTTCTTATTAATATAATTATCAAACTCATTCATAACAGATGATGACTTTTCTTTCAGCTTGACAAAATTATATGTTGCAGGCTGAACAGGAGTATCATCTGTAGATTTTTTCGGTGCAGTTGTACTTTGGGTAGTTGCAGCTTCAAATACCGTCATACTTTCAACTGTTGCATTTGTAGTTTCGGTATTTTCTGTAACCTTTGTATTGCAGGCAGTTGTTACAAATGCCATTGATGCACAAAGCAAACCTGATATTAATACCCTTGCTGACTTTTGCAAAAAATCACCTCTATAATTTTTCCATCTTGCTGAAATTTGCCATTAATGATTTTGTACCAGCTTTTTCAAATGCTATTTCAAGCATCGTATCGTGTCCCATTTTCTCGGTTCGCATAATCATACCTTTACCGAACACTTTATGCAGGACTGTATCTCCTACATTATATGTAGTACCGCTTTTATAGGCAGGTTTTTTATATGCCGTATTTGCCACATAATTTTCTCTGGCTGTGCGAGGTCTGCTGTTCTGTGTTGAGCTGAACTGAGCAAATGACATTCCACCTGTGGATTTTACTGTGCTGTTTGTGCTATCAGTAAATGTGCTTGAAGCTGATGAATACATTTTCCTTGTGTTTCCTGTATATTCAATAAGCTCTTGCGGAATTTCCTTAATAAATCTTGATTCAAGATTTCTCTGTGTTGAACCAAATAGCATACGGTAGCTTGTTTTTGTGAGATAAAGCTTTTGCTTTGCTCTTGTTATTCCAACATATGCAAGCCTGCGTTCTTCATTCATATCATCAGGGTTCATTGCACTTGCGATTGACGGAAAAATTCCGTCCTCCATTCCTGCAATGAAAACTACAGGAAATTCAAGACCCTTTGCACTATGTAAAGTCATCATTACGCAGGAATCTGCATCTGCATCGTAATTATCAATATCAGACAGTAATGAAATTTCTTCAAGAAATCCTGAAAGCGTTGCACCGTCCTCAGAGTCCTCATATTCCTCCTGATATTTTAGAATATTTGAAGAAAGCTCTTCAATATTTTCTATTCTTACATCACCATTATCTTTTTCATTTTTAAGATATGTTCTATAATTAGTATGCTCAATTACAAGGTCATATAATTCCGCAAGCGAATAATCTACGCTTTCTGACGCATCAATAAATCCGTCAATCATCTGCACAAAGCTTTTAAGCTTTGTGGCTGAGCGTGCAAGCTGAGGATAGCTTTCAGCTTCTTTTATGACTGAATATATACTCTTCCCTAAACCAGCGGCAATATCTGCGGCATATTGAACCGTTGTAGGTCCAATCGCACGCTTAGGAACATTTATTATTCTTGTAAGCCTTACATCATCATGAGGATTATTAATTACCTGCAAATAAGCAATCATATCCCTGATTTCTTCTCTGTCATAGAAACGATGACCACCAATAATTCTGTGTGGCACTCCGCTTCTTGACAAAGCCTGCTCGATAGAGTTTGACTGAGCATTCATTCTATATAAAACTGCGTAATCAGAAAATTTTCTGCCACCTGCTACTCCGTCCATAATTGTCTGAGCAATGAAATTTGCCTCTTCTCGCTCAGATTCACAGGAATGTACATCTATTTTATCGCCAACCGCATTT
This sequence comes from Ruminococcus sp., assembly GCA_024403825.1. GTDB lineage: Bacteria > Bacillota > Clostridia > Oscillospirales > Acutalibacteraceae > Ruminococcoides. The sequence continues at coordinate 10,286 of JAKSRB010000027.1, read as the reverse complement.
TCTGTCCAAAGAGTTTTGCCCTTACGCATTGTATTGTTTGCAATCACTCCATTTGCGGCATTCAGGATATTCTGTGTTGAACGGTAATTCTGTTCAAGTCGGATAATTTTTGCACCTTTGAATGTATTTTCAAATGAAAGTATATTTTCAATAGTCGCACCACGAAATTTATAAATACTCTGGTCATCATCACCAACAACACATATATTATTATATTTTGATGCAAGCATACTTACAAATCTGTACTGTACCTTGTTAGTATCCTGATACTCGTCAACCATTATATATCTGAACTGATTTTGATACATTTCAAGAACATCAGGACATTTTTCAAACAGCAATACTGTATTTGAAAGCATATCGTCAAAGTCCATTGCATCAGAGGTTTTAAGTCTGTTCTGGTAATGCTCATAAACCTTGGCTATAGATGTTCTTCGGCTGTCATAGCTTGATTTAGCCTCTGTAAGCATATCATCAGGAGTTTTCATTTCATCCTTTGCCTTTGAAATAGCAGAAATTACTGACTTAATCGGCAAGGTTTTTTCCTCAATATGTAATTGCTTATAAATATCCTTAATCAGTCTTTTCTGGTCATCTGTTCCATAAACAGTAAAATGACTTGTATAGCCTATTCTGTCGCCATATCTGCGTAAAATTCTTGCACAGGTTGAATGAAAGGTTGCCGCCCATATATCTCCGCCACCCTCAGGAACAGCATTACAAATGCGTTCCTTTAACTCGCCTGCGGCTTTATTTGTAAATGTAATGGCAAGTATCTGCCAAGGTCTGCAAAGCTCGCATTGCAGAATATATGCAATTCTGTTTACAAGAACTGTTGTTTTTCCTGAACCGGCACCGGCAAGAATAAGCAGAGGTCCTTCTGTTGTAAATACAGCCTGTTGCTGCATATTATTCATATGTGAAAAATTTTTCTGAATTTCAGTCTGAGTCATTTATAATACCTGTACACTTTCGCTTCATAGTAATATTACGGCATAAATCCGAATATTTATATAATACAAAGAAATGAGCTGCCTTAAAAACTCAAGACAGCTCTATTATTTTTATAAGTCAAATTATTTCTGAACGCTCTCATAATAAGTATCAAGCATTGAAGGAGCTTTATCAGCAACAATCAATGAAACAAAGTTACCGTCCTTTGTAACCTTACAAGCCTTAACCATATCAAGCTTATCAGCAGAATATGAAGAATAAATGCTGTAAATTGAATTATAACGAGCAGTCAAAGCCTTTTCAACTCTGTCTGCAGCAGCTGAATCAACAGCTTCTACAAGAATAATTTCAGTAGGAGCATTGCTGTTTGAATCAATTTCAGCGGCAAACTGCTTTACATCAGCAGTATCAATGCTGTAGTAAGTATTAAGGTCATCAACAGAAGAAAGCTCTTTTAAAGTAAGGCTGTTTTTAGTGTTAATATCGGACATAACATCGCCCAGATTAACTTTTGCAGCACCACAACCGGCAAGAACAGACATACACATAACAACAGCGATTAAAAGGGTAAGAATCTTTTTCATAAAACAGCCTCCATATAAATTAAAAAATGCCGAACTCTTTAGAGTTCGGCTTAAGAATGGTCGAGGTGACAAGACTTGAACTTGCGACCCCATCGTCCCGAACGATGTGCGCTACCAAACTGCGCTACACCTCGAAATAAATAAGCCTCGAATAAATTCGAGGCTGTGGCTGCGGAATAGGGATTCGAACCCCAACAAACAGAGTCAGAGTCTGTCGTGCTACCGTTACACTATTCCGCAATATCTAAATACGCTGCCGAACCAGCAACAATAAGAATTATACTACAGAATAATTTATTTGTCAATAGTTTTTTTAATTTTTTCAAAAATCTTTCAAATAAATTTCTGTAAATTTTCCTGTTGCTTTCCTGCAACGATGATTATTATATATCATCTACCTTAATTTGTCAAGTGGTTTTAATATATTTTTTGATTTTTATTTGAAAATATTCAAAAATCATTATAGCAAAATCTGCCTGATAACCATTTACTTTAAATGATTATCAGGCAGAATTTTTTATTTTTATAGCAATGATTTAAATAAGATTTTCTTTTTCAAATGCCTGAGTAAGGTCTGCTATAATATCCTCTACATCTTCAATACCTACGCTGAAACGCAAAAATCCATTGTGAAATTCTTCTGGATATAAGTACATTCTTTCATCATCTTCACCAAGGAATACTATAAGACTTCCAGCATGTCCGAGTGATACTGCTGATGTAATTACTTTCAAATGGCTTACAAATCTGTTGTATGTGTCGTGGTCTGCCTTTAAGCCGAATGACAATACTCCGCCATAACCATTCTCCATCTGAGAATCTGCAATATCCTTGCCCTTGTGTCCTTCAAGTCCTGGATAAGCTACAAAGCTTACGCCCTTTACTGTCTTTAAAAACTTTGCTACTGCAAGTGCATTTTCATTGTGCTTTTTCATTCTGAGTGGGAATGTTACAGCACCTCTCATAATAAGCCATGCATTAAACGGGCTGATTGTTCCGCCAAGATTTACCTGTGACTCATATCTGATTTTGTCAAGATACTCTTTCTTACCTGTGATTGAACCACCCATTGCATCTCCATGTCCGTTGATGTACTTTGTAAGGCTCTCAATACTGAAGTCTGCTCCAAGCTCAATAGGTCTTTGGTTCATTGGTGATGCAAAGGTATTATCTACTGAAAGCAAAATTCCGTTGTCGTGTGCTATCTTTGCCAATGCTCTGATGTCTGAAATTCCAAGTGTTGGATTTCCAGGTGTTTCAATATGAATAAGCTTAGTATTTGGCTTTATTGCAGCTTTTACTGCCTCAAGGTCTGAGGTATCAACAATAGTTGTTTCTACATTAAATTTATTATTAAATAATTCATTGAATAATCTGTAAACTGCTATATATGTAACACTTGAGAAAATAACATGATCTCCGCTTTTGAGCAATGCAAAGAATAATCCTGAAAGTGCAGCAACTCCGCTTGCCAATACAACGCAATCCTCGCCACCCTCAAGTGATGCGATTTTTTCCTGCAAATATCTCTGGTTAGCTCCACCGTTTCTTGTATAAATATTTACATCAGGTGCACTCCAGTTCATTTCACTTGCATCATATGGTAATATGTAGCTGTTTGCAAGTGTAATTGGTCTTTCAATAGCACCTGTTTCTGTACTTACTGCATTTCCTGCATGAATTGCTCTGGTTTGAAACCCAAGCTCTTTTTCAAAATTTTCGCTCATCTTTAATTATCTCCTTAAATAAATTATACAATGGAAATTTTGCTCCGTTGCTTTTATTGATATGATAAATAAGAAATTACCGCTGTCAACTCTTATATTATACTAACTCTAAAGCAATAAGTCAAATTTTAAGTAAAAATATTTGTAAAATTTTTAATTTTTTCTTTGAGATACCTTGACAGGCGATGTATTGCGGTATATAATGTAACTCGAAAGCTAATCTATATAATTTTTGAGAGGTGATTTTATGTCAATTACCGCTGATTTAATCAGAGGTCATACTGATACTATCATTCTTGCTAAGCTCGCTGAAAAAGACAGCTATGGCTATGAAATCAACAAGGCTGTATATAATGCCTCAAATCAAGCATATGAGCTTAAAGAAGCTACCCTGTACTCAGCCTTTAAAAGGCTTGAGGATTCAGGCTGCATATCCTCTTATTGGGGCAATCAGACTACAGGAGCAAGAAGAAAATACTATACCATTACCAATTACGGTCGTCAAACCCTTGAGCAAAAAAAGGCTGAATGGCTCGAGGCTAAAAAGTTAATTGATACTTTACTTCAAACGGAGGATTAATATGGAACCACGCTTAAGAAATTATATTGAAAATTTGTTTAGTACCGCACCAAATACTCATCAGGCATATGAGCTAAAGGAAGAAATTATCCGCAACACCATTGAGCGTTACCACGATTTACTCAATGAGGGAAAAACTGAGGGCGATGCTTATAATATGGCAATCGCAGGTATCGGAGATATTAATGAATTACTTCAGGCACTTGGTGCTGAACCAGTAAGCCAAAGCAATTTCACAGTTGAACAGCTTGAAAAAATCAGAAACCGAAAATCTTTATTTAAAAGCCTTGCCATTGTCGGATACATTCTTTGTATAGCACCACCAATTATATTTTCATATCCAGGCATTAATATCCTTGAAAATATCGGTGCTGCACTGATGTTCTGCGTTATTGCATTATCTACAGCATTACTCATATATTCTTCAATGACAAAATATATACCTGCATTAGATGATGAAATTCAAGTTGCTAAAATCCGCAAAAAAGCTTTGATGCGAGCAACAGGTGTTGGATTATATATTGCCTGCCTTACCCCTACTATTATCTTGGGCGATTATATCGACGGAATTGCATTTGTATTTACCTTAATGATTATTGCAGCCGCAACTGTACTTGTTATCCTCAGCGGTAATGATAAAACCTACACAAAGGCTGATGATACACTTGTTGAAAATTTTAAGGAATGGAACAGCCAGAAAAAACATACAAGCACCCTATATAAAATAATTGTAGCTATTTTATGGGTTTTCACCTCACTAATATATATCTATATCACTGCCGTTTTAACATTTACATACAGCGTTGGTGCTGTTGCCGTTACTTGGATTGTTTTTCTAATCGCATCAGCATTGCAACACCTTATAAGAGCAATTTTTGATTATATGGAGGCTTCAAAATGAAAAAATCAGCACTAAACAGAATAATTATATGGTCTATCGTTTCAGCTGTACTTATTTTATTACTCATTTTGGGAGTAATATACTCAAAAAATATTCCGGTTAAAATCAATGGCGATACAATCAGAAATAAGCATAATAATTTATCAGATTTCAATAGAAGTACAAATGCAAAATTAACAGATGATATTAATATAAATGCAATAAATGTTGGCTGGATATCAGGTAATGTTGAATTTGTAACTGGCGATACCGATAATATTACAATTAATCAGAGCTTTGGTAATACATCTACACCTGATACTGATGATACTATGCTGTGGTATGTTGATGATGATAAGCTTTACATTTATTCAAATGACTATGAAAATGATTTTGCAGAATATTTCGATAATAATGTTAGTATCTCTTCAATTTTTTCATATATTTCAAAATCCTTTAATAAGAGAAATCACGACTCTACATTAACAGTTTCAATTCCTGAAAATTATATATTAGGAAATGCAAAAATTGATACTGTTAGTGCCAATGTATCAGTAAGTAATTTAAAATCAGATTTAACAATAAATACTGTATCAGGAATTATAACAACCGATAACATTAACGCAGATGATGTGACAATTAATGATGTAAGTGGAAATATTGATATTAATATTGAAAATGCTGCACAGGTAAATTTAAACAATGTTTCCGGCAATACATACTTTGTCGGCTGCACAGATGAAATCGAAATATCTACAGTTTCAGGAAAATCTGATTGTAACATAAATAATTCTGAAATTAGCGATATTAGAATAAATTCTATAAGTGGAAACAACACATTAACACTTCCAAAGGACATTACAGGATTTTACATAGATTATTCTACTACAAGCGGAAAATTATCAAATAATTTCAGCAACAATAATACATACTCATATGGAGATGAATATATAAATATAAGCTGTGATACTGTGAGCGGAAATTTTGATATACTAAAAAAATAATATAAAATATGGTTGTCAGAAAATTAGTGACAACCATATTTTTATTCAAACAAAGACAACCTATTTGAACAATTAAACAAAAATATAATATAAATCGTTTCAATGTTACTGCTAAACATAGTATTTTTTCGACAGCATTTTAATTTATTTGACTATATCTTTTTTAAGTGGTATAATTTTAATATTAATTGTGAGGATTGGTACAAAAATGATTAAAAGAGTTATGTCTATTGCCCTTTTGGTAATTACACTATTTTTTTTAACCGCCTGTAGTAACAGCGATAAAAATATTGAAATAACAGGACATTGGATTCCGACTACCGCAGTTATAAACGGAAATACAGTTGATTATAATACTTTAGGACTTGAAGAAGGTCAATTTAGCTTGGACTTTAAGGCTGACGGAAAATGTTCAATAGTTCTTACAGGTATAAAAAATAATGGTACCTACACATTCAGCGGCAGCTCTATTGATGTTGATACCAAAAACCTAAAGCAAAAACTATCCTTTAGTAATAATACTATATCATTGACACTTGATTACGAAAACAATCCAATGATTATTTCATTTACAAGAGAATTTAACTAAGATTTTAATATATAAAACATCAAAACGGTTCATACATTGGGGATTATCCCAGTATGAACCGTTAATTTTATTTTAAATGCACTTTTTGATTTAAAAATTCTCTGCAATGCTCCCAATCGCCATACACAAATTTATCCGAATACAAACGAATTGCTGTTTTATTATTGAAAATCAGTTTTATATAATTACTATCTATAACAATATCTTTGATTTCTGAATAATCATAATTTACAATTATCTTTTCATCATTAATTACAATCTGATTATCCAAAAACTTTATTTTTCGCAGCCAGTTTTCTTTTCCATAGTACTCAACCATAGAACGGTACATACCCTTTGCAGTTACACCAACCTTGAAAAATGACTGATATAAGCAAAATAAAAACAGTAATACAAACACAAGCAACCAATCAAAAGGCATTTGCAAAAAAACAATCGAAAATACCGAACGAACCAACATAATAAAACTAATTATGGTCATTAAAACATAAAACATTTTAAATAACTTCCTTGTTTTACTAATTGGAGTTTCTTTGCACCAGCTGACATAAAGAGGTTTTGTAACATTATAGTCACATTCAAATAATATATTTTCCTGCAAAGCAAATCATCTCCACAACTTAACTATATGAAAATATTACTTCGACCATAAAAGCAATAGCCGAAGTAATATCAGAAATCATATTGAAATGAAACAAAAAATATCAAAAATTATCAATCAAATCCACACTTAAAAACTAAGTTGAAATCACATTAGATTATCGTTTACTTTCAAGCTCTTTAAGCAATCTTTCAACATCGCTCATTGATTTATTAGAAGATTTATGCTTATCAGGTGTAACAGCATCCTTACTTGAATGTTCAACCCTTACAACCTGTTGTCCCATTACTAATTCGTCAACGGACGCAACCTGTGCAGGTTGTACATAATTATTATCAGTTTTTGAAATATCACCTGTAAAGGCAGGTGCGTGAGCTGTTTTTCTGCTGTTCTTGTTTGTCTTTTTTCTGCTCTGGAAAATAACCGGTGATGTATGTGCATCTGAAGTAACAAGCAGATTATTGAAATCACTTGCATTTTTCATTTCTTCTTTTGTAAGATATGGTATAGGCTCATCATGCTCAGTACGGTCATATCCCATAACAAAATCACTAAAGTCAGATACAAAATCATCCTCGTCATCATCTATATAATTTTCCTCTGCATTCATAGCTTCCATTGCAAGCTGTCTGTCCATTTCAGCTCGATTAGATACAACAAGCTCATCAAATGATTTAGATGTGAAGTATGCACTTGAGTTTTCTTCCTTAGAATCAGGCATAACCTCAACAATTTCAACTTCATCCTTACTCATATAATTGCTGAACATTTCAAGTAAGAATGAACCTATAAACAAAGCTAATACAATAAAGCATAAGCCGTTTATTATCAGAGAATTACCAGCATTCTCAATTTTAGCAACAACCATTTGGTACAAACCATATGTAATTAAAACAGCACACGCAGGCACACCATATATAAAACAAGCTTTAACAGGATTTCTGCCCTTAATTCTTGAAATAATCATCGCATATGAAAAGAAGTAAAGAGCGATAAATATATAGCAAAACAGACCTGTCATATCGCTTGCTGATACTGATACCTTAGTACCATTAAGAAATTCAAAAACAAGCTCCGAGCAACCCCATACCGCAGGAGAAACATATAAAGCGGATGAAGATTTAACTGAGGTTTTACCAGAAAAATGAGATTTACTAATCATAGATAAGGCAATAGCCGCAGGCACAGAAAAAACAGTTGTAACCAAACCGACAAAATAGTATTCTGTACCGTTATGATTTTCAACAAGACTAAAAATTGACGAAATAACTATTGCGGCAGCCGCAGCAATAGAAAGAAATCCAACTAAAGGATTTTTCTTAACTTCATAAACAGGTGAAGTTTTTCTATCAAAAATATTGATAACCACACATACAATAAAAAGAGCAATAGTAAGTCCAATAACCAGATAAGTAATACCCATCTTATTCATACCGAGCATCTGACCATTGCTGTCAAGACCAAAAATGCTAAGTAATTTGAATATAACCATAGCAAGTGCAAATGGCAAGAATGGGATTACAGAATATTTTACTTTCATAAATAATCTCCGTTTCTCAATTCAACTCATAAAAAGTCATTTTAACTAATTTTCATACATATATTATTTTAAGACAAATACGGCATTATGTCAAGAAAAAATAATCCAAAATAAAAAATAATTAAAGGTGTAGAAGATGAAATTTAAAATAGTTACATTTATATTAACATTACTATTAATGGCAGCAATACCTTTGGCAGCAACAGCGATAAAGCAAAGAAGTATTGTACACACTGATTTTTTGCAAAATGGCAATAAAGAAATCGAACTAAATACAAAAGAAAGTATAGATAATAATGATAACAAAATCATCTGCAAGCTTGTTACAGAGCTAACAGATGAAATTTATTGTGATGAAACCATAAAAGCGATAGCAGTCCTGATTAATTCAGATTATAGAATAAGTCCGAATGAATTTGATATTAATAAATCAACACCATCAGATATAACCACAAATTCTGATGATGAATACTATAAAAAAATTGTAAAAATTGCAGAACCAATGTTAAATACATACATAACAATCAATGGTAACATAGAATATATACCTTATAATAAATGTTCAAACGGAAATACATACATAAGTGATAAAAACAACAATCTTGTATTGGTTGCTTCTCCATGGGACTACTATTCCAAAGACTTTGAAAAAGATATTGAGTGTATTGGGGTAAGCATTGACGGAATTGATTATCTTTGTAAAAACGGATATGATTACAAGCAGGCATTAAAATGGTATTTACCAAAATATGAAATTACACAATAGCATAAATACAACACTATCACAAAAATCATAATTTAGCATAATATGTAATGGGTTATAATTAACTCGGACAACTCGTGTATTACAAAGGAGAATTAATTTGGAAATAAAAGATTTTATAATGGAGCAGTACGGATTACCGCCCTTTCCAAGAAAGACACCGGAGGCAATGGCATATGTGCCATTCCAGTCATATAGTACCGCAACCTATACCCCATCGCATGGACTTGAAAGCGGAACAATGTTCCCAACCCTTGACAAGCCATTCTATGGAAGCAAGTGCGGTGAGCATAATGACTGATAGAGAAAACCTGCTTAAAAAAATATCAGAATACCAGTTTGCAGCACTTGATTTGCAGTTATATCTGGACACGCATCCTGAGAACAGAGAAATGCTAAGAAAAATGACAGAATATAAAAATGAAATGTATAAATATCGAGAAGAATTTGAAAGAAAATACGGGCCGTTGACAAAAAATATGAATGATACAAATAACTGGCAATGGGTAAAAGGACCATGGCCATGGGAAAGCGAGGATGAAGACTAATGTTTGTATATGAAAAAAAATTACAATATCCAGTAAATATCAAAACAACAAATCCAAAGCTTGCAAAAATCATAATTTCCCAATATGGCGGACCTGATGGAGAATTAGGAGCATCATTAAGATATTTAAGTCAAAGATTTACAATGCCGATACCTGAGCTAAAAGGTGTATTAACTGATATAGGTACAGAAGAACTCGGTCATCTTGAAATGATTGGAACTATTGTATATCAGCTTACAAAAAATATGTGTGAAGCCGATATAAAAAAGGCAGGATTTGAAGAATACTTTGTAGATCATACTGCCGGAATATATCCTGCATCGGCTGCAGGTGTACCATTTATAGCAGCATATATTCAGAGTAAAGGTGATGCAATTACTGACCTGCATGAAGATATGGCGGCCGAGCAAAAAGCCAGAACAACCTATGACAATATTCTAAGATTTTGTGATGATTATGATGTTAAAAATGCAATCAGATTTTTGCGTGAGCGTGAGGTAGTACACTATCAACGAT
>JAKSRB010000026.1 GCA_024403825.1 Ruminococcus sp. | reverse complement strand
GCCTGTAGTGGACTTTCACCACCAAGTTACTGCCCATTCTGGGCAAACTAAAATATAAAAAAATACCGCCTCAGATGAGACGGCTTTTTTCTGTAAAATCGTAAATTAGTTAGCTCTTGTAACTTTGCCAGAGCGTAAGCAACGGGTGCAAGCATATACACGCTTTGGAGAACCGTCAACGATAGCCTTTACACGCTGTACATTTGGTTTCCAAGTTCTGTTAGAACGTCTGTGTGAGTGAGAAACCTTAATACCGAACTTTACATCCTTACCGCAGAATTCACATTTTGCCATGCGTCTGCACCTCCTTAATTGAATACTCAATTTATTTTTTCTAACTTTGTTATAATAACAGATATTTACCAAAAATGCAAGGGTTTTTTGAAAATTTCTTAACTTGTTTTTTTTTAGCATATATAGTATAATATAATTTAAATATAAAATTGACATTGATTATCAACTATAATTGATTTCGGAGGTTACAATGTTATCTGTTATTTTGAACGGTATCAGGTCAGGCTCGCTTGACTTTTATTCAGTTGTTGCTCAAATAGTGGCTGTTTTGCTGATTATATTTTTAATTCTTCCTTTACGCGAATGGGCAAAGGCCTTTACCGCCTCTTTACTTGGTGATAAGGGAATTAAAAATCGTGGCAGACTTTCCTTAAATCCTTTTAATCACATTGACCCTATAGGTGCAATGTGTATGCTATTTTTCGGATTTGGCTGGTCTAAGCCTGTACCTATTGATTCTCGTTACTTTAAAAATCCAAAAATAGGTATGGCAATATCTTCACTTGCAGGACCGCTCGCAAATATTATTGCGGCTTTTGCAGGTCTGCTTGTTTTCAATTTAATTGCAGTAATAGATGTAACCTTCTACTTTACCGTAATAGGTAGCTTTATCAGGGTATTTCTTTCATTTTATGTTACCTTAAATATTCAACTTGCTGTTTTTAACCTTATCCCTATCCCTCCGCTTGACGGTTCAAAAATACTTTTTGCTTTTCTTCCTGATGATATTGTAATGATGTTCTACAGATACCAGAATGTATTTTTTATTGCCCTCTTTGCCGCTCTGTATATGGGATTGTTTAACGGATTGCTTGGCTGGGCAAACAGCGGACTTCTGGGATTTCTTGAATGGCTTGCAAATCTGCCATTTATTCCTTTCTCTTGATTTCGGAGGCTTAAATGGAAAATCAGCTGCAATACAAACTACCTGTATTTGAAGGTCCGCTTGACCTTTTGCTGACACTTATCGCAAAAAACAAAATTGATATTTACGATATACAGATTTCCGAACTGCTTGAACAGTATATGAAACAAATAAACCTTATGCAGGAAAATCAAATGGACATTGCATCAGATTTTCTTACAATGGCATCAAGGCTTGTTCATATAAAATCAGTAATGCTTTTACCAAAATATGAGGAAGAAGCAGAAGAGCTGAAAAAGGAGCTTACAGGACAGCTTATTGAATATGCTGTCTGTCGTGAAGTAGCGGCAAAGCTTGGTAAAATTTATGACTTTGATACCTTTGAGCGTTCAGCATCAAACATAGGCTATGATATGACCTATACAAGAATACATCCGAGTGAGGACATAGTAAAAGCATATATAAGTGCAGTCGGACGAGGAAAACAAAAGCTTCCACCTGCTGAGGATGCTTTTTCAGGAATCGTAACACATAAGATTGTATCGGTAAACAGTAAAATCATTCACCTAATGCGAAGACTGTGGCATGGCAAAAAGCTTGAATATCACGAAATCTTTGAAGTATGCGAGGGCAGAAGTGACCTTGTAGCAACCTTTCTTGCCACCTTGGAGCTTGTCAAGGGCAAGCGAATCCGCATTGAGGGCAGTGGTGAAAATGCCATAGTAAGAATGATTGAAAATGACAGAGATAAGAAAAATACTGAATCAAATGACGATTTTAAGGAGAATATCAACTAATGGCTGTAGAAAATATCCCTGCCGCTATTGAGGCAATATTATTTGCAAGCGGTTCATCTGTTGAACCCTCAAAAATAGCTAAGGCTCTTGAAATAACAGAAAATCAGGCAGAAAAAGAAATTATCAGCCTTATGAATGATTATAACTCCAAATCAAGGGGAATAACCATAGTAAAGCTGAAAAATGCATATCAAATGGTATCCGTAAAGGCTTATGCTCCACAAATCAGAGTTGTTATGGATTTAAGACGAAACACACCTCTTTCACAAGCCGCTCTTGAAGTGCTTGCCGTAATTGCCTATAATCAGCCAGTAACAAAGGCTTTTGTAGAACAGGTGCGAGGTGTAGATTGCAGTGGTGTAATCGGAAGTCTGACATCAAGGGATTTGATTGAAGAAAAGGGCAGACTTGAGCTTCCTGGACGACCTCTGCTCTATGGAACCACAGAGCGTTTTCTCAGATGTTTCAATATATCGGATTTAGAGGAGCTTCCTCCCCTGCCTGAAACTCCTGAGGAAAATACAGATACTACCGATAAAAATACAAATTCTGACAATACTCAGAATGACACCGCCAAACAGCAATAAAATTAGGGGGACTGCCCTTTGCTATGGTTATATATTATTCTTGGTATTCTTTTGCTTTTACTGATAATTCTGATAATGCCAGTAAAAATCAAAGCAAATAATGAAACTGATTTTTCGCTGATACTAAATGTGGGATTTATTAAACTAAAGCTATATCCTTCGGCTGAAAAAAAGCCAAAAAAGAAATCAGCAAAGCCAAAGAAAAAGACCCAAAAAACTGAGGATAAAAAAGCTCAGAAACAAAAGAATACGAAAAACAAGCATGACCTTGACTGGTTGCTGACCACCCTTGGAAAAATAAAAAAACTTTCAGAAGATGTATTAAAAGACTTTTTTGGTCACATAATAATAAAAAAATTTATGCTGAGTGTAAATGTTGCAGGTCAGGATGCCGCAGACACCGCAATACGATACGGAGAGCTTTGTGCGATTGTATATCCTGCAACAGCAGTTATTACACGAAATATTCATTGCAAAAAATTCGGAGTAGATGTAACACCGAATTTTAACGAAAACGCAAAATCAACCTATTGGCTTGACTTTGAATTAAAAACATCAATTTTCTGGCTAATAGCACTTGTGCTTAAAAACGGATTAGGTGCATTAAGATTAATTAATGATTTCAGATAAGGAGAATGAAAAAATATGGATCATCCTATAGGAAATTTAATGAATACAACAATGAACAAAATCAAGGAAATGGTTGATGTAAACACCATAATCGGTGAACCAATTATTTCACCTGACGGAACCTTGATAATTCCTGTATCAAAGGTAACCTACGGCTTTGCCTCAGGTGGTTCAGACCTACCTACAAAGAAAGAAAATAAAGATTGCTTTGCAGGTGGTTCAGGTGCAGGTGTAACCATTCAGCCTGTAGCTTTTCTCACAGTATATAAGGGAGATGTACAGCTTATCCCTGTTGAAAAATTCGAGGGTACTTCCGACAGACTTGTCGGAATGATACCTGATGTTATTGATAAGGTTAAGGACATTTTCAAAAAGGATAATAAAGACTCAAAATCAAAATCTGACGACTTTTCAGAAATAACTCAGGATGATATTTAATCAGCTTATAGCTTAGATAAATGTATAACATCATCTGGTAAAACATAAAATAATATGGTGATGTTATGAAAAAGGTTATATCTGTTTTACTAAGCATAATTCTGATTTTTTCAGCTATACCCATAGTATATGCTGAAACCTCTCCACCGTCTGTATCAGCAGAAACCTATATTTTATATTGTGCTGATAACGGACAAATCATCTGTTCTAAAGATGAAAATAAAAAAATGAAGCCTGCAAGCACGACAAAGCTTATGACTACCCTGATAACACTTGAAGAAAGTGCCTCCTGCAATAAAAAAGTAAAATTTACTAAAGAAATGGTGGCAGAAGGCAGTTCAATGTATCTTGGAATCGGCAATGTAGTAACACTTTCGGACCTTGCAGCAGGTATGATGATGGCATCAGGAAATGATGCAGCAAATGCCGCTGCAATAACTATTTCAGGTAATGCACAGAATTTTTCTGAAAAGATGAATGAGCGTGCCGCACAAATCGGTATGAAAAACACCCATTTTGTCACGCCAAGCGGACTTGATGATGAACAGCATTATTCAACAGCCTATGATATGGCATTGCTGATGACATATGCACTTGAAAATGAAGATTTTGCAAAGCTTACATCTCAAAAATCAGCATCAGTAAAATTCATTGAGCCGTCCGAAAAGCAAACTACATACGCAAACCATAACCGACTTCTTTCATTATATGAATATTGTACAGGCGGAAAAACAGGCTATACAATGGCGGCAGGCAGGTGTCTTGTATCATCGGCAGAAAAGGACGGACTTAACTTAGTTTGCGTAACAATGAATGACCGCAATGACTGGAACGACCATATATCGCTTTACAATTATGGATTTTCAGAATTATCCTGCTATGAAACTACAGACAAGGATTTTTGTGCAGAAATCCCCTGTGTTGGCGGAAATGATGATAAGGTGACTATATCAGGAGTAAAAAATCAGAAAATTGTTTTACCGCCTGATGATATTAGCCGAATTAAACGCAGAATTTCCTGTGACAGTTTTTTATATGCCCCTGTAGTGGATAATGAAATTGTCGGAAAAATCGAGTATTTGCTTGATGACAAGGTAATAGCTACAACAGATTTAACAGCAATGTATGATGTTGAAGTCAATAAAAAGAATAAAAGTATATTCAGTAAAATAAAGGAATTGTTTACATATGGCAAAAAATGAACCAATCAGATTACAGAAATTTTTATCACAATGCGGAGTAGCCTCAAGACGAAAAGCAGAAGAAATGATACTTAACGGTAGTGTCAGGGTAAACGGCAAGCCAGCCGTACTCGGTGACAAGGTAACTCCGTCAGATAAGGTATATGTTAAGGGAAAAAGAGTTGTTATGCAGACCTCTTCCCCACGCTACATTATGCTTAATAAGCCTCGTGGATTTATTACAACAATGAATGATGAAAGAGGCAGAAAGTGCGTTGCGGAGCTTGTAAGTGATGTTGGAGAAAGAGTATATCCTATAGGCAGACTTGATAAAGATTCAGAGGGTATGCTTATATTCACAAATGATGGAGCATTTGCAAATAAGGTAATGCACCCACGCAACAGCATTTATAAAATATACAGAGTAACGGTGCGTCCGTCAATAAATGAAGACCAGCTTGTAAAGCTTGAAACAGGAATAACCCTTGATGACGGCACAAAAACAGCCCCTGCACAGGTGCATGTTCTTGTAGAACAGGAAAACAGAGTTGTTCTTGAGATGATTTTGCATGAGGGTAAAAACCGAGAAATCAGAAAAATGTGCGAAGCCATAGGACTTGAGGTTGCAAAACTTAAAAGAGTGCAAATTGGTGGAGTAAAAATGGGAATGTTAAAAACAGGAGATTGGCGTGACCTTACAGAAAAAGAGGTAAAGGCAATTCTTGCAAACCCTATGGATAAGAGCAAAATTTAAGCTTTTTATCACCACAAATTCCTTACAAATCAACAAATCATTAAAGGCAAGTAACTTTATAGCGGTTACTTGCCTTATCTTTATTTAATATTTAATTTTAAATTTAATAAATTATTCAAGCCTGAAAGCCTCGGCAGACACACATTTTCCTGTTTTATTATCTATATCAAACAACGCACATTCCATTTTACATTCACCACTGGCAAGGTCAAATCTCTGAGGAAGCTTTGTTTTAAGCTTATCAATTATTATTTCTGTTTTTACTCCAAGTACTGAATGTATCGTTCCTGTCATTCCAACATCTGTAATATATCCTGTTCCCTTTGGTAAAATCTGTACATCAGAGGTCTGAACATGGGTGTGTGTGCCGAATACCGCTGATACTCTTCCGTCAAGATAATATCCCATTGCACGCTTTTCACTTGTAGTTTCTGCGTGAAAATCTACTATTTTGATTTTACCCTCTGCATTCTCAAGCATTTTATCAACACACTCAAAAGGACAATCTAAATTATTATCCATACACATACTACCCATAATATTTATAATTGAAACTATGGTTCTTCCTGTGTCAACATTTATGATACCTGTTCCAGGAGTAGTACCATTTGGAAAATTTGCAGGTCGTGCAATAAAAGGACTTTCGTCAAGGTATTCATATATTTCTTTTCTGCGGAAGGTATGATTTCCAAGCGTAATTGCATCAACTCCGCTGTCAAATAAAAATTTTGCCGATACAGGTGTAACTCCGTTTCCGTCAGAAGAGTTTTCACCATTGCAAATCACAAAATCTATACCCTTTACTTTTTTGAAGGTTGGAAGTGTATCACGCAAAAATCTACAGCCAATTCCGCCAACTACATCACCTATACATAATATTCTCAATTAAATACACTCCCAATCTATTATCACTTCATTAAGCTGTTTTTATTTTAGCATAAAAATATTATTCTGTCACGATAAAATCAACATTTTCAGCAATATTTTCATTAAATACATAATCAATTACACAATTATATCCGTTCTCTGCCTGCATTATATGCATATCCCTGCTTACAACAGATTTTTCCCCACATTCAAATATTTCATACAAAGCTGCCTGATTTTCAAATATTCTCCCTGCACTCTCCATATCAGGTTCTGCTTTGCTTATCCCTGTTTCAAAATCTGTCTGGGTTGTAATCGAAATTGGCAGTACTGTTTCATTTATTGTAAGATTTTCCGTTCTGTATTGCCTTGCAAACCCCTCATAAAAATCAAATGACATCTTTGTTGGAAAGCTTAACCACAACACCTTTAAATTATTTCTTACAGCATAATTATCCATTATATGGCAGTATTCATAACTACTGGGAATTGAAAATTTCTTTTCAGACATTACATCCGCAAATATCTCACCGCTTGCCCTCAAATATCTGATAGTATCAACATTTTCCTTTGAGCTTTCGGCAATTCCGCTTACAAGCAAATCTCCCTTAGTTACCCCACTCCCCTTTGTTACTGCTGTTACTCCTCTGCGTACATTTATTTTGGTTATAACACCGTCACATTTTGCCTTTAAATTGCTTGGTGTGACGGTGTCCTTTATTTCAGGCTTTATCGCTTTCGCCTTTAACTCCACTGATGCAATATTTCCTGTAAGATTTATGCTCATCCAGCCTATTTCATTTACATTTAGCTGAATGTTTCTTTCAACACTCTTTACATCAATATTATTTTTATATGCACCCACACTTATTCCATAATCGTTCAGCAAATTTCTGATATATGTATTACTCACCGTATCTATTCCTGTAATCTGCACCGACCATATGAAATTTGATAATATCATAATTAATATTATCCCTAAAAAGCCACCAACAGGAATACCTATTCTATTGCTGTATTTATTAACAATAAAAGGCATTCCATGCCTGCCGACAACTTTTAGCCTTACCCTTGATTTGCGTGCAATTTTTCTTATCGTGAAATAATCACTAAGCGACATTGATGCGGATAGTCCTTTTGATGACGGAACTGTATTAAATAAATTTACGCCACTTCGTGAGGTCAGATTAAGAAATCTTTCTGGAAAACGCCCCTCTGCTGTAAAATCTACATATCCCAGCACAAACCGTACAATTTTATTAAGCACAACTATTCACCCCATTTTCTTAGGTCATAAATTCAACCTTTGTTATAAAGCCTGTTATCTCAACACAGGAATTTGAAATACATCTGACCGTTAAATTTCTTCCTGAGAATGATACCACCATTTTATTAGTATTAATCTTGATATTTTCGCTTTCATAAAGCAAAATACCTGTTGACCCTTCAACCATTATATTTCTGTTTCCAACCATTTCTATCATTGGAACTGCTCCAACTGCTATAGAGGTCGCTGAATAGCTTTCCTGATTTCTTCCTCTGCTCATCGCAAAAACTCCTTAATCGTTCTTTGTATAATATTTATGCAGAATTTATCATATATATTATTGGTGATAGTTATGTTTGTAAATTCAGCAGTTAAAAAATCAGGAACAACAATTACCGCTATAGTAACGCTTACACTTTGCGGAATTGTATTAATCTATTCAAAAAACTGTGCTGAGGGTGCGGTAAACGGAATCACCCTTTGCCTTAATATCCTTATTCCGTCACTTTTTCCATTTATGGCTTTGTCATCATTCATTGTAAAAAGCGGTCTGTCTGAATTTCTCGGTAAACCTTTTGCAAAGCCTATGAAAATATTATTTGGTCTTGATGGATGCTTTGCACCAATTATTCTTCTTAGTATGATTGGTGGTTATCCGATAGGTGCAAAAGGGATTTCAGCACTTTACAGCTGTAAATCAGTTAGTGCCAAGCAAGCTCAACGGGCAGGACTTATGGCAGTATGTGCAGGACCCGGATTTTTAATCAATTATGTTGGAGTTTCACTTTACGGAAACGAAAAAACAGGAGCACTAATACTTATAGCACAGATTATTTCAATGCTGATAATCGGAATATTTCTGAATATTTTCAGGAAAGCAAAAAATGCTAAAAATTCAGGCAGTGTTAAAAAATCTGATAATCAAAAAAAAATAATAGTAAAAAACTCCCCTGTTCCCCTTAGTACGGCAATAGTTGAAAGTGCTTTGGATAGTGCCAAAGGTATGTTTAATATCTGCGTATTTGTAATTCTATTTTCAGCAATAATCAAGGTTCTTGAAAATTTTACAGGTGACGGATTATTAAACGCACTTATTATGAGTATGCTTGAGGTCTGTTGTGCAGTTCATATTCTGTCAGTAAATTATCCCCTGATTTTCACAGCCTTTGCAGTAGGCTTTGGAGGTATATGTGTTCATTTTCAGATTTATTCAGCAATGAGCAATGTACAACTTAATAAAGGTAAATTTTTTCTTACACGAGTTTTTCAAGGATTTTTAACCGCTTTGCTTACATATTGCGGAACTAAAATTTTTCCAAATCAAATCTCAGCATTTTCAACATCAACAATACAGAATGTTGAAACTGGAGGAGGAACAATAATCTCAGGTCTTGTACTTGTAGTAGTATCAATATGCTTTTTATACACTTTACGAAATTACAAAACATAGTATGGAGGTAAATCAGTATGTGCGGAATTGCAGGTTGGGTAGATAAAAATACGAATATGGGCGATAAAATAGGCTTGTTAAATAAAATGTCCAAAACGCTTGACAGACGAGGACCTGATGAAAACGGAATATATATAAGCGGAAATACAGCTCTTATTCACCGAAGATTAATAGTAATAGATAAAGAAAACGGCAAACAGCCAATGGCTGTCAATCACAATGGAAAGAAATATGTAATTGTATATAACGGAGAATTATATAATACCTCTGAACTCAGAGAAGAGCTTAGAGCAGACGGCTTTCATTTCAGAGGACATAGCGACACAGAGGTAGTGCTGAAAACATATATAAAATACAAGGAAAAATGTCCTGAAAGGCTCAACGGAATATTTGCATTTGCAATATTCGATTCAGAAAACAATTCAATATTTTTATGCAGGGACAGAATAGGAGTAAAACCCCTGTTCTATTATGAATATAACGGAGGCTTGCTATTTGCCTCAGAAATAAAAGCAATGCTTGCAAGCGGAGTTGTCAGACCGATAATAAATGAGCAAGGACTTAATGAAATATTTTTCCTCGGACCTGCCAGAACTCCGTCCTGCGGAATATTCAAAGGTGTATTTGAGCTGAACTCAGGTGAATGTGCAACATATAGAAATGGAAGACTGACACGAAGAAAATATTTTACAGTTGATGCAAAAGAGCATACAGAGAATGAAAAGCAGACTATTGAAAAAACAAGGTATCTGCTTACAGATGCAATTCAACGACAGCTTGTATCAGATATGCCAATGTGTTTTTTTCTTTCAGGAGGACTTGACAGCTCAATAATTGTAAAAACAGCCTCAATTTACAACAAAGAACACAAGCTCGGAAAAATCAACACTTATTCTGTGGAATACAAGGACAACAGAAAATTTTTTGAAAAAAGTCTGTTTCAGCCAAATGCAGATTTTGAATATATATCAATGATGAGCAAAAATGCAGACAGCCAGCATACCGAAGTAATACTTGAAAATATAAGTCTTGCAGATGCATTATATGAAAGCGTAGATGCACGAGATTTACCTGGTTATGTTGATGTAGATTCCTCTTTACTGCTTTTTTGTAAGGAAATAAAAAAAGACTATACAGTTGCACTTTCAGGCGAATGTGCAGATGAATTATTCGGTGGCTATCCTTGGTATCATAATAAGGATATACTTTTTGAGGATTGTTTCCCATGGTCAAGAAGTCAGGATATAAGGCGATATATTTTAAAAGACGGAGTATGCAGAAATGGTGAAGAATATGTTCGCCAAAGATACATTGATACCATTAATCAGGCACCAAAATTAAAGAGTGATACTATTGTTGATAAACGAATGAGAGAAATGTTTTATCTGAATTTTTACTGGTTTATGCAATGTCTGCTTGAAAGAAAAGACAGATGCTCAATGTACAGCGGACTTGAAGTGCGAGTACCCTTCTGTGATTACAGACTTGTAGAATATGCCTATAATATGCCTTGGAGCATAAAGGCATACAACGGAAGAGAAAAAGGCATTGTAAGAAAGGCATTTGAGGATGTTCTGCCATATGATATATGCTGGAGGAAAAAAAGTCCATATCCAAAAACTCATAATCCTGTATATTTTAATGAGTGTGCAAAAAGAGTAAAGAGCATACTTGACAAAAAAACAATATTAACCGAAATGTTAAACAAAAAATCCATTGAAAATATCATAGAAAACCCAGACAAAATAACCTCCCCATGGTATGGTCAGTTAATGAAAGCACCACAGATTTTAGCATATATAATTGAGCTTGACTACTGGTTTGAAAAATATAATATTGAAATAGAATAATTGATATGTTAAAATTAAAGAAAAATGACATACAAAAGGTAGTAAAAAATGAACGAAGAAAAATACAAAAAAACCGTAAAATATTTCAAGGAAAACCGAACAGCAAATACAATATTAAAAATCATATATAAAATATTACCCTTGGCAGTTTTTGTATCATATCCGATTTTACTTTTATGGTCGATTATATTTTGCAAAAATGAATTTTTAAAATTATTGCTTGTACCTGCCTTTACATTTGGTATAGTAACCCTGCTCAGAATAATAATCAACGAACAAAGACCATATGAAAAGTACGGAATTGATTCGGTATTCAGTAAAAAAACGATAGGTAAAAGTATGCCCAGCAGACATACTGCAAGTGCATTTATTATTGCAATGGCTATGCTTTATGTAAATTCTGTTCTGGGAATAATTCTGCTTACGATAAGTGTGTTTATTATGCTGTCAAGGGTACTTGCAGGTGTACATTATATCAGAGATGTTTTGGTTGGAGCAATGATAAGTATTTTGATTGGTACCACATTTTTATTTATATTATAAACTCAGATTCCCTCCCAGTATTACGAAAACCGGGAGGATTTTTTATATAAAATATTTAAAATAAAATGTACTAAAATAAGCCATAAAACTTTTTATATAAACATACAAAATAATTCTGTTTTTTGATTGACGAAAGATTAATCTTGTGATAAAATTATATTGTATTATAATGACATATTTTATGTCAAATTTTTAATATCTTTGTTGAAAATATTGCCTAAGAAAGGGATGATTTGAGATGTCAAGTATTGATGAAACTCGTGATTTACTGCAATACATAAAATCAGAAATCGCTGAGTTAAATGCAAACATCGAAAAAATAAAAGAATACAGTTCCAGCGATTCTTTAATTCCAAGCCTGCTATGTCAAAGCACATCAGATATTTTGCTTAGAATTTCAAGCTACGAAGAAAATCTTGTTGCACAGACAAATGAAATTGCTGAAGCTGAAACAACTATAGAAAAATTTGCAGATGTTGAACAGATACTTGTTGATGCAGAGGAAAAACTCAGAATACAAGTAATATTAAATCAGCTCTCATGTGTAAAAAGCAGAAGTGGAAAGGCAAATGCCTTGCTCACAAATCTTGCTGAATGTATTAAAGAGGCGGACTACAATCAGATTGAGTTTATAAATATAGCTCTCGCCCTGATTGATGATGTAAAAAATGATACAATGCCATTTGAAAGTATTCTGTTAAATCTTGAAGGCATTGAAGAGTCCGTATTTTTCAAGCTTGTATTCTACTATTCCAAAAAAGACCTTATTTATGATGCAAGCGAAGAAATGAACTTTGAACAAGTGGCTGTTGGCGGTTTCCCCGCTGATTATGAAAAGTCCGAATCAGAAAGTGAGGTAGCCCCCTTTCCCGAAGAGCCTGTATTAGAAGAAACAGTTGAAGAAGAATTTTACGAAGAACCTGAGGAAGAGTTTTCTGAGGAATTAACTGAGGAATATCAGGAGGAAGAACAGGATTT
This sequence comes from Ruminococcus sp., assembly GCA_024403825.1. Lineage (GTDB taxonomy): Bacteria > Bacillota > Clostridia > Oscillospirales > Acutalibacteraceae > Ruminococcoides. The sequence continues at coordinate 9,395 of JAKSRB010000026.1, read as the reverse complement.
ATTTGACGAACCTGAAATTGAAACAGCTGAAAATGAAGATGCAGACGAAGAAATAACTGACGGATTTTTTGAAGAGGAAATAGCTGAACCATACATTTATGAGGAAGAATTTCAAAACGAAGAGCCAGAGGAAGAACAGGAACAGATTGAAGAAGAGCCTGAGCCAGAACCTGAGGAAATTGTTGAAGAAGAAATAATAATACCTGAGGAAGATATAATTGAAGATTTTACCTTTGAATATATCGAATCAAGAGTAGCGGATATGATAATTGAAAACAAGGAATATGCCGCACTCACGCTTTTAAAAGCCGCATATCAGAAGATGGGCAATGAAATTGAGGAGCTTTATGAGGCAGCCACTTACGCATATGATTCACCTCTTGAGCGTTTATTCTATGACTCAGACAAAATCATCAATATTGTTGGCTGTACTAAGAGCGAATACGAAAGATTTTTCATAGCATCTGCAACTCTCCGTAATTTCTTCTACAACGATAGCAGATATGATTATGATGTAGATGCTCTCAACTCCTGCATAAATATGCCTGAAATTCCGGAAATTAAAATGATTTCTGAGAAATTCGGTAGCTTTAAGAAAGAATGGCATCGTGGTGCAGATATTTACAGCGAATATCATTTGCAGGAACAAAGATACATTGAAAAAGAAATCAAAAATGTTGTTCAAAAAGCAACAGACTATTATGAAAGCTATGTAGAAACACCATTTACTGATAATTCAGGAATTGAGCAATATATCGAAACAGCAAAAAATATTTTTGACCCTGACGGAAACCTTGCAACTGCTCTGAAAATTGCCGCAGATGATGCAAAGGAAGATATTGATATTGCTGTACTTTACATTTCAGCCTTTATGACTGATAGTGAGGAATATGAAAATGAAGGTTCAATTCTTACCCACATTGTTGAAAAAATGCTCGATGAAACATGGGAAAAATGCTGTAATGGTGAATTAGTTTTCCTCAACTCAACAAAGAGAAATAAGCTTCTTAACAGAATTATCCGTTCGCTTACAATTATCGGTGAATATGTACGCTTAAACACTTTGACACCTATTGAAAATAATCCTTTCAAGGCTGAAAAGAATAATGTCCTCAGACTTATCAACTCAGCAATTCCAAAGTGTACATCATTGTCAGAAAACGAAAATAAAATCATTAAAGCAGGTTATCTGAGTGTTAAAAATACACTTGAAGATTTAAAAGCAAGAATTGACGGCACCTGCGATTTACAGCAACAGAGAAAATTTTATTTTGTAGAGTTTTTGAAAACAGGATTAATAACTCTTGAAGATGATACAAGGGGTTATTATCTCCCTGTACTAACCGATTTCTGTCCAGACAGCAAAAAACTCAGTCTAATGGCACGAGTATCAACACATGCCAGAATTGTAGATGATTACAGCTTTGAGCCTGACTACAACGAATTTGAAAATTACAACATTGAATCAACAAAGATATTAAAAGAATATTATCAAAGTCTTGAAAAAGATACAAGTATTTTTGAAAATGCTGAACAGTATTTCAAAAAGCATCACAATGAAATTATTGAGCAATTCTATGTTTTACATAAGCAATTCCATGAGGATTTAGAGCTTGCACAAAGCTACGGAAAGCTTGGAATTGAGAGCAAGGAAAAAGTATTAATTGAAGCAAATAACATTCATAAGTATTCAGAAGAATCGCAGAACTTTGGTTTTTCATTAAATATGCAAAATCGAATAAAAGCTCTGATTGACAAGGAAGCACTGAATGTTGGTGAAAATCTTCAGCTCCGCATTGGTCAGCTAATAGCAATGATTAGCTCAGAGGGCGATGAAAAATACAAATCAAGCGAATTGTTTGACACTTACATAAGCAAAATTGATTACTTCCTTGAAAAGAAAAATTATACTGCCGCAGAGGATCTTATAAACAGAATATCAAACGAAGATATTGAAGAGCATCATCCAGCTGTATCAACTTCACCGTTATTTGATTTCCATAATCAGTATGATGAAATTTATCAGCATTGTAATGAACCAATGGAGATACTATCAAAGCAGGCAGGCGAATTTGTATATAATTCAAATATCAGTAACAAAGAAGTAAGAGGAGCAATAAACCTTGTTGATTACTGGATAAAGAGTAATTATGATACAAATAAGATTTCTCGTTTGCTTTCTGCACTCGGTTTGAAATGTTCTGTCGAAAAGGTCGCTGACAATTCATTAAGAGATTATTATGACTGCCTTATTGATGAAGAAAAGACTGGTTACACCGCATATCAGCACATAATTGCACCATTTGGCTCAAATGCTACCAAGCATTCTTTCAGAGTAAAATGCCTGTTTGGCGGTTATGATTTAGAAAGACTTATTGCAGAGCTTGATGAGCTTAACCGTTTTGATAAAGCAACCATAGTATTTGTGGATTCAGCATTCACACTTGCAGACAGAAGAAAAATTGCAAGCACAATTAAAAAGCGTAACTATGGTGAAATTTATTTAATTGTTGACCGAGTTACAATTACATATCTTGCGGCACACTATAATTCATCAAATATTCTCAGAACATTAATGAATATCAGTATGCCATACACTTACTATCAACCATATGTTTATGTATCCTCAAATCCAATGCCACCGGAAATGTTCATAGGCAGAGCTGATGAACTAAATAAAATCAAAGACCCAAGGGGAATACATCTGTTATATGGTGGCAGACAGCTTGGTAAATCAGCATTACTTAAAAAGGCTCAGAAGGATATTGACGGCATAAACAATCAAAGAGCTGTATATGTAGAAATCAAGAAAAAGGGTGTTGAGGAATCAGCAAAATGGGTTGCCAGAGAATTAATCATAAAGGGAATCCTTAATGAAGAAGATGCCTGCAATGACTGGGAAACACTTTCATTTGCAATCAAAAATAACATCAGAGAAAAGAACATAAATTATTTACTTTTACTACTTGATGAGGGCGACAGATTTATTGAGGACTGTTCAAATTATGGCTACTCCCCTATTGACAACTTAAAGAATATTATGAATGATTCCGACATCAACTTTAAGTTTGTAATTGCAGGACTTCATAATATTGTAAGATATGATAAAAAGAGTGCTATTTCAGACAACTCAGGAATACCGCAGCTTGAACATCTTACCATAAAGCCATTCAAATTCACAGATGCCAAGAGATTACTTGAATATCCTCTTAACTCGCTTGGAATGTTCTTTGCTGATAATGACAGGTCAGACGGACTTATTTCAACCATTCTCGCAACAACAAACTACTTTCCTATTCTTATACAGTTCTACTGCACTCAGCTTGTTGAGAGTATGAAAAAGAGCGATTTTGATGCAGTATATCCTGAAACTGAATGCCCTCCATACATAATAACTGAAACTCATATTCAGAAGCTGCTTGCAAATAAAGACTTCGATGAAAAAATCAGAGAAATCTTCAATATAACACTTGCACTTGATGAAGATAACTATTATGAGATTATAGCATTGCTTATGGCTGAATGGTGTTATGAAGATAATAACACACTTGGATTAACAGCGGAAGATATTCTGAAAAGAGGAAAGAACTATGAAATTATGAAGATTTACTCACTTTCCACAGACAGAATAAAAATGTATATGGATGAGCTTGTAGATTTGAATATTTTCAGAAAAGTTCAGGATGATAAATATGTTTTCTCAAGACAGAATTTCATTCAGTTAATGGGTTCAGAAAGTGAAGTATATCAAAGAATTAAAGAATTTACATTTGACCCTAAAAAAGAGCAAAAATAATAGCATTGTATGCTTTTTACAAGATACTAATTAAATTTTGTAGTTTAAAAGTATCTTAATGATAAATGTTATTAAATTTTTCTCTAAATATCAACAAAATTAAAAGTCGGTTTGCTGTTGTACAAACTTCAGCAAACCGACTATAAACAGCCCATAAACACCAATTTAAAAAGGTGGTTGCGATATGCAACCACCTTTGATTTTTATTATAAAAATAAACTATACTTAGGACTCAATCCTTTTCAATAAGTTTATAAATAAGTAACTATTGTATTACATTGGAATTATCTCCATTCATTTAATACTGATAAAATACTTACTTTCCATTGGTCTAACCACCGTATATAAATTTCCAATACAAAATATTAAATTGTAAAAAAATCGGAAACCGAATACTAAATATATCTGAAGAAAAGGTAAAAACCTTGCAGCAATTATAAGAATAAATTAAATAAACTATAACCTGTTACTGTGAGCGGATGCACTCTGTGATTCAATAAATTAATGTCAAGCGACTAAAGCTAATCCGGTGACCGCTGAATTATGTAAATTCAATACAGAACATATAATATTCGGTTATGCTTTGTTTGGGGGAAGGCTCCGTTTAAAGTCTTTGATTTGCATTATAAAAGGTTTAAAAGCTTTCATATCTAAGACCTCCGTCTTTCTCTTTTCTTTGGCTATATTATATCAAATGTTTTGCACATTGTCAATACTTTTATTGTATATTTTTTAATAATTTTAAAATTTTTTTGTAAAACTAAAAATCCTGCCTGCATTCATATTATGCAAACAGGATTTTTACTATTTCAAATTATTAATATTTCTGTAAATGCGATAGGTATGCTTTGCATTCCTTCATACTTTCCCTTCCAAACAACTCATCAATAAAATCGCACAACTCATCAAATTCATCTCTCATATATGTAATATTCAATGCTTCAAATTTTCTGAACACCTTTGTTGATAGTATATAATCCAAGCCCTCAAGCTCTGTTCCTCCACAGCCTATGTAAGCAGGTACAAAATCGCATATCTGTTTCAAAATTCTGTTACCAAATGCAATTCTGAAATGCTCAATAATATAGTCATCAAGAATTTTAATTCTTTCAAGATTTTCTTCTGACATTGGATTATTCTTTACGGCACTTTCTAATATACTTTCAAAATATGTACAATCAATACTTATAGGCGGAGTTTCAGGAGCATTAAAGCACTCGCCCTTTCTATTGATTTCTATTGAAATGGCTCTGTCATAAACCTTGTCAGAAATAGCAAAGGTCGAATCATCGTTATTTGCTGTACCAATATACCACATATTATGTGGTACTTTTAGCTTTCCATCTTCAATATGCTTAGGGTCACTCTCCCACCTCTCAGGTACAAGGCTTACAAGCCATTCATCCTTTGACGGCATTTCAAGTGTTGAAAGCAAATCAGCAAAGTAATATTCCACTCTTGCAATATTCATTTCATCAAGAATAACTGTATAAATATTATCGTTATATGATGCCTCATACATTGCCTTCAGAATTTCAGTTTCATTGTACTTTTTGGTAAATTCATTAAAATAACCAAAAATCTCACCTCTATCTCTCCATGATGGCTGAACAGAGGTTATAACAGCAGGATTTTTAATAAATTTTCCAAAAGCATACGGTAAAGAGGTTTTTCCTGTTCCTGATATGCCCTGCAAAATTATTAAACGAGTTGCCGCAAATGCTGAAACAAATAAACGAATTACCTTTATATCATAGTACAAATTAAGCTGAGAGCAGGCAAACAATCTAAACTGTTCACAAAAATCAGATAACAAAATATTATTATCATAATTCTGAATTATTTTGTTATCCCAAAGCTTGTCAATCTCAGTTAGATTATAAAAACGATTTACCGTTTCACTCTTTTTACTGTCGTTTTCAACTTGATTGCCATTCAAATTTGTTGAAAGATTTAAACCATTCTCAAAAAACAATGAATCGTTCTCAACACTAAGTCTTAAAATCTCCCGTTTAAGTAATTGATTTTCGCTAACAAGGGACTTGCTATCATTAGAAAAAACACCTGATTTTTTAATTATATATTTAATAATAAAACCAATCGCTACAATAATCAATACAAGTAATAAAACGGCAAATATAGCGATTATCCAAACACTCCAGCCTAACTGGTCAGAATATGATTTGATAATAGACAAATACTCACAGAAATTAAACATTCCACCTATTCCGCTAAAGATACCTGTAAATATTGAAAAAAACGATTCAAAGAAATGACCTATTAATTCAAATAATAGCTTAAAAACATTATCCAATGCAAATAACTCCCAACTAAATTGTATTGTATAACTAACTACAATATTTCATAAGCTGATAAAAATTTATTTTAAGCACAGTAAGACAGCACTTTACCTCACGATAATGCTTATTATACACTAAAAAGCTATTACTTGCAAGAATTATTGATTGATTAATTTAGCTTTAAAACTACATTTTAAAAACTACTATTTTTAAAATATTTTTATTTTATACAACAAAAAACAATACAAAGCAATAAATAACAACCTCAAAATAACAAAAATGCATAAGTTATAATATTTCACAACATAAACCAATCATACAAACAAATTTAGCAATTTTCTGAAAAATTGTATCCTTTAATCATCAAATTTAACAAAGGAGGATACAATTTATGTGGGAAACAATCTGGGAATATTTCTGCTATTTATTCTGATTAAATAGTTAAGAAACCAACAAAAATCATTATTATAAAAGCTGTTAAAGTTCTTGTGAATTTATGTAATTTTACAAGGGCTTTTTGCTGTATGTGTCAAAATCTTTCTATAAAATATGTATTAATTTTATTACAAAAGAAATAATAAAATACTGAAAATATATAATTTAAATTCGATTTTTTGGGGATAGTAAATAACTATTAATGTAATAATTTGTCAAATTATAACATTATTTTATAAGTAAATCCTATAATATTAATCAACGCAATAATCTACAACAAATAATACGGATATAATCATTGCCAAGTGTTGAAATATACAAAATTTTGTGGTAGGATAAAGTAGTTGAAATATAATTCTAAAAATTGCTCACAATATTTATTACAAAACAATTAAATATTTATTTATATTTAATGTTTATTAAGTCAATATTAGGTATCTGTAAGTAAAGGTGGATATAATGAGTTTTGAAACAATGAATTCACACAGTTTCTACAATGATGATTTCTTGCGTATTGAATATGGAAAATTAAAAAGTGATAATGCAATTTCTCACAGTAATACTATACTGCTTGGATGTGTAAAAAGCGGTTCCGGAATCATCGAACTTGAAAATATATCGTATCAAATTAGCGAAAATGATGTTATTTTCATATCACCCAACAATAATTATATCGTATATGGAAATCAAGTTGATATTGATGCTATTTCTATTGATATTTCAAATCCATTTTCAATCAGCAGAGACCGCTACATTCTTGAAATTCTAACACTTGTACCTACAAAACAATTTACAGACTCTGCCTTAATACCAAAAGCTGATAAAATTAATGAGGAGCTTCGCAATAATATTAATTCTGTAATACAAGCAAAAAATTCTCCAAATGTATATTACAGCATATTCATTACAGGGCAGCTGTACAACATAGCATATCTGCTAATGTCATCTAAATATGTAAAAATGGAATTACCTGTTTCACAAAGCCGAAAGCTTTCAACATTGAATACTGTTACAGAATATATAAATAAGCACTTTACAGAGGATGTATCACTTGCGGTACTATCAGAAAAGCTCGGAATAAGTAAATACTATATCTCCCACCTATTTCAGGAATTACTTAATAAAAGCTATGTTGATTACACCAATGAATTAAGATTAGCAAAAGCCGCTGAGATGCTTATAAAAAGCGACATACCGGTTTCAGAAATCGCTTATAAATCAGGATTTGGAAATCTTTCAAATTTTAATCGTTTATTTCGACTAAGCTATAATTCCACACCTACTGATTACAGAAGAAACAACAGTAGAAACAAAACTAATTAATTGAATTTTGATACAAAATAATAAAATTAAAATTACCGCCCTGACCAAAATCAGGGCGGTTTAGTTGGAAGTGTGTGAGAAAAACCTCACATATATATGTTGCATAATTTAACATAGTTTGTCAATAGCTAAAATAAAAAAATTTTATCAATAATAAAATCTTATAAATTTTATATTATAAAAATCGCAGGTTGTAATATCATTAGTATCAAGCTCGTTAATTAATATATAGTTTTGAGCCACACCAAGCAAGTAGCCTGTTTTAGAAACTATATTATTAGTTCCAATAAGGAAATCAATCGTAAGTCGTCTGCCTATCTGTGTTCTGATATATCCATTAAGATATTGGATGCTTTCAGGCGTAATTGGATATGGATTCGCAAAATCTGTAATTGGCATATTTAAATCTTCACGAACTATGGTACTCATAGTAGCACCATTCATCTGAGTTGTTGCCGGTGTTGCAGGTAATGGCATAGTATTATAATACTGCTCATTGCCATTATAAGGCATCTGCATATTATTGTTATTCATAGGTGTATTCTGCGTATTTGATGTGTTATTCGTTGGCATATTAGCCATATTGCTTACACCTGGAGCTGGACGAATATTCGGATTTTGAGATATATCATTCTGAGGTCTTTGCGTGCCAATGTTTGGAGCATATGGATTATATGAAGCAATTTCGGTTAATGATGGAATATAATAGCCTGTATCAATAGTATTTCTTGGGCATGAGCCTTGCAGACAACCTGTATTAGCCTGCTGTCCCTGTCCATCGTACAAATTATTTGGGTTAATCTCATTCGGAATAGCGTTGCTTTGCATATTGCTTTGCATGCTACCCTGCATAGTATTCTGTGTCATATTGTTATCAGCCATAAAATCTCCTTAAGTTTGTGCGTAATATGAGGTGGGTATATAAAAACAATGGTCGCCCACTCTATTATAAATAACACCATTTCGTGATGGAAAATATGTTGGACAACTGCTTGAATAGGGATTAAAATAAAATATTGAATTTCCAACTGAACCATCAGTATTGCCTGCAATAGCCCAGTCAGCAATCTCATAGTGAATTGCCTCAGGCGAAATATTATAAACATTCTGAGGATTATAAACACCGCCAATACTTGTTTTCAGACAAGTAAATTGATTATCCTGTTCTATAATAGCTCTGAAATCACCACCGTTACTTATTCGTGCAAATTCGCCATAGCCAATATTTACACGATTTACAATAACAGAGGCAACCGCTCTCATTCCGTCATCTCCCTCTCCACCAGCCTCACACTTTATGAGGCGAGCAAAAAGTTCTCTCGTATCTAAAGCCACATTTTCACCTGCCATTACTTTAATTCATTTCATACTATGATAATAATGCAAAAGCGTTACAAAATACTTGACAAGCTGGCAATAAAACAGTAAAATAGTTAAGTAATATATGGAAATGTACTCAAGAGGCTGAAGAGGTCGCACTCGAAATGCGATAGACCTGAAAGGGTGCGTGGGTTCAAATCCCACCATTTCCGCCAAAAAAA
>JAKSRB010000025.1 GCA_024403825.1 Ruminococcus sp. | reverse complement strand
TTTATTAACTGTATAACACATCATTAGTAATATGAGAATAAATGAAATTTTTTGCAATTTGTAATTATTTTATTGTATATCCTCTTGTAGTGTTATGGTTGTGGTATATTCCTTTTTATCTTTTATACTGTAATATTTGATTTCCAGCTTATCACCTGCTTTGTACTTTTCAAGTACATTGTATATATCTGCAAAGCTTTCTATTTTTGCACCGCCTGCACTTGTTATTACAGAATCATCTGCTTTTAATCCTGAGTTTTCACAAGGACCGCCTTTTGATATAGAGCTTACAAGTATTCCGTTTGGTATTTCATCTGATATGGAATTGTAGGAGTTTACTGCTGTTCCTACTATTCCTATCTTTACTCTGCCTGCTACATATCCGTTGCGAATCAGGCTGTCTGCTATTGTCTTTGCTGTGTTTGTCGGTATCGCAAAGCCCATTCCCTCATATTGCTCGGATACGATTTTTGCTGTTGCAATTCCTATTACCTGTCCATACATATTTACTACAGGTCCGCCTGAATTACCTGGATTTATTGCCGCATCTGTCTGTATGTATTTTACAAGGCTTGTTGCGGAAAGCTCTCTGTTTATTGCTGATACTACACCCTTAGTAATTGAATTCTGATAATCCAGTCCTCCCGGATTTCCAACTGCAAGTATATCTTCTCCAAGTATTATCTGGTCTGAATTTCCAAATTCTGCATATTTTAAATCCTTTGCATTATCCATCTTCAATACTGCTATATCTGTTCTTGTGTCATACCCCACTACTCCAGCATTGTAGGTATCTCCGTTTGCCAGTACTACCTGTATCAGATATGCTGTTTTGCTGTTGTCAATAACATGGGAATTTGTAAGTACATATCCGTCAGAGGTCAGAATAATTCCGCTTCCCTGTGAGCTGCAGTTCTCAACACTTGTTATTTTTTCAGAGTAGCAGACTACTCCTACTACACAATCAGAAATCCTTTTGTATGCGTATTCTGAATTATATCCGCTGTTTTTACCTGCATCCTCTGGCTTTTCATTAAGCTCAATTCCCTTAAATTCCTTGTCGGTTTTATTGCTGTAATCGGATTCCTTATGCTCTCCTGTTGGGGTTGTTTCCTCGGCTATCTGTGGAAATGTATATCCTGGAATTGTAAATCCAAAAAATTCTGATGGTTCGGTTTCGTCTTTTCCTTCGCCTGCACGATAATTCAAGGCAAATACTGCCATTCCTATCACGCTTCCAAGCAGAAGTACACTCAGCACTATTATTACTACAATTAAGCCTGCATTTGATTTTTTCGGAGTATTGTTTCTTCCTGTATATGCATACGGAGAATTGTTGTATGGTGAGCCTGCATTGGTTTGTGCCTGCTGATAATTTGGAATATTTTGGTAAGCATTATTATTGCTATTGGTATTGCTCTGAGTATAGTTCGGTGAATTATTAAACCCTGTGACAGTTGTGTTTGTGTTTTGGTAATTGCTGTTTTCTGCATTTGCATTTGTATTCTGAACATTTTGCTGGGCATAATATTTAGGCATATACTGTTCATTATGATGATTGTTCATATGTGGATTAACATAGCTTGGCTGTGAATAATCATTGTGCTTATAAGCATCAGGGTTGCTTTGCTTGGGGATATAATCTGAATATGGTGGTTCAAACTTAGTTTCAGGCTGTGGATTGCTGTAATCAGGTGCTGGACGATGTACCGCATATTGCTCATATGGCTGTGGGGTGAAATCCTTTGCAGATTTTGAATTTTGCTGTTCAGCATTATTATTGTCTATAGTGCCTTGTGCAGATTTTTCTGTAAATGGTTTTTGCGGATTATCTCCATAAAAATCATTGTTATTATTATAGTAATTATTATTATCCATAATTTACTCCTACTTGTTTGGAAAATTATTCATTCCACTATATTATACAACTTTGATTAAGCAAAAGCAACAGCATTGAATAATAAGTGTGTGTGCAAAGGTTGAAAATTTCGTGATAATCTGCAAAAATCAGACTTTTTATTCAAAAAAATTAAAAATTACGCAAAAAATTCTTTAAAACTCTTTATATTTGACGGAATATATTGTATAATTAGTTTAACTCAACAGAAAATGACGATTTTCTGTTGAAATAAATTTCCAAAGGAAGATGAAAATGCCATTAGTAAATGCTAAGGAAATGCTTACAAAAGCAAAGGCAGGACACTACGCTGTAGGTCAGTTTAACATTAACAATCTTGAGTGGACAAAGTCAATTCTTTTAACTGCTCAGGAGCTTAATTCACCTGTAATTCTCGGTGTATCTGAGGGTGCAGGCAAGTATATGTGTGGCTACAAGACTGTAGTTGGTATGGTTAAGGGTATGATTGAGGAGCTTAATATTACAGTTCCAGTTGCTCTCCACCTCGACCATGGTTCATATGAAGGTGCTAAGAAGTGCATCGAAGCTGGTTTCAGCTCAATTATGTTTGACGGTTCACACTATCCAATCGAAGAGAACATTGAAAAGACAAAGGAACTCGTTGCAACTTGTAATGAGCTTGGTCTTTCAATCGAGGCTGAAGTTGGTTCAATCGGTGGTGAAGAAGACGGCGTTGTAGGTATGGGCGAATGTGCTGATCCTCAGGAATGCAAGCAGGTTGCTGACCTCGGTGTTACAATGCTTGCTGCAGGTATCGGTAATATTCATGGTAAATATCCTGAAAACTGGCAGGGTCTTAGCTTTGAAACTCTTGATGCTATCCAGCAGCTTACAGGCGATATGCCACTCGTACTCCATGGCGGTACAGGTATCCCTGCTGATATGATTAAGAAAGCTATCACACTCGGTGTATCAAAGATTAATGTTAATACAGAGTGTCAGCTTGCTTTTGCTGATGCAACAAGAAAGTATGTTGAAGCTGGTAAGGACCTTGAAGGTAAGGGATTTGACCCAAGAAAGCTTCTTGCTCCTGGTGCAGAGGCTATCAAGGCTACTGTTAAAGAGAAAATGGAACTCTTTGGTTCAGTTGGCAAGGCTTAATTTTGATATTTATGTAAATTTCAGGGCTGTATCTCAGGATACAGCCTTGTTTTTGCAGTTTTTACAAATTTTATTTTTTGATGATTTTTTAAAAATAGTATAAATATACATTATTTTATTCAAAAATGAATATTTATGAATATTCATTTTTTATGCATATATGCATTTTTTACTCAGTAATCCAAACGGCAAGCCATTGCGTTTTTGGTTTATTTTGTCTGTATTACTGATTAAAACGCATATTATTTAATTTTTTTCAGGCTTTATATTTATTTAAAAAAATTTGAATATTTATTCAAAAACCCTTGATTTTTCTGTGCGAAAGTGTATAATGTATTTGTAACAAATTTTATCATATTATGGAGGTTTTATATATGGCTGACAATAAAATTAAAAAAGTCGTTCTTGCTTATTCCGGCGGTCTTGATACTTCTATCATTATCCCTTGGCTTAAAGAAAATTATGATAACTGCGAGGTTATCGCTGTTTCAGGTAATGTAGGTCAGGGTACTGAGCTTGAAGGTCTTGAGGAAAAGGCTATTAAAACAGGTGCTTCTAAGCTTTATATCGAGGATCTTAACAAGGAATTTGTTGAGGAATATGTTTTCCCAACAGTAAAAGCTGGTGCTGTTTACGAGGGTAAGTATCTTCTTGGTACTTCCTTTGCCCGTCCTATCATCGCTAAGAGAATTGTTGAAATTGCTAAGGCTGAGGGTGCAGACGCTATCTGCCATGGCTGTACTGGTAAGGGTAATGATCAGGTTCGTTTTGAACTCGCTATCAAGGCTTATGCTCCTGATATGAAGATTATTGCTCCTTGGAGAACATGGGAATTTAAGAGTCGTGAAGACGAAATTGCTTATGCAGAAAAAATGAATATTCCGCTCAAGATTAATCGTGAAACAAACTATTCAAAGGATAAGAACCTCTGGCATTTAAGCCACGAAGGTCTTGACCTTGAAGACCCTGCAAATGAGCCGATGTATAACAAGGAAGGCTTCCTTGAGCTTGGTGTATCTCCTGAGCAGGCTCCTGATAAGCCTGAGTATGTTACAATTTCATTTGAAAAAGGTGTTCCAACTGCTGTTAATGGCGAAAAGCTTGGTGCTGTTGAAATCGTTGAAAAGCTCAACGAGGTTGGCGGAAGAAACGGTATAGGCATTACTGATATTGTTGAAAACCGTCTTGTTGGTATGAAGGCTCGTGGTGTTTATGAAACCCCTGGTGGTACAATTCTTTATGCCGCTCACTCAAAGCTTGAGGAAATCTGCCTTGATAAGGATACTCTCCACTATAAGCTGAACCTTTCTAATACCTTTGCTGAACTCGTTTATGACGGTAAATGGTACACTCCACTTCGTGAGGCTCTCTCTGCTTTTGTTGACAGCACTCAGGAATATGTTACAGGTGAGGTTAAGCTGAAGCTTTACAAGGGTAATATCATTGATGCAGGTGTTACAAGTCCTTATTCACTCTATGATGAGGAAATTGCTACTTTTGATGAGGACGAGGTTTACAATCAGAATGATAGTGCTGGATTTATCAATCTTTTCGGACTTCCAATCAAGGTTCGTGCTAAAAAAGGCTTGATTAAATAATTACTATTTGATTGAATTAATTAGGGGCAGGGTTGCACTCTGCCCCATATAGTATTTTTTGAGGAAGATTATTTGTAACATAATTTCATATTTGAAATGCAAATATATATAGATTTTTGTATTGAATGTTTGCTTTTGTCAGTTATTCAAGGCTGAAATGTGTATATAATTTTATTTCTGAGGTGAGCCTTGTGGCTGGATATGTTATTATATGCCTGATTGTTTTACTGGTGTTTTTTGTGGCTGTTACTGCTTTTGTCTATAATATCATCAAAAACAGATTTGGCAGAAAAATTTCTGTATTTATAATTTTCAGTATGACTGATTTGATTTTTGCTTTATTTTCAAATATAGCTTTTATAATTATATATTTTACAACAAATGATAACTCACAAAAAATATTCAGTATGATATGGTTTGTTCTGGCTGACCCTGTAATGCTGACAATGCTTATAGGTTCGGTTGCAGGGATATTTTTTGAAAAGAAAATTAAGAGTAATTATGATGATATAAATTTCTGATTAAAATACATAAATAACGGAGGAAAATATAATGCAGTTATGGAAAGGCAGATTTAAAAAGGAACTTTCAAAAACAACTAATGATTTCAACAGCTCTATACCTTTTGACAGCAGAATGTATAGAGAGGATATAGAGGGAAGTATTGCTCACGCAACTATGCTCGGCAGATGCGGTATAATCAAAGAAGAAGATTCCGCTGATATTGTGCAGGGCTTAAAGGGTATTTTAGAGGATATTGAAAACGGAACCCTCAAAATTGATATGGAAGCTGAGGATATTCACACCTTTATCGAGGGTGAGCTTACAAAGAGAATAGGCGATAACGGCAAGCGTCTGCATACATCAAGAAGTCGTAATGACCAGGTGGCTCTTGATGTTAAGCTGTACCTCAAAAAAGAGGTTGTCAATGTTAAAAATCTTGTAGTTGACCTTATAAAGGTAATTGCTGACAAGGCTGAAAAATATGCCGATACTGTTATGCCTGGTTACACACATTTGCAGAGAGCACAGCCTATTACCTTTGGTCATCATTTACTTGCATATGGCGAAATGCTTATGCGTGATGTTTCAAGACTCGAGGACTGCTTAAAGCGTATGGATGAAATGCCTCTTGGCTCATGTGCATTGGCTGGGACCACCTATCCAATCGACAGAACCATTACAGCAGAATTACTTGGTTTTGAAAGAATTACAAACAACTCTCTTGACGGTGTTTCTGACAGAGATTTCTGTATAGAATTTTGTTCTGCACTTTCAATAATTATGGTTCATCTTTCAAGATTTTCTGAAGAGATAATTATGTGGTGCAGCTGGGAATTTAAATTCATTGAGCTTGATGATGCATTCTCAACTGGCTCATCAATAATGCCTCAGAAGAAAAATCCTGATATTGCAGAGCTTGTTCGTGGAAAGAGCGGACGAGTTTTCGGCGATAATATGACCCTGCTTACCATTATGAAGGGTATTGCACTTGCATACAATAAGGATATGCAGGAGGACAAAGAGGCAATTTTTGATGCGGTAGATACAGTGAAAATGTGTCTTACAGCCTTTACACCAATGCTTGATACAATGAAGGTATTGCCTCAGAATATGAGAAAAGCCGCAGCAGGCGGATTTATAAATGCAACCGACTGTGCAGACTGGCTTACAAAGAACGGAGTACCTTTCAGAGATGCCTACAAGGCAACAGGTGAGCTTGTTGCAAGATGTATAGAGCTTAGAACAGACCTTGAAAATCTTCCTATGGACGAGTATAAAAAGGTTTGTGAAGTATTTGATGAGGATGTATATAAGGCAATATCTCTTGAAAAATGTGCAAATGACCGTAAGGTGCTTGGCGGACCCGCAACAGAAAATGTAAAGGCTCAGGCAGAGAGAATTAAAAAATTGTATGAATAATATTTGTTGTGAGTGTGACACTATGATTAAAAATCTTAAAATAAGCTTCAATGGATTATTTGATGTCATTAAAAATAATTATTATATTTTTGGTATTGCTTTTATTCATATGTTAATAACTTGTTATACTGACCGATTTATTTTTAATTTTCAAAGATCTGAAAAATTATGTAGTTATATATTATTAAAGATTATTTTATTTATTGTTATTTTTTTGATTTGGAAATGGATAACATTATTAAGCAATGGTCATAAGAGGCTAAAAAATATTACACTATATGCTTTTCCTTATATGATAGTACTAATTGCTTATGCTTGTTTAAAAAATAAATATACATTATTTGGTGATGAGTTAAGAATTTTCAATGAATCTGTTCAATTAAATGCTTTTCCTTATCATTTTATGTATTTTACGGGTATTATTTATATCATTTCGCTTATGTTAGTGCCTGGTCAAATGGGAGTTTTATTTGTAAAAATAATTCTTCAATCTTTATTATGCGGTTATATCATTGATAAAGCAGTTTATCATTTCAAAAGTAAAGCAGGTTATCTTATTTATGGTTTATTTGTACTACCTCCTGTCATTGAAAACGGCATTTTAATTCATAGAATGCAATTTTATGGTTTACTCTTTTTATTTCTTGTAGTAAAAATGTATTTTGATTATATTAAAAATAAGATGATTAATTTTCCATATTTGATAATGATAATGATTTCATTTGCTTCATTGACTTTTTGGAGAAAAGAAGGGATATATCTAATAGTATTTGCACCACTGCTCATTATTGTGACATATAGATTTAGAGAGATTAAAAAAATTATTTCTTTATTTTTAGTTTTTTTTGTGATAGTTACGGCATTATATTTACCTGAAATATGTTTCGATAAAAATAATGGAAAAGAAGATACAATGACATATGTTTCGTGGTTTGTAAACATGTGTAGATTAGGGTTGGATAAGGATAAATATATTGATGAAATTGAGTTAGTGGATAATTATATATCAATAGAAAAAATAGACTATATTAATGAAAAACTAGGAAACCAAAACTACGAAGATACATATATTATTTGGCTTGATGAGTATATAGGAGTTAGAGAGGATTATACACAACCTGATAAAGAAAACTTTAACAAAGCGGTATTAAAAATAGTATGTAATGAACCACTGTTATTTATTAAAGAGCGGTTTGGAATGTGGCAATATACAGCCTCAAAAGATGGTGTTATTGGTGTTTTTTATAATTTAAATGTAGTATTAGGTGTTTTATTGATACTATTAATTTACTCAATAATACAAAAAAATATGTTTTGGGGTACAGTAAGTATTGGATTAATAATAAATACAGGAATAACCCTGATTTTTTCACCGGCAGCATATTTTAAATATTATTATCACACATATTTAATTGGCTGGTTTATCATATTTTTATTATTAATAAAAATATGTACAAAAATTCATACGCATTTCTGTACGAAATAAAAATATATTATAGATTTCTACAGGGGTTTTAGATTAAAATGAGTGGTAGAAGTGTAATTAAAAAATCTGCTAAGGGCAGAAATTCAAATTTTGAGCTTTTGCGTATTATATGTATGCTCCTGATTATTATGCATCATCTTGCTTTGCATGGTCAGCATGACTTTGGGGAATATATTTACGCTGAGCTTTCCGTAAGGGAACTGCTCCTTGGCGGAAAAATCGGTGTAAACTGTTTTGTTATGATAAGCGGTTACTTTCTTGCAGGCTCTTCCTTTAAGCTTAAAAAAATTGCAAAGCCTTATTTACAGGTGTTTTTCTGGTCTGCTATATGTCTGATTTTTGTGTATTCAACGGGTTATATTGAGCCAGAATATAAAACTACCCTATCATCGCTTGTTCCGTTTACCTTCGGTTCATATTGGTTTGCAACTACATATCTTATACTTTGTATTTTAGCACCATTTATTAATACTTTAATCAGGAATATCTCAAAACGACAATATCAGGGATTACTGGTCTTTCTGACGGTTTTATGGTGTGTTTCATATACTTCTGTTTGCAGAAAGCCCGGATTTAGTGAAGTTGGCTGGTTTATTTTTATTTATATGATTGCCGCTTATATCAGACTTTATCCTTCAGCATTTACCGAAAAATGCTTGCTTAATTTCGTTCTTGCGGCTGTTTGTCTTATAATTGCAGGATTTTTAATGTATGCCGATTTGATGTGGAATTTCAGAATTGGTTTTATATACGAGGATTCTAATTTTAAAACCTTGTATCAGGAAAATTATCTGCCGATTTTCTTTGCATCAATATTCATTTTTCTTGGATTTAAAAATCTTAAATTAGGTTGCATTAAACCGATTAATTTAATTGCGACTGCAAGCTTTGGAGTGTATCTTATCCACGATAATAAATTAATATCGGATATTTTATGGAACCAATGGATTGTTACTATTCAGTATTCTGACTCTATTGCATTTGGATATGGTATTTTCTGGGCTGTAGTGATTTATGCTGTTTGTGCAGTGCTTGATATGGTCAGATTATTTCTATTTGAAAAACCTGTTTTCTATATCTGGGACAGGATTGAAGATAAATTTAAAAATAAATATGTAAAGAAACATATTACAGAATAATTCATTTAATATTTAATTTTTAGAAAAAGGACTTGATTTTAATGATAAAAGCAGGAATTGTCGGAGCAACAGGTTATGCAGGTGCAGAGCTTGTAAGACTTCTCACCTCACACCCTCAGGCTGAAATTTCAGCTATCAGCTCAGTTTCCTTTGAAGGGCAGAAATTAAGCGATGTTTATCCTTCATACACATTTCTGAATGATATGGTTTGTGAAACTCAGGATGTTGTTGTTGAAAAAAGTGATGTTATTTTTGCTGCTCTTCCCCATGGATTATCTCAGGAGCTTGCAGAAAAATGCATAAGTTCAGGTAAAGCATTCATTGACCTTGGTGCAGATTTCCGTCTTGAGAGCGAAGAGGAATATACAGAATGGTATAATGGTACCTTTCTTGATAAGGAGCTTCATAATCAGGCTGTTTATGGACTTCCTGAATTTTTCAGAGATAAAATAAAGGGTAAAAAGCTTATTGCAAATCCAGGCTGTTATACAACCTGTTCACCACTTGCCATTGCCCCTGCAATAGCAAATAAGCTTGTAAGCACAAAGGGTATTATCTGTGACTGTAAGAGTGGTGTTACAGGAGCAGGCAGAAAGCCATCTCAGGGCAGTCATTTTCCAGAGCTTAACGAGGGATTTCATGCTTACAAGGTAGCAAGTCACCGTCATACTCCTGAAATTGAACAGACACTTTCAAAGCTTTCAGGTGAAAAGGTTATAATCACATTTGTACCACATCTTATTCCAGTAAATCGTGGTATTCTTGCAACAGTTTATGCGGATATTAATGAGGGTGTAACCTTTGAGCAAATCCGCAAGGCTTATGAGGAGTATTACAAGGACGAATTTTTTGTAAGACTTCTTGATGACGGAAAGGTTGCAGATATTCACAATGTAAAATATTCAAATTTCTGTGATGTATCAATTCATTATGACTCAAGAGCAAACAAGCTTGTAGCTTGTGCGGCTATAGATAATATGGTAAAGGGAGCCGCAGGTCAGGCTATTCAGAATATGAACATTATTTTTGGTCTGGATGAAAAAACAGGCTTGATAATTGTTCCACCTGCGTTTTAATAAATAATATATGAATAAAAGAATAAATAGTATTGATATTATAAGATTTTTTGCTGCTTTTTTTGTAGTAATGCTCCATTTGGGGAATAATTTTTATAATCCATATATATGCCCTATTGGACGAGCAGCTGTACCTTGCTTTTTCATAATATCCGGATTTTTCTATTATCAAAGTAAACATAAATTACGGGCAATAAAAAGAATATTTTTGATTACTATACTGTCAAATTTGCTTTATTTTATGTTTTATGCATTTGAATATTCCAAAGGCATAGGCGTAGGGCAATATATTGTTCAAATAGTAAATTACAATTCTATATTTAATGCTTTTGTATTTAACAGGTCTTTGGTAAGTGTACATCTTTGGTATTTATCAGCATTATTATATTGTATGATTATTCAATATGCCATTAATGAAATATTCAAAGTGAATATTAATACGAAAATTTGTGTCTTAATTATTGTTTTATTGTTATCTATCGGTTTAATTCTGGGACCATATGCAAAAATAGTTTTTGGAAAAAGTATTTTAATAACATATACAAGAAATGTGTGGTTTATTGGATTACCCTATTTTTTAATCGGTAAGCTTATTGTCACAAATAAGATTCCAAAATTAAGCAATAAATTATTAGTATCTATAATTTTTATATTTAGTGTATTTGTTGTCATCGAAAGAAATTTATTAGTAAATAGTAGCTTGATAAATAATGAAGAAAATTTTATTGGTATTTCTTTTCTTGCGGTTAGTATTGTATTATTGGCGATAAATAACCCAATTTACGAACCAAATAAGTTTTTAAAATGCATTGCATATTGTGGAAAAAATTACTCATTATCAATTTATATAGTACAAATGATGGTTATAGAAATTTTGGAGTTGTTGGTAGAAAAATTAGGATTACAAATGCCGAGTTGGTATAGTTATATTCAGGTGTTTGTTGTTTTTGGAATATCATTACTAATATCAGTTTTTTATTATAAAACAAAGAATAGCATACAAAATAAGTTTATGTCTAAAAAATGAAAAATATATATTTTATTTTTACAGATTCTGTTTATGGAGATGTATAATATGGAAAAATTAAAGTTTATAAACGGTGGTGTTACTGCTCCAATGGGCTTTACCGCTCAGGGAGTGTGTGCATCTATTAAGCCGTCAAATACTACTAAGCGTGACTTGGCTATGATTTACTGCGAAAAGCCTTGTAATGCGGCAGCGGTGTTTACAAAAAATCTTGTGAAAAGCTCAACTATCATTGTAAGCAAAAAACATCTTGAAAATGGTATTGCTCAGGCTGTTATCGTTAATTCAGGCAATGCAAATGCCTGCAACGCTGACGGAATTGAGATTGCTGAGGCTATGTGCAAGCTTGCCTCTGAGGCTCTTAATGTAAATGCTGATGATGTTATTGTAGCATCTACAGGTGTTATTGGTCAGCCGTTGCCTTTAGAGCCTGTAAAAAAGGGTGTTGAGGCTTTAAAGGGTACACTTTCAAAAGAGGGTGGTTCTAATGCTGCTGAGGCTATTATGACTACCGATACTATAAAAAAAGAATGGGCTGTTGAAACTGTTCTTGGCGGTAAAAAGGTAATTATCGGAGGTATTGCAAAGGGCAGCGGTATGATTCATATAAATATGGGTACTACCTTATCGTTTGTAACCACCGATGCAGCAATATCTTCTGAAATGCTTTCTGAGGCTTTGAAGGAGTCTGTTGAAGTAAGCTATAATATGGTAAGTGTTGACGGTGATACTTCTACAAATGATACTCTTGCAATTATGGCATCAGGACTTGCAGGCAATGAAATGATTTGCACTAAGAATGAGGATTATAAAACTTTTGTGGAAGTCTTAACTGTTGCATTTAAAGAGGTTGCCAAAAAGCTTGCTCGTGACGGTGAGGGAGCAACAAAGCTTCTTATCTGTAAGGTTGACGGTGCAAAGGATTACAAATCAGCAGTAACAATATCAAAAAGCATAATTTGTTCAAGCCTTGTAAAGGCGGCAATGTTCGGAGCAGATGCAAACTGCGGACGAATTTTATGTGCGGTTGGATATAGCGGTGCAGATGTTGATGTAAATAAAATTGATGTTTCATATAAATCTGCAAAGGGCGAAATTCTTGTTTGTAAGGACGGCTTAGGACTTTGCTTTGATGAGGACAAGGCAAAGAAAATTCTGCTTGAAAATGAGATAGAAATTTTAGTTTCACTTGGTGACGGAAACGGTTCGGCAGAGGCGTATGGCTGTGACCTTACATACGATTATGTAAAAATAAACGGTGATTACAGAACATAATATAAATTATATTTGACTAATATATGATTGTTTTTATGTATGGTTAGAGGACAATTTCCCCTATTGATTTTGAACTGCTACATTAGATTAATATATTAGTATATTTTAAAGGGTACATAAAATGAATTTTATCAGATTTTATAATACATTTGACAGAAGATTTAATAATGCGTCATCAGCAAGAGGCTCAGGAAGTGCTAAATTTGATGTAAGGAAGATACTTATACTGCTTGGAATAGTTATGTGTATTTCTGGAATATTTGATGTATTCTGGGAAGGCGTATCTCAAAAATCAATGGCAAGATATACACAAAATGCGGAGCATACAACAGGTATTGTTTCTGATACATCATGGACTATGATTAAAAAAAGAGTAAGAAAAACTTTTCGCCGTCGTACAACCTATAGTCTTATACCATTAAAACAAGCAAAGGTTGAATATACAGTCAACGGAGAGCAATATACATTAGAGCTAAAGGATGTAAAATGGTCAACTTATGATGGGCAAGAGGTTGAGATTTATTATGAAGCCAAAACCCCATCAGTTGCAAAATGTGAAATTTATGGCAACAATTTGTCAAAGGGAATACTTCAATTAGTGGTAGGTGCGTTTTTTCTTATACTTGGTATATATCTTAATCACAAGAAAACTCAAGAGGATTTACTTATAAAAAATGTTTCTCCTACTGTAACGCAAAGAATGGGTACAAATGCTAATAACGGAGCTAATATCGGAGCAACAGCTTATTATAATCGAAATAAAGACAATTCTGTAAATGGCGGATATAATAGTACATACAATGGTACATCATATAATGGAAATAAATATGAACAAAGCAATTTAAATAATAACCTGCAGGATTCAGAGTATAATCATAATTTTAATTCAGCGACAACATTTTATAATGATGATAATAGTCAGGATGATTATTTTAGCTAAGCAAAAATATTAGGTATAATAAGACTTTATATTGAGAGCAAGGAATAATTATGAATTTTTTCACAAATAATTATGAGTCAGAAGAATCAGTAGCCCCTATAATTAGTAAAGAGCTTTTATGTAGGTTTATAATTTTGGTTGGCATAATGTGTATTATTATAGGAGCTTGGGCAGTTACTATTGGTACAAGCACTAATACTTTTCATAAATTTATTGAAACAGCTGAAACAACCACTGGAAAAGTAATGTATTATTCTCCAAGTACAAAACATCATGCTTCAACAGCAACCATACAATATACTGTTGATGAAACAAAATATAAAAATGAATTTTATGGATTACCAAGATTGACTAATAAAGGAGATAAAATAACAGTATATTATTCTGCTGATAATCCTGATAATGCTATGGTAGAAACTCCTTCTAATAATGGTACTAAAGACAGACTTTGGTTTTGGATTGCAGGGGCTTTGATTTTATTTGGATATTTCTATAAATTAACTGATACAGAGAGCAAATTAACATCTGATAGATCCATATTATATCGTAATAATGTTAATCAGACAGTTAACAATAATTCAACACTTGGGTCAACGGCTAATTATAAATCCAAAAATAAATAAACACCTTAAATCAACAATCTTGAGAGGTTATGAACTATGTTGCGAAACGGTTATAACAGCAGTAACAGCATTGATGCTTTGAAAGATGATTCAAAGCAGGAGAATAAAGTTTTACAGCTGATTAGATTTATGGGAATATGGGTGATACTGTTTGTGATTGGAACAGTGTTGCTTATATATTCCGCAGTAAATTATATAGCGTTTGAAAATAATTCAGAATTTAACAATTTTAAGAAGAGTGCAGAAAAAACCACAGCTGTCATTACCAATATAGGACAGTATGCTGAAACAGGTGATGTAAGAGCAACGGTTGTGTATAATGTAGGCGGTAATGAATATGAAGAAATGATTACAAATTATCCTACAAGCTGGCATAAGGGTGATAAGATTGATTTGTATTATGATAAAAATAATCCGTCAAGCTGTATGACACAAACCAGAAGTAACGGTAATAATGAATATGGATTTATGCTAAAGGCAAGTCCGATAATTATATTACTTTCAGTTTTGCTTGCGTCCTTTAAAAATTACAAGAATAAGGAATATCTTAATATTTACAAAGAACATAAATATGCCAACAAAAAGAAAGACCCTACAGAGGAAAGCTTTGATATGGCGGCATATTATAATCGTACTCAACATAACAGCGGTGTAAATAACAATAACAAAAATTATTAATATCTATAAGTAATAAAGCTTTAGATTAATTAAATATATAAGGAAATCAAAAAGAGGATTGATAAAATGGATAATTCACAGAGAGCCAAGGTTCTTATACAGGCAATGCCCTATCTCAAAAAATACAGAGGCGAAACAATAGTAGTTAAATATGGCGGAAACGCTATGATAAACGAAGATTTGAAATCAGCGGTAATGAGTGACCTTGTACTTATGCAGCTTGTAGGCATTAATGTTGTGCTTGTTCATGGGGGCGGTCCTGAAATCAATGCAATGCTTAAAGCAGTAGGCAAGGAAAGCAGATTTGAAAACGGTATGCGTGTAACCGACAAGGAAACCATTGAAATTGTACAAATGGTGCTTGCAGGCAAGGTAAATAAAAGCCTTGTACAGCATCTTGACAGCCATGGCGGAAAAGCAATCGGACTTTGTGGATTAGATTCAAATTTGCTTATGGCAGATAAGCTTGTAACAGGTGTTGACTTAGGCTATGTAGGAGAAATCAGGGAGGTAAATCCTGAGGTACTGAGAATGGCTATGAATAATGGATATATTCCGATAGTAGCAACCGTAGCAGGCGGATATGATGGAAGTGTATATAATATAAATGCAGACCTTGCGGCTGCTCAGATAGCCGCAAAGCTTGGAGCAAAAAAGCTTATTCTGATGACAGATATAAGAGGTCTTTTAAGAAATGTAAAGGATGAAAATTCGCTTATTTCAGTAGTAAATGTAAGTGAAGTTCCAATGCTCAAGCGTGACGGAATTATCTCAGGCGGAATGATACCTAAAATTGATTGTTGTGTAGAGGCTGTCCGCAGCGGAGTTAAAAGAGCGCATATTATTGATGGCAGAATCGAACACTCAATTTTGCTTGAGCTTTTCAGCGATGAGGGCATTGGTACAATGTTTTATTAATTAAATTTGAATATAGATTATTAACAGGGGAATAATTATGCCGTTACTGACAATTTTTACTCCCTGCTATAATGAGGCAGGTACTCTGCAAAGATTATATAAAAGTCTTAGTGAACAGGTAATAAAGGATTTTGTCTGGCTAATAGTTGATGACGGTTCAACAGATAAGACTCAGGAGCTTGCAGAGAAATGGGCAGATAATTGCAAAAGCTTTAAAATTGAATATGTCCGCAAGGAAAAGGGCGGTATTCATACGGCATGGAATAGGGCGATAGAGCTTGCAGATACCGAGCTTTTAATGTATCTTAGTGCAATAGACTATATGCCGAAAAATGCGGTAGCAAACATTTGCAGGCTTTGGAACGAAAAAGGCTCAAAGGCTGTTGGCGGTATTGTTGGGTTTAATTCTCTGACAGATGAAATTTTAACCTCCTTGCGTTTAAACAGTAGTGATAATGTAAATGAAGAGGCAGTTCGTGAAACAGTAACCTTGAATGATATTCATATCGGAAGCTTTGACAAGGTCAGCAATGAAAGATATGTTATCAGAACCGCACTTTTCAAGGCTCTTACACCTATGCCTGAGTATGAGGGAGAAAGCTTTTTTAACCCATTCAGCATTATTATAAGAATTTCAAGAGAATATGAATTTTTATTTTTAAATGATAATATCTGCTTTGTTGGCAGGAGCGATACAGAACATAATTACAGTCTGTATTATAAAATCAGATTAAGTCCAAATGGTTATGCAGATATGTTTTTGCTCAATATTGGACATCCTGAGGCTGATAAAAAATATATTTTTAAGCAAAGTGTTCTTTATTGCTGTTGCTGTATGCTTGCAAAGCGAAAGAAATATATTGAAAAATCTCCGCATAAGAGAATTACAGGACTTGCAAAGCCCTTTGCAAGAATTATGTATATATATGTGCGTATCAAGGGAAGAAAAAGAAAAGATACTGAAGTTGATGAAATGATGATTTTTCAAAGCTGATTAATACATAAAAAGGGGTTGTGGCTATGACAATAAGAGAAATGACGATTGAGGATTACGAAGAGGTTTTTGCAATGTGGCAGACAACCTCTAAAAGAGCCTTGTCTAAGGCAGACGAAAGACCTCAGATGGAAAGATACCTAAAGCATAACGCTGGTATGAGTCAGGTTGCTGTAATTGACGGAAAAATAGTTGGAACTGTTCTTGCTGGTCATGACGGCAGACGAGGCTTTATACATCATATGGCGGTAATGCCAGAGTATCGCAGAAAAAGAATAGGACATTCTCTTGCGGAAAAGGCTATTGAAAAAATTCGTGCAGAGGGTATTGATAAAACACATATTTTCTGTTATCAGAATAATGAAACAGGACAGAGCTTTTGGAGAGATTTTGGATTTAAAAAGCGTGAAGATGTTTTTGTATATTCGTTTGAAAATTCAAGTCTTGAATAAATAAGCTATAAAAAATCTGTTGAAAGGAAGATTGCTATGAATACTAAAGAAAAAGATTTAAAATATATTATGCATACATATGGCAGATATGATGTTGCTCTTGCAAAGGGCAAGGGTGCTGTTGCATATGATGAAAACGGCAAAAAATATATTGATACTGCCTCAGGAATAGGCGTAAACTGTCTTGGCTTTTGTGATGACGGCTGGGTAAAGGCTGTATCTGAGCAGGCAGGAAAAATCCAGCATATGTCAAACTATTTTTATAGTGAGCAGGCAAGCACACTTGCTGAAAGGCTTTGCACACTTACAGGACTTTCAAAGGTATGCTTTGGAAACAGCGGTGCTGAGGCAAATGAGTGTGCTATTAAGATTGCAAGAAAGTACAGCTTTGATAAATATGATGCTGACAGAAATGAGATTGTAACTCTGCGTAATTCCTTCCATGGAAGAACAGTTACAACTCTTGCCGCAACAGGTCAGGATGTTTTTCATAAATACTTTTTCCCATTTACTGAGGGTTTCAGCTATGCTGAGGCTGACAGTATTGAGGCTTTGAGGTCTGCTGTTACAGATAAGACCTGTGCAGTAATGTTTGAGCTTATTCAGGGCGAGGGTGGAGTAAATATCCTTGATAAGACCTATGTTCAGGAGCTTGTTAAGTATTGCAGGGAAAAGGATATACTTGTAATAATTGACGAGGTTCAGACAGGTGTCGGCAGAACAGGAAAGCTTTTTGCTTATCAGAATTATGATATTCTCCCTGACCTGATGACAGTTGCCAAGGGAATTGGCGGAGGCTTGCCTATCGGACTTTGTATGTGTGGCGAAAAGCTAAAGGATGTTATGTCACCGTCAACTCATGGAACTACATTCGGAGCAAACCCTGTAGTATGTGCAGGTGCAAATTATGTGCTTGACAGAGTAACCGCAGAGGGCTTCCTTGATGAGGTAAATGCAAAGGGTAAGTATCTTGAAGAAAAACTGCTTGCCATTGATGGAGTAAAGAGCGTAAGAAGAATGGGACTTATGGTGGGTATAGAGCTTGAAAGCGGAAATGCCCACGATATGGCTGTAAAATGCGTAGAAAACGGATTGATAATAATTACAGCAAAGAATTTAATGAGAATGTTGCCTCCGCTTGTAATAGGCTATGACGAGATTGATGAGGCTGCTAATATACTCGAAAAAACAATAAAGGAGAATAATTAAAATGAAGCATTTGTTAAAGCTTGCAGATTGGACATCTGAGGAAATCGTGGAATGTCTTAATCTTGCTGACCAGCTCAAATTTGAGCAGAAGCATGGAATTGAACACAAGATTTTAAAGGGTAAGACACTTGGTATGATATTTGAGAAATCAAGTACCAGAACAAGAGTATCCTTTGAGGTTGGTATGACTCAGCTTGGCGGTTATCCGTTATTTTTGTCATCAAATGATTTACAGATTGGCAGAGGTGAGCCAGTAGAGGATACAGCAAGAGTTCTTTCACGCTTCCTTGACGGAATAATGATTCGTACATTTGAGCAGAGCGAGGTTGAGGCACTTGCAGAATATGGCTCAATTCCGATTATCAACGGACTTACAGACTATTGCCACCCATGTCAGGTGCTTGCAGACTTAATGACAATCAGAGAGTTTAAGGGTAAGCTTGAGGGCTTGAAGATGTGCTTTATCGGTGACGGCAACAATATGATGAATTCACTTA
Organism: Ruminococcus sp.; assembly: GCA_024403825.1. Lineage (GTDB taxonomy): Bacteria > Bacillota > Clostridia > Oscillospirales > Acutalibacteraceae > Ruminococcoides. The sequence continues at coordinate 4,294 of JAKSRB010000025.1, read as the reverse complement.
TTGTAGGTGCATTAAGCACAGGTATGAGCTTTTCTGCGGCTTGTCCAAAGGACTATATGCCACCTCAGAATATTATCGAGTTTGGTAAGCAGTTCGGCGATAAGTTTGAAATTGTAACAGACCCAATGGAAGCTGCAAAGGATGCAGATGTAATTTATACAGATGTATGGGCATCAATGGGACAGGAAGAAGAAAAGAAAATCAGAGAAGAGGCTTTTGCAGGCTATCAGGTTAATAAGGAATTAATGTCAGTAGCAAATGCAGAGTGTATGGTATTACATTGCCTGCCTGCACATCGTGGCGAAGAGATTACAGCAGATGTATTTGAAGAGCATGCAAATGAGATATTTGAGGAAGCAGAAAACAGACTTCACGCACAAAAGGCTGTACTTGTAAAATGTATGGCTGATAAGGAAGACACTGAAAATTAAAAAAGCTGATATTTATAAAACAAAACAGTTTTCAACATTTTTGCTATATATGTTGAAAACTGTTTTATTTTAATCTATAAATTTTGTTTTAGGAAGTTCGACAAGCTTGAAATGGGATAGCTTTTCAATGAATTTTTTGGAGTTTGCATATTTGTTTGTAAACTCATAACAGCTTTTGCCATTTACCATAATTCTGTATTTGGTTTGCTTGCCTTTGATTTTTGTCTGAACCTCAGATATGTCGCTGAATTTAATGTTTTTCTTTTTAAACATTGTGCAGACAGTTATTGAATCTGTATTAACAATTAATTTATTTCGCAATACAGTAATAAATACAAATATTATTGCAAGCAGGAACACCACACATAAAATATCTCCGATTACAGCCATTGTATAAATTTCAACATAAATGCTGTATAACCCTGTTGCACTGTTAATTATGCCAAGTATCAGTACCACAAAAAATTCTATCACAAAAATAAAATAGTAGATTTTAGGGGTTTTCAATTCATATTTATCCACTTTTACACCTCCTCATAAAATGAAAAAATAAAGGAGATTGCATAGGCAATCTCCTTAAATTTAATGTTAAAGCTAACAACAGTCAGCTAATTAACAATTAAGCCTCTTTCTTTCTGAGAAGGAAGATAACGCCTGCAGCAGCAACCATTACGCCACCGAATACAAAGAATACTGTTGTATCCTGACCTGAGCTTACAGACTTAGAAGCAGTTGTTGTTGAAGATGTTGTTGACTTAGATGTTGAGTTGCTTGAGCTTGATGTTGTTTTGCTTGAAGAATCACCAGCAGAAACACCGTTCTTTGAATCCTCAGTACCCTTATCTTTAGCATCGTTAATTTCTTTTTCGTCAACCTTATTACCAGTTGTTGGGTCTGTTAAACCAGCAAGTGTCTTAACGATAGCATCATTCATAGCCTTAGCATCGTCACTTGTGATTTTATCAGCTGAAAGCTGAGCCTGAATTTTGTTAGCAGAAGCTGCCATAACATCAGTTAAGCTAACCTTGAGCTTATTAACAAGGTCCTGTGCAATAGCGAGCTTATCAGCATCATTGTAGTAAGAAACAAGATAAGCAGCCATTACAGTAGCATTTGTTTCACCGTAAGCAAGTGATGTACCCTGAATTTTACCTGTTGATGTAATTGTTGTAGCAGCACCAAGGTTATTATTTTTCCACTTTGTAGCAATTGATTTCTTTTCAGAGTCAACATTGTTTTCGTACTCTTCACCGATTGAAACAACTGTATCGCCATAGCAGCCTGTGTTCATAAGGATTGGGTAAGTTTCTGCACCTGCACCTGTGCTGAACATAATAAGATACTTACTGTCAGCAGTAAGGCTGTTAAGGCTGTCAGCACCCTTTTTGATACCTGTCTGAATATCGTATGTAGCAATACCTGTTGCTGAATCGTAAGTACAAACCTCACCCTTTGACTGCCAAGCTGTCCATGAATCCTTTGGGCTTTCACTATAAGCAAAAACATGGCAATAGATTTTCTTAGGGTTAGCATCAGCATAATCCTTCCAACCACAGCTTGCAACATCAAAATAGAAAATACCGTCTGTTGAACCAACTTCTGATGAGCTATCTGCTGAAATTTCTGATGAGCTGTCAGCAGCAACAGCATCTTCAGTAGTTTCTGCTGCACAAACTGCTGCTGTTGAGCCAGCAATGAGTGAAGCAGCAAATAAAATGCTTGCAATTTTCTTGAACATTTATTATCCTCCTAAAATTGTTCGTACTCCGAGATATATTCTCAGTAATGATATTATACAACAATTACATAAAAACTTCAAGAACTGATTTACAATTATTTGCACAACTTTTCAAATGTTCATTTGTGTAATTTCCACAATTAAAACATATGTTAAAAATTGTTGTTTAAATTTGAGCGAACAAATTATCACATTTTTGTAATATTTTTTAATGTAGAAAATATCAGCATAAATAATAAAATTTAACGGTAAATATTACAAAGGTTAAAATCTTAAACTTTTATAAAAATGGTAAAATTTTAAGATGTATAAAAATATAAATATCAGCTGAACTGCAGCTCAGGATTTTTGATACTGACCTTTGTCCCCTCTGCAACTGATGAAATTATAAAGGAGTTACCGCCAATAGTAGCATCCTTTCCAATAACGGTTTCACCGCCAAGAATAGTTGTTCCTGAGTAAATAGTAACATTGTCGCAGATTGTAGGGTGACGCTTGATTCCTTTAAGAAGCTGACCTTTTCTGGTTGACAAAGCACCAAGAGTAACCCCCTGATATATTTTGACATTTTCACCAATTTCGGTTGTTTCACCTATAACAATTCCTGTTCCATGGTCAATGAAAAAGTATTTACCGATAGTTGCTCCTGGGTGAATATCAATTCCTGTAAGGCTGTGGGCATGCTCTGTTAAAATTCTTGGAATCATAGGAACCTTTAACAGCCATAATTCGTGGGCGATTCGATAAACTGATACGGCATATAATCCCGGATAACAGAAAATAATTTCATCTGTGCTGTAAGCGGCAGGGTCACCATTATATGCCGCCTGAACATCAGTATATAAAAACTCACGAATTTTCGGAATATTTTTTAAAAACTCAAATACTATATCCTCGGCATATTTATCAATATCATTGCAGTATGAATCAGTATCCGAATTACAGCTGTTAAAAGCCAGAGCAACCTGTTTATTAAGGTTATACTTGATAAATTCAAGTCTTTCACCAACAATGTATTTTCTGAAATCAGAGCGAACACGATTATTATCAAAAAATCCCGGAAACAGAAGTTTTCTTATTTCTTCAAGAATTTCAATCAATAAGCTTTTATTAAGAATACTATGTACATCAAGACGGCTTGTAAGGGAATCGCCTTCATAGCTTTTCAGTACAATATCAACAAGATAATCAGGATTAGAAAGCAAAATAATTCCTCATTTCAAAAATATAATAATAAAATATATATTAATAGCTTAACATTTTTAGAATTAAAAAGCAACTAAAAAATTAAGAAAGCTATTACTTGAAAACCTACTATTTTTGTGGTATTATAAAAGTCAGTAATTAAGCTTGAAAATTTATAAAAATCAGGTGACGCAAATATGAAAATTTCAACCAAAGGACGCTACGCATTAAGACTGATGATAGACCTTGCAGAAAATCAGAATAATGGATATATTGCACTTAAGGATATAGCACAAAGGCAAAAAATATCCAAAAAATATCTTGAGCAGATTGTTCCTGTGCTAAACCACGCAAATATGCTGATAGCAAACAGAGGGTATCAGGGCGGATATAAGCTTGCAAAAAATCCAGATAAATATACAGTAGGGGAAATTCTGCGATTGACAGAGGGAAGCCTTGCACCTGTAGCCTGCCTTGATTATGAGCCTATAGGCTGTGAGCATAGCAATGAATGTGCTACTCTGCAAGTATGGAAAGGCTTATATAAGGCTATAACGGATTACCTTGACGGTGTGACCTTGCAGGATATAATTGACCAGCATAATAGCAAAATGGCAGATGATTATGTAATATAATATTGTTTGTTATCAATTTCGATGATTGATAATAAAAGTGGTTAATGATAAAAGCTGTCAAATTAATATTATTTTCAAGACAAAGAAAATTTTTATTTATGAAGGTTTCATTCAAAGCTCCAAAAATCAGTCATTTTTCGATAATTGGCTTTAGAATAAGTCCTTTTTATGCGATTATAAGCCGATTTTAAAATAATTTAAAATTTTTTAAAAAAATTTTTAAAAAACCCTTGACATTTGGGGTGTAATGGTGTATTATAATGGAGTCGCTGAGAGATACGACAAAGCGACAAAGGCATTAATGG
>JAKSRB010000024.1 GCA_024403825.1 Ruminococcus sp. | reverse complement strand
TGGATATTTTTCGTTTTATGTTTTTTCTCAAAGTATGGTTTTTAATTTGTTCGTGGAAAACATAATTAATTTCTGCTCCCAACATAAGACATATCATACAGAAGTAGAGCCATACCATAATTATTGCAAGCTTAGTTAAGCTTCCGTAAATTGAAAAGCCATTGAAGCTATCTACATAAATTGATATTCCAACGGAAAGAACAAACCATGCAGCTGCACAAAACATTGCACCTGCAAGCTGATATTTGAATTTATACTCTTTATGCTCCTGCTTTGAAATATTAGGAAAATTCCTGTAAATCAACGCAAATACTATTACAAGAAATACAAATATGATTACATATCTTAAATTATATATGATATAAACTGAATATGGAAGTTTTAACAGGATTGGATTAAGTAATTTATTAAGTGAACGACCAAGAACTATTATTATAAGTGAAATCAACAGTATTCCAAATAAAGCGATTGTATATATCATTGCACGAACTCTAATATAAAACCAATTTCTGTTTTCATAGGCATCATATATTCTGTTCATACCGTTTGTGATTGAATGTAGTCCCTGCGATGCAGACCATAGGGTGATTATAATTGTCAAAAATGATATTCGAGCGGCACTTCTGTAAAAGCTGTTTAAATAGCTTGATACTTCTTTTACCATACTTTCTGATAAAATACTGTTCAAACCGTCCTCAATAAATTCTATGGGGATGTTCAGATTTTGCAAAAGCGATACCAAAAACATAGATAGTGGAACTGCGGACAAAATTAAAAAGAAGGCTGATTGTCCGGCTATTGCAAATACATTATCATGATTGCACTTATCAATTATTGGATAATATTTTTTATATAGTTGCTTTGCCTTTGTTACTGCTTTGAGCTTCGTTTAAATCACCCCTTGCATTTTCATTACCGCTCTTTTTTAGCTGAACATTATAAGAAATCCTTGTTAATGCTTCTTCACTCACAAAATGCTGAAAGAATTTGACTGCTTTCATTCTGAATCCTGGAGTAATAATTGATTTATTTTTCAATGTTTGTTCAATAGCATAATCTGCAACAAAACCCGCATCAAGACCATTAATACAGAATTTAACATCTGCTATATTATTAAATTCTGTATTAACCGGACCTGGACAAAGTACGGATACTCCTACCTTGATTTTATCTCGCCTTAATTCCTCGTGAATTGCCTGAGTAAGCCTTACAACATAGTTTTTTGAAGCATAGTAGCTTGAAAATCTTGGACCAGACAAAAAGCCTGCCGCAGAGCCAACATTTAATATATAACCACTGTTTCTCTTAATCATATCTTTTAAATATAGCTTTGTCAGAATGTGTAGGGCAATAACATTTGTTTTAATCAGGCTCAATTCTCTTTCTAAAGGTACATCATTAAATTTTCCGTAGGCTCCAAAGCCTGCATTATTTACAAGAAAATCAATATTTTCATCTTTAGTTAATTGATATAATTCAAAACAGTTCCTTTCTTCGGATAGGTCAAGCACTATAATTCGGACATTGACATTTTTTATGCTTGATTTTAAATTTTCAAGCTTTTTTCTGTTTCGAGCAACAATGATTAGGTCATATCCTCTTTGTGCAAGTCGTATTGCTATTTCTCTACCTATTCCTGAGCTTGCTCCTGTTATCAATGCTTTCATTTTATGCCTCCGTTGTTTTTTCAGCTATTGCACAAAGCCAGTTTTTATCCGCCTTTATAAAGGTTTGTATGTTACTATATCCGCATTGCTTTAGAATTTCTCGGATTTCTTTCTCAGATACTGATTTAATATTTATAGTCTGCTCCACCTTTTCCCACTTATTCGGATCGTCCTCGGTTCTAAGCATTTCAAATACAAGCATTACTTTTCCGTTATTTTTTAATACTCTTTTGATTTCCGCCAGACATTCTGGTTTGTTTTTCCAGAAGTAATATGTTTCTATAGCAGTGATAATATTAAAAGTTTCATCTTCAAAGGGTAACTCAGCAATATCAGCTTGCAGAATTTTTGTTTTACCGCAAAGTATGTGTTTTTTATTCAATTTAATTGAATTCTTCACACAAAGTTCTGAATAGTCTATTCCAAAAACCTTGCCGTTTCCGACAAGCTGACTTAACTTTGATACGGTTCTTCCTCCGCCACAGCCTGCATCAAGAACATAGTTATTCCGTTCAATATTTATGTGTTCCAAAGCCCAGTCGGTCAGCTCATTATGTCCCTTATTCATTGAATTTATCATTAATTTTCCCCAAAAGCCTTTCGGTCTTTCAGCATTTTCGATAAGTCTATGATATTTCATATATATTCCCTCTAATTAAATTTAAATAATTTATGTATAATTAATTATACAACAAAACCATCATAATTTACAAGCGAAAAAAGGAGTTTTTTATTTGAATATAATTAAGAAAACAGAAAATATTGTTTTATAAATTATTAATAAAAGGAGCTGTTTCAAAATAAATTGAAACAGCTCGGATTTTAGATAATTAAATTGAAATTAACCTTTTACAGCACCTGCTACAACGCCTTCAATAATGTATTTCTGGCAAGCAAAGTAGAAAATTACGATTGGTATGATACTTAATACGATGAGAGCCATAATAGCACTTGTATCAGAATGACCATAACTGCCGTTAAGGTACTGAATATGAATAGGAATAGTTTTATATTTTGCCTTATCAAGAATAAGATAGGGAAGAAGATAGTCATTCCAAATCCACATTGTTTCAAGAATACCAACTGAAATAAATGTTGGCTTCATAATAGGGAGTACAATTCCAAAGAAGGTTCTTAAAGGGCCTGCACCGTCAACATCTGCAGCTTCCTCAATTTCAATCGGAATTGATTTTACAAAACCTGTGAACATAAATACTGCAAGACCTGCACCAAATCCAAGGTAGATAATAAGAATACCCCAAGGAGTTGTAAGGTGAAGTGTATCAGCAGTTTTTGAAAGTGTGAACATTACCATCTGGAATGGTACAACCATTGAGAAAATGCAAAGATAATAAATTATCTTACAGATGATACTGTTGGAGCGTGAAAGATACCATGCACACATTGAAGTACAGATAAGTATGAGAAATACACCGCCAACGGTAATAAATAAACTGCATACAATAGTTTTCCAGAATGGGAAGTTACCAAAAAACATACCTGTAATATAGCTTTTTACACCATAAAAGGTTTCTGAGTTTGGAAACTGGAATGGGGCAGAGCTGATACCTGCATTTGTTTTAAATGAGTTCATAAGAACTATAAATACAGGTGCAATATAAAATACAGAAAGAACTGAAAAAAGTACAGTCAATATTTTCATACCCAGAGTTTGTTTTTTAACAGGGGGTTTTTCTTTTTTAGGTTTAACCCTTTCAGGAGCAACCTTAGCTACATTAGCTTCAGCCATTATTGCTGCACCTCCTTCTTTCTTGTGAGGTAAAGCTGTGCAAGTGCAATTACTACAACTATAACAAAGAAGATTACAGCCTTAGACTGACCTACACCACGAGAATTCTGATTTGCATAGAATGTATTATAAATATTCAATGCCATCATCTGAGTCTGATAAATCATTGAACCGCTGTCAGATACTACACCAGGAGCACCGCCTGTAAGTGCGAGGTTCTGGTCAAATAGCTTAAATGAATTGGTCAATGTGAGGAATGAACAGATAGTGATTGAAGGCATCATCATTGGAATGGTAACATTAGTTAGTACCTGCTTTTTATCAGCACCATCAATTCTTGCTGCCTCATACAAATCAGCAGGAACACTCTGAAATCCTGCGATATAAATAATCATCATATAACCGGCTTGTTGCCAGCACATAAGAATAATAAGTCCCCAAAAACCAAATCTTGCATCAAGGGCAAGGTTTGTACCGTAATTCTGAAGAATACCATTGAAAATCAACTGCCAGATATAACCGAGAATAATACCACCAATAAGGTTAGGCATAAAGAATACAGTTCGGAAAATATTTGAACCTCTGATGCCGAGTGTAAGTGCATAAGCAACAAAGAAAGCAATCAGATTTATCAAAATAACCGAAACTACAACAAATAAGGCTGTAAACCAAAATGACCTTAAAAAGCCTTCGTCATGAAATGCTTTTACATAGTTATCAAGTCCGACAAATTTTGCATCACTTGTAGTTTTGAATTTACAGAATGAAAGATATACACCACTAATAAATGGATATATAAAACCGATTATAAAGGCAGCAAATGTTGGAAGTACGAAAATCAATGAATATAATTTTCTTTTTGGTTTTCTAAACATAACTTTTGCCTTTCTTAAAACAAATAGGGGGGCGTTGCCACCCCCCACCTAATAAATCATATTAAATTCTAAAAGGAGAACTCAAAACAATTATTCTGCATTTGCAGCAGCATATTCTGTTTTCCAGCCGTCAACGAATGCTGTAACTACATCGTCCCATGAGCCTGTACCAGCAGCATACTGTGTAAGAGCAGTACCAACACCATTCTTCCATGTTTCTGAAGGCATTGTTGTGAAGTTCCAGCTTACAGGAGTTTTGCCGTTTGCTGTGTATTCAGCGTCAGCCTTTACGAATACATTTGTAGCTTCCTTAGCATTCTTGAAAGGAATTACAAAGCCCATATCTTCAGCAAGAGCAGTTGTACCAGCTTCGCTTGTTACACACCAGTTAAGGAAGTTAAGTGTAGCAGCAATATCATCTTTGTTAGCATTCTTGTTTACGCACCAGAAGTTCTCAGAACCTGTGCAAAGACCCTGATTAGCCTCATCGCCAGCACCAACATAGATTGGGAGCATACCGAGGTCAGCATCTGTTAAACCAGCAGTTGTAAGTGGAGTGTATTCCCAGCTGCCGTTCTGGAAGAATACAGCTTCTCCCTTTGAAAATTCTGTTTCAGCATCTGTCATATTCTTGTTAGCAAGGTCTGTACCTGCACATGTTGAGTCTGCAACATAGAGGTCAAAAATCTTCTTATAGTTGTCAAGATATGTACCCTTGATAGCGTCTGTTGATGAAATGCCATCCTCTTTGTACTCAAAGTAGATTGGGAGGTTAGCAAGGTGAGTTTTAAATCTCCAGTCAGATGTAGAATCCATACCAGCAGATGTAAATGCACCCTTAACACCGAGAGCAGCAGCATTTGCCTGGATTTCGTCAGCAACTGTCTTGAGAGCATCAAAGCTGTTTACATCTTCAATTTTCTTAACTGTTGAGAAGTCAGAGTCAAAGTACTTCTGGAGGATAGTCTTGTTGTAGATAATACCATAAGACTCGATAACATAAGAGATACCATAAACAGCATCACCCTCAGAAAGTGCATAATCCTTAGAAGTGAGCTGTGAATAAATGTCAGAATCTTTAAGATCATAGCAATAATCCTTCCAGTTAGCAAGACCTACAGGACCATTAACCTGGAAAAGTGTTGGAGCTTCTGACTTGTCCATAGCAGCAGTAAGAGTTTCTTCATATGTACCCTCAGCAGCTGTTTCAACATTTACTTCAATACCAGTTTCCTCAGTATATTTCTTTGCAAGATTCTGCCAAGCACCGTCAGCTTCAGGCTTAAAGTTAAGATAATAAACCTTACCCTTTGATGCATTGCCATCCTTAGTTTTATCAGCTTTTGGAGATGATGAGCTTGATGAGCCACCACAACCAACAAGTGCCATAGAAGTCATAAGACCAGCAAGAGCAAGAGCAGCTACTCTTGTAATGTGTTTTCTTTTCATAATATTCACCTTATTATAATAGATTTATCTGAGATGAGTGCAGATATACACCGAAAAAGAAAAATCAATAATCTTTTTCTATTATCACAAGAATAGCATATTTTTTATAAAATTGCAATAGTTTTAATGGTAATTTTTCTATTGTTTTATGCAAAAAATTTTTTGTTTATACTAAAAATTACAAAATGCCTAAATAATTACTTAGAATTTATCTTATTTTTTATAAGATGATTTTTGTGGCAGAATTAAAATTATTATCTATTTACATTTTTGTAATAAAATTTTATTGCAATTTCTATTGAAAAGATTTTAGTTTTTATGATAAAATTACATAATACCAAAATATTAGTGTTGAAGGATAATTTTTAAGATGAACAAAACGCAAAATTCGTTTATTAAATTTTTTACATCATTTCCCAAGCTCTTTTTAGCAGGGTTGATATTTTCTGCCATATTTTCTGCAAGTATCGGTGTTTTTGCATTACTTGCAAAGCTTGTGGGCTTTAATAACATAATCATTATCGGACTTGGAATAATACCTGCAATGCCGTTTTATGCAGGACTTGTTATGATTATAAGGAAAATTTCAATAGAAAAAAAGGATATTAAGGTTTTTAATACATTTTTTAAGGCAGTAAAAGAAAATTTCAAAGCATTTCTGATACATGGGGTAATTTTATATGCCATAGTTGCCTGCTCATTCTTTGCATTGCTGTACTATTATACGCTTGCTCAGGATGATGTTGTGTTTGGCTCTGTTTTAATGCTGTATGTTATTTTTACTTTGCTTATGCTTGTAATGATGTTTTATGTTCCTATTATGACAATTACCTATGAGCTAAGATTGCGTGATATATACAAAAATTCATTCTTATTGATTTTTGGAAAGGTTTTGCGAAATCTTATTGCTTTAATTTTATTGGGTGTTGTTTCAGCTCTGGCTTTTTTAGCTTTGATTTTTTCTGAGGGCATTGTGTTTTATTTAGCGATTGCAATTATAGTTGCTATTTATCCTATGCTTGCCAGTTACATAGTTAATTCAGTAATTGCCAAAGGCTTGCAGGATTCAGTTGGCAGCTTTGTTGCAGTAAATAATGTTCATATTCCAACCGAAGAAGAAATTGCGTATGAGCAGGCTGTAGTTGAAAATGATACTTCTGACAGCGATTATGTTTTTGTAAATGGAAAAATGATTAAAAAGAATAAGAAATAATTACAGAAAAGGCATAGCAGCATGTAAAAACTGCTATGCCTTGATTTTTTGGTAGTGAGTGCATATTTATTCTGATAGGTCATCATTATTTTCGTTTGATTTATCTGATATATTTTTATCAGATTTTGAGGCGACAAAAAACAGACACATTGATACAACTCCTAAAAATGCACCAACTATTACTCCAACTATGAACTCAAACATTTTATCACCTCAAACTGATTTTTATAATAATATATGCAACGATTTATAATTATATATCAGTAGTATCTGCACTTATATTCATAATATTATTAAAGCCAATACCGCATTTTATTTTTAGCGATATTGGCTTGTTGATTTTAAATTTAAAAACTTTAGTTTTCCTTTGAGGCTCTTTCAGAAAATATACATCCGCAGTAATTTTGTCTGTATAGATTATATTCATTTGATAATACTATTGAGCGTTTGTAGCCTTCACGCTTTTTAAAATCGCTGTATAGCCAGTTTATGCCGTATTTTTCAGCATATTCTGCACCGATTTCATTTAATAGCTGTGCATTTTTTAATGGACTTATTGTAAGTGTTGTGGTGAAATAATCAAAGCTTAATTCTTTTGCCTTGCGTGCAGTTTCAGATAATCTGAGTCTGAAACATTCTGCACATCTTTTTCCACCCTCAGGCTCTTTTTCAAGTCCTTTTACTGCATTGTAAAACACATTGGGATTATATGTACTATCAATGAATTTTACAGGATTTATAAAAGGCATCTGGCTGAGCAGTCTTTTTTCCTCGCTAAGTCTATATTCATATTCTTCTGACCTTGAAATATTAGGGTTATAATAAAATACTGTAATCTTAAAGTATTTTGAAAGATATTCAAGGCAATAGCTTGAACAAGGGGCACAACAAACATGGAGTAACAATGTAGGAACAATATTTTCTGCACAGTTTTTTTCTATTACTTTGTCAAGCTCTTTTTGATAGTTTATTTTACTCATATTAAATCACACCAATGAGATTTTGCATTACAATGCTTACAAAGGCGATTGAAACCCAGCACACAAGACCAAGTATAATAGGCTTTCCGCCTGACTTAACTAATTTTACAATATTAGTATTCAATCCTATAGCCGCCATTGCCATAACAATGAAAAATTTACTTAGCTGTTTTAAAAATCCAAATACAGCCTGTGCATTTTCAAGAGCCTGACCTGTGAGCAATGCCTGTACAATGGTTGTAATTACAGAGGCAAGTACAAAATATAAAATAAACATTGGGAAAATCTTTTTAATACTTACTTTAGTTGTTGAATTATTATTTTCGTTAAGCATTTTTTCTTTTCTCGTTCTGATAAATGCAAGCACAAGTGTTATAGGAATAATTGCAAGTGTTCTTGTAAGCTTTACTATTGTAGCATACTCAAGAACCGAACCATTTGTATTGTGCAGAGTATCCCATGTTGAAGCCGCTGCTGTTACAGATGATGTATCATTAACCGCTGTTCCTGCAAACAGTCCGAATCCGACATCTGACATTCCAAGCCAGCCACCAAGGGTAGGGAAGATGAGTGCGGCAATTACATTGAACAGGAATATTACTGAAATTGATTGGGCAATTTCCTCATCATCTGCATCAATTACAGGTGCAGTTGCCGCTATTGCAGAGCCACCGCATATGCTTGAACCAACACCGATTAATGTTGCTGTTTTTGAAGGTATTTTTATCAGCTTGTACATTATAAAAGCCATAATCAATGATGTTGAGATAGTTGAAATTATAATAGGAAGTGAGGTCAGACCGACTTTTCCGACCATTGCAAGGTTTAGTCCGAAACCAAGCAGGATAACAGCATATTGCAATACCTTTTTTGATGTAAAGGTTATACCTTTTGCAAAGGGTTCTTTGTTTTTAATAAACAAAGTCAATATCATTCCGAGAATAATTGAAATTACAGGAGCACCGATAATTTCAAGTGCTGAAAAGGAATTTACTGCTAAAGTTGCTCCTAAAGCTATTGCAAGGCATAATAAAATGCCTTTGACATATTTCTTCAAATAAAACCACTCTTTTCAAAAATATAATTATATATTTTATCACAATATATAATTTTTAGCAAGTATTATTTTGTGCTTGCTTTTACAATTTTTCAACTTTTTTATAATCTTCAATTTTTAATTTTTCAGATAAAATTTCAAGTGTATTATTTTTTATCAGCAATTCCTTTTTGCTTTTTTCAAGCTTTTTTATCTGGTATTCAAGCCTTGATGCGGTACTTCTGCTTTCAGATTGCCAGACGGCTTCAATGCTTTTTACCTTGTGAACTCTTGTATATTTTGCACATTTACTGCCCTGTTTCAGATGTTCGTTAAATCTTTTGCGAACATCTGCCGTAATTCCTGTATATAAAGAACCGTCCTCACATCTTAATATATAAGTGTAATACATATTTTCTGCCTTTATCTAAAAAATCTGTTGCCCTACTTTGTAAATATTCCGATTGAAATATTGTACTCGGTATGACAACAGATTTTATTTTAATTAGTTAGCCCTTATGCTGATAATTATTTAAAAATAATATAATTATCCGTTATAATCTTTCCAGCCTGATGAGGTGTATATTTTTCCAAACTGAGCTGTAAGGTCGGCAGTCTGTGAACCTCCGTTATTACTGAATATTACATTCTGTGCTGTTGTCGGAATACTTATTCTATAAACATTTCCGCTAACCTTTTCCATTGCAACACCAGGCCAATCAGGTATTGCTGTTGTTCCACCCCAATAATATGCATATGGTGCAGACCAGTTAGAGCTGTTTTCAAAATAAATATATCCGGTACTGCTTGAGGTTGGTACGATTGTAGGGTTTGTTGGTATTTCCTCGTACTTACTCCATGAGCCGTTGCTGTAAATATAACCAAATGAATTGATTGTAATATCGGCAGTCTGTGAGCCTCCGTTGTTACTGAAAATTACATATTTTGCATCAGCTGGCACTTCAATTCTGTAAGTGCTGTTACCAATACTGCTCATTGCAATACCAGGCCATTCAATCATATGATGATTATCATCGCTCCAATAGTAAGCATATGGAGTTGACCAGTTTGAATTGTTTTTGAAATATATATAATTTTTTACAGCCTCAGTTGGTGTTGTTACAGGACTTGTAACAGGAGCTGTTGTCTGTGGTACTGGTGTAGTTGCTATGCTTGTATCAGGAACATAATCGGATGATTTTCCAATGTATTCATTTGTTTCAAAGCCTGCAAGATATTTCTGTATAATTGTAGCATCCTTGATGTTTACCATACCATTACGGTCTGCATCTGCTGCTGCCATTGCTGTTGCTGTAAAGGTCTGCATTTCAACAAGATATTTTTGAATTGCTGTTGCATCCTTGATATTTACAGTTTTGTCAAGGTCAGCATCACCAACATTGTAGCTTTCTGTAACAGTTGTAGTTGATGGTGTTGTTACAGGTACTGTAGTTGGTCTTACAGTTGTAGGAGCAGTAGTAACCTTAGCTGTTGTAGGCTGGTTGTAAGCACTCCATGAACCGTTATTATAAATATAATTTAATGACGGAATTGTAAGGTCAGCAGTCTGTGAACCTCCTTTATTGCTGAATATTACATATTTTGCATCTGACGGAACAGCAACTCTGTATGTACTGTTGCCAACACTCTCCATTGCAGTACCAGGCCAAGCTACCATATTAAGATTAGATGCACCCCAATAATAAGCATATGGAGTTGACCAGTTTGATGTGTTTTTAAAGTAAATATAATTCTTGCCTGCTACAGTTGTTGGAGCAGTTGTTACTTTAGCCGTAGTAGGAGCTGTAGTAGGCTTTACAGTAGTAGGAACTGTAGTCACTTTTGCTGTAGTAGGTGCAGTAGTTGGCTTTACAGTAGTAGGAGCTGTAGTAACCTTAGCTGTTGTAGGCTGATTGTAAGCACTCCATGAACCGTTATTATAAATATAATTTAATGACGGAATTGTAAGGTCAGCAGTCTGTGAACCTCCTTTATTGCTGAATATTACATATTTTGCATCTGACGGAACAGCAACTCTGTATGTACTGTTGCCAACACTCTCCATTGCAGTACCAGGCCAAGCTACCATATTAAGATTAGATGCACCCCAATAATAAGCATATGGAGTTGACCAGTTTGATGTGTTTTTAAAGTAAATATAATCCTTTGTTGTTACTGGTGAGGTTGTAGTTGCAGTTGTTGAAATCTGAGGTGTGTATTCCTCAAACTTGTAGCCAGCCTTAAATAGTTTTGTTGTGCCGTCAAGTCCAAGTCCTTCAGCACCGTCAGCAGGGTAACGATGACTTTCATTACCGAGATTTTCTGAGAACATTACAAAGCCGTTTTTGAGATCATCACCAACTTCAAGTGCATAATAGCCTGTTGCAGAGTCATATTTTAATGCCTGTCCAGGCCAGCTTCCGTTTGTGATTGTTTTCCATTCAGGTGTAACCGCATAGATGTAAGCATTTACCTGTGACCAGTTATAAGCTGAGTTATCAAAGTAAATCATCTGCTTTGCATTTGGGTCAGCCTTTGTATAAACATAGGAAACTTCCTCAGAAGTAGTATTGCCTGATACAGCCTTTACCTTGATTGTAGTAGCTGTGCCATAGCTTAAGCCCTCACCGATTGTAAGCTTTTCACCCTTAGTAAATGCCTTGTATGAACCACCGTTTACAGAATATAAACCGCTGTCAGCATTGTGGTATCCAAGTGTGATTGTAAGTGTGTCAGTATATGACTTTGAGGTTGGTGAAGCATATGCTGTAGGCTGTGTTTCATTGTTATATACTACTGCAACACCTGTTGAGCCTACATTACCAGTAATTTTACCGCCTGATACTGTGAATTTATTACCTGTAATCTGGTCAGTATAAGTACCATTAACCATAGTGTGTGCAGTAAGGCTTACATTGCCTGCACCGTCAAGCTTTGAAATTACAACACCGCTGTTGCCTCTTTCGTTGTAAGCTGTGTTTCCTGAATAAGATAAATATTCGCTTGTGCCGTTGAAATAATTTTTAAATTTATTTACTTCAGCAACAGCCTTGGATTTCCAGCCTAAATCATCGCCAACCTCACACATAGTTTCAGCAGGTCTTGCGAAATAAAGTGAAGTTGCATTTGCTCTTGAGCCTACAATAGCCCACGCTTTTGCGAGAGTTTCTGAGGAAAGGTCGGCGGTACATCTTAAATCATCAGCAGTCCATGCATTACCAAGATATGTGTCGTGTGACTCAACCCATAATAATGCCTTAGATGCACCTGCACCCTTTTGGTAATTAGAATTTGCAAGCTGAGCGGCATTGCCCTTTACTGTATTATAAAGTGCAAAATCACCTGTTGCATTATCTGTAACATGCATATATTTAGTATAGCTTGAAATGCTGATACCTGCTGAACCAAGAATTTCACCGTAATAGTAAATTTCATTGTCAGTTGAAGCCTGTGAGCCGTTTATAACTACAGGCCAGAAGTCACTTGCTATAGATGGGTCATCATCAGGAGTTTCAATATGCTTTGCTGCATCAAATCTGAAACCGTCAACACCAATATCAATAAGGTCTATAAGTAAATCCTTATAACGCTGTTGGATATAGCTGTTGCCTGTGTTCAGGTCTGGCTGTCCCATACACCCCTGAGTAATTGTATATCTGTTATCATCAGATACTTTAATTTTGTTGATGTGCCAGTAATCCTCACTTGATCTGAGAATTGGTTCAACATTAACATCAACATTTGAAAGTGAGTTTTCTTTTGAGCTTGTTTCGGCAGCCATATGGTTTGCAACGACATCAACCATAACCTTCATGCCCATAGCCTCAGCCTCATCACAGAGAGCCTTTAGCTCTGCTCTTGTGCCAAGCCAGTTATTACCGTCAGCAACGCTGATTGTAAGTGGCTGATAGAACTTCCACCAGTTGTCAAGTCCCTTGGTACTATAAGCACTGTACATTTTAGGAGTTTGTGCAGCATTAGTCTGAACAGCGGTATAGCCTGCCGCCTTAATATCGGCAAGATTTTCCCTTATAGTGTTGTAAGACCAGTTAAAGCAATGCAACACCGCACTGCCTTCGATGCGTTCCTGAGGTTCGGTACTGCCTGTGCCGACAGAATCTGTGCTTTGAACAGCAGAAACAGCATCAGAATTATCAACTGTAACCGCCTGAGCAGAAAAACTGCCTACAGTAAAGCAAGACGATAACATACTTGCGGTTAATAAAGAGCTGATAATTTTTTTCTTCATATAAATCACATCCTTCTCTGCTAATTGCAGAATTTTAATGCATAAAATATAATTTGCATCATAAAAATTTTACCATATTATGCTAAGTAATTCAATGAATTTATTTGAATATTGTTATAAAGATTATTCTGATTGCTATATATAAAAATTGCAAATAAAAATATAATCAGCAATTACAGATTAAAATATAGACTGTAATTGCTGATTGTGTGCTAATATTACTTTATTAAATTAATCTTGTTTATCAAGGCTGAAAAGTACAGAGGAATTTTCACCTGACATTACATCAGGAAGCTCACCATTCCACTTAGATATATACTTATCTCTGAGAACTTTATCAGAGAGTGATTTTTCAAGTGTGCTGTTTGCTTCTGCTTCTGCATTTGCAGCTATTTTCTTTGCTTCTGCATCTGCTTCGGCTTTGGTTATTGCAGCTTTTTTATCCGCCTCAGCCTTGTCGATATTCTGCTGATTTATAATTGCCTGCTTTTCTGCCTCTAACTGTGCCTTTTGCTTTTCTGCAAGTGCGTTATTATAGGATTCCTCAAAATCTGCATTGTTGATTGTGACCTTTGATATGTAAACAACTGATTCGCCATATTTTTCATCAACATTTTTTTGAATGATTTTAGATACAAGCGGTTCAATTTTACTGCGGTTTGTTGCATCTTCATCAATTAACTGTTTACTTGATGATTTAACTGATGAGCTTACCAGCTCATTTGTTACAAGATTATTTTGATAATCAGAAATATTTGCAAATATCCATGAGCTTTTTTCTGGATTGATTTGGTAGGTTACAGTAATTCCACTATAGAATACGGGAGTTCTAAGCGAAGTTTCTGACCAGATTTCGTCATCTTCAAATTTTATATCCTGTTGTTTGTTATTAATAAGCTCAATATTCTGTACAAAGGGAATTTGCCAATTAAAGCCGTTAGGAACAGTATTATTTGAAACCTGTCCAAAGGTTGTGCGTACACCAGTATGTCCTGTTGGAATAATTGTAAAGGCTTGAGAGAATACAATAATCAACAAAGCTACTACCGCAACGGTAAATGTAATTGATTTTTTGGGCTTTTGCTTTTTTGAGTAACTAATTAAAACGGCAAGAATATCCACTATAAGTATTGCCACACCGACAGTTAAAAATGAAAAGTTTATATAGTCCATAAGTTTTACTCCTTTGAATATAATTTAACATATTCGATATATTTTGAGTTCGATATTTTAAGTTGATTATATCATTTATTGTGTCTAAAAGCAATATATTTGTAGAAAAATAGTTATTCTTAGCATATATTTAATAAGAAAAGACTTTAAATATTGATTGTTAAATGATATAATATAACAAATAGTATTTTATTTTGTTTCAAAAATAAGTAGCTTATTTATTCAGAAAGAAGGCATAAAAATGAAACTTGAACTAAAAAATATTGAAAAAGCCTTTGGTGAAAAAAAGGTACTCAAGGGAGTATCCTTGATTGCTGAGGGGGGGAGAGCGTTTGGCTTGCTTGGCAGAAACGGTGCCGGAAAAACTACAACAATTCGTATTCTTATGGATGTATTTCCTGCTGATAGCGGAGAAATTTTGTTTGACGGAAAGCCAATAGATTATAATAATGTACAATTTGGTTATCTTCCTGAGGAGCGTGGACTTTATCCGAAGAAAAAGATACTTGACCAGCTTGTGTATTTTGCCGAGCTTAAAGGAATGAACCGTTCAGAGGCAGTATCGGCCGTAGAATACTGGCTTGAAAGACTTGGTATGAGTGAGTATAAAAACAAAAGACTTGATACATTATCAAAGGGTAATCAGCAAAAAATTCAGCTTGTTACCGCTGTTGCTCATAATCCTGAGATTGTTATACTTGATGAGCCTTTTTCAGGTCTTGACCCGGTAAATGCAATGCTTTTGAAGGATGTTGTAAAGGAAATTATAGCAAATGGAAAAATTGTACTGTTTTCCAGTCATCAGATGAATTATATCGAGGAATTTTGCGACAGTATAGCGATATTAAACGGTGGTCAGATGGTACTGGCAGGAGAACTCAATCAGATAAAGCGTAATTATCCGAGAAATCGTTTAGTTGTCAAGTCAGAGCAAAAGCAAAAAATTTACGATATGTATAAGGGTAATTGCCAGAATGGCGAAAATGACAGCTTGATAATTACTCTTGATAATCCTGACGATAAGAAAAAAGCTATGCAAAAGCTTACAGAAAGCTTTGATATTGATGAAATAAAGGTTTATGAGCCGTCACTCAATGATATTTTCGTTGAATATGCAGGTAATCAGGCTTAAGGGGGAAATATATTTTGAAACAGTTTGGAAAAATTTTGAAATATGAATTAAAAAATTTTTTTGAGGATAAAGTATTCGTTGGAGTAACCTTATTTCTTGTAGTAGTAATTGCAGGTGTAATGTTTGTACCTCGTGTGCTTGATAGTATTGATGTCAGTGAAGAAGATACCGTATCAGATGATAGAGAGGTAATGCTGATTGTTGCTGATTCAGAGGAAAATAGTAAGGCATTAAGTGAGGTATTTGCTGAGGTTTTTAATAACTATGAGGTTAAGGCTGGCGATTCAGATATTGAAGCAGTTAAAAAGCAGATAACATCAGGTGAGGCAGAATGTGCCTTTGTGCTGAAAGATTTAACATCATACACCTACTATGTTAATAACCTTTCAATGTATGATGATAATAAAGCTATTGCGGAGGAATTACTCACAAATGCATATCGTACAAATGCGTTTATGCAAAATGGTCTTACCTCAGATGAGGTTACAGAAATTTTATCGACACCAGTAAGTGGTGATGTTGAAAATCTTGGAAAAGACCAGATGCAGAATTTCTTTTATACATATATAATGATATTTGCATTGTATATGGTAATCCTGTTATATGGTCAGATGGTAGCTACAAATGTTGCTACAGAAAAAAGCTCTCGTGCAATGGAATTGCTTATTACAAGTGCAAAACCAACAAGTATGATGTTTGGCAAGGTATTAGCATCTTGTATTGCTGGATTTATTCAGCTTGTTGCAATTTTTGGAACTTCGCTTCTCTTCTATAATCTAAATAAAGATTTCTGGGGCGAAAATCCGATTGTAAATTCAGTTTTTGGAATGCCTGTTGAGTTATTTGTATCTATGCTGATTTTCTTCCTTTTAGGATTCCTTATTTATGCGTTTATGTATGGTGCAGTAGGTTCAACAGTATCAAAGCTTGAAGATATTAATACCGCAGTAATGCCAATTACAATGCTTTTTGTTTTTGCATTTATGGTAGTAATGTTTTCAATGGCAAGTGGCAATGTAGATAATCTTTTGATGAAGGTATGTTCTTTCATTCCATTTACATCTCCAATGGCAATGTTTACCCGTATTGCAATGAGTACAGTTCCACTTTATGAAATAGTAATATCTATTGTAATTTTGGTTGTGTCAGTTATTGGAATTGGTGTAGTTGCCGCAAAGATATACAGAGTTGGAGTTTTGCTATATGGTACAACACCAAAAATAGGTACTATTCTTAAAGCCGTTTTAAAAGCATAAATTTCAGATGAAATTATAGTAAAAAACAAGAGGCTGTGAAAAATGTAGTTTTTAATGAAACTTCATTTTCACAGCCATATATTTTTGAATTTAAATCTGGCATGACACTTGAACTAAAGAGATAATTGAAGTAGAAACACGATATGGACACCTTGCAGAAATGCAGGGTGTTTTTGTTAATACGAACGATGAGTACATACTCATGAGTATTGACAAAATACTAATTAAAAGTGTATAATTGGAGTACATTAGTCTATGATTTGGCGGTACATTTGATGAATAAGAAGTTACAGATAAATATCGATGCTGATATATATGAGAAGTTTTGTTTGGCATTAAACCTTACTAACGAAAACCAAGATGAGGCTATGGAAACCTGTATGCGTTGGTATATTGCAAAGTCTTTTGAGAAAGCATCACAGACTTATACTCCAAGAAGTAGTAAGCATACCGAATCCAAGGATTATTATGGCAAGGCAATAAACAAAATTCCTGTGTGGTCATTGAAACCATCACAGTACAATCATAAAATTATTCGTGCATATTTTGAGGCAGTTGATATTGCCGGAGAAGCAACACTTACAATGATGGAAAGATTATGCAGTGATAAATCACATCCAGAATTATATGTTCCAACATTTAAGAACAATTATTCACAGATGAAGCTGGATGGTCCTAAATCACATGGCAAGGTATTTGAAGATGATGGAGAACGAGTATGGATCTGGAGTGAAGTGGAATCTGTACTTTTGCAATATGAGAAGAGTTTTTACCAAAGGGAGGAATAATAATTGAGCGTTTTAGTTGATGATAGCATCACAATCTATGATGCGTTACAGAATATCCAAAATGGAAGATATGTTATGCCTGCATTCCAAAGACAGTATGTATGGAGTATGGAGCAAATAGAAAAACTATGGGATTCAATTTTGTTGGACTATCCTATTGCTACATTCCTTTTTTGGCATGTTGATGATGATAATGTTTCATGGGATACATACTTCTGCAACTTTCTGTCATCAGTGACATTTGATAGTAGAAAACAAGCAGACAGTGTAAATTATGAATTATCAAGCATTAATGTTAAGATAACTGATACTGCAGTTCTTGATGGTCAGCAACGTTTGACTTCATTATATCTTTCACTGTTTGGAGACGCATATATTCGTCAAAAACACGCAAGGAAGAAAACAGGTGGAGGCATCGTTACAAAGCTATTAATCGAGTTAAATAAGAATAAGCTGACAGTTGATGAGGAAGAGTATAACAGCAAGAAGTTCGCCATCAAGTTCAGTGAGAAGGTTGGAAAGCTTAGTCCTACACAGTTTGAAGTTCGAAAAATCCTTGACTCTAAGTTTCAAGACGAATCAACAAGAGAACAGGCCATTGAAGATGCAATCAGCAATGTTCCTAATGACAGTAAAGAATATGCAAAAACCATCTTGAACAAGCTTTATAATAAGATTTTTGTTGAAAAGCTTATCAGATACACAGAAATCAAGGACATGAAACAAGATGATGCCTTGGAGATGTTTGTTCGTTTTAACAGTGGTGGTAAGGCTCTTCGTAAGTCGGAAATTACAATGTCTATCCTTGAGGCTTATTGGCCAAGTGCAAAGACGGAGTTTGGAAAGCTTTTAGTCGACTCATATGCAGGATTTGGTTCGGACTTTATCATTCGTACTGCTCTTATGCTTTATGGTGATGTTATCAAGTCAAATATTAATAAGCAGATTGCCGAAGACCTCAAGAATAACTGGAGTGATTTTAAGAAGGCACTAAAGAATCTTGAATTACTGTTAAAGGATATGAAGATTGAAGTAAGTCGATTCTCAAGCAGCTGGAACGTACTTCTTCCAATCATCTATTTCATGTACTACAACCCTGATTACAAAGATAATAAAGCAGGCATAAAGGCTTATTTGGTTCGTGCCGTACTGTTTACTTATTTCCAATCTGGCACAACAAGTAAACTGCAGCAGATGAAGAGTAACATCAACGAGTATGATTACGAAATTTCAATTGATATGCTTGATCAGATGAATGACCTTCGTGTTACAGACAGCAAGATTGAGGATATTCTAAATGCCGAAAAGGGTAGCCGTGTTGCTGGCGAGGCATTGTACTACTTGAGCCTGGATTGGATTAACAAGAACTTTAAATATGAGCAAGACCATCTTCATCCGGCAGACCGTTTCGATGGTAGTAAGCCGATTTCGATATCAATGGAAGATTGGAGAAGATGGCGTGGAAATAGAAATAGACTTGCGAATCTTCAATTGCTTGAAGGAAGAAGTAATGGTAGCAAGAACGATATGCCTTTGATTGATTATTACAATGACATGAATGATGACCAAAAGAAAAACTTCTTCGAACAAGCATTAATCCCAGATGGTGTGTCATTAGAACTTGACAAATTTGATGATTTCTATGAGAAGAGAAAGGCAATTTTAACATCAAAGCTTAAGGCATTGTTAGGATAAGGGAGGATGGATTATGGAATATACACCAATGGAAAAAGACGTTCTTGCTATGATGCAAAGAACAGATTTTAAGAATTTATCAAAAATTGGAGAACTTCGTCCAGAAGTTGCTAAGGAAGTTCTCGCACAGTTTCCTGAATTTGTTGGTTTAATGAAGTCGGCTTTAACCGAGTATAAGGGAATGCTTGATACCATTGTCAGCAGTGATGATGCTAGTATTAAAGAGTACTATGATGTCGCTAACAAAGAGATGGATCAGGCGGCAGATAGCAGAAAACAGTTTTATGATTTCGTAAAACAAGTACAAGCGGATTGTAGTAAGCTTCTAGATAATCCTAATCTTTCACCTGAAATGATGATGGAGATTTTGAATAGAGAAACTGAACTTGTTAAAATGGCTAATGAAAAGGACACAGAGATTCGTCAGCAAGAAAAAGAAATCGAGGACAAGGTAAATAAAAAGGATTCAGAAAAGAGAGAGTTCAATTGGAAACTTGTCGGTGGTATAAGCTTTGCGTTGATTACTGTTGCCGGAATAAGCGCAAGCGTTCTTGGGGGGAAATTCGATTTTAAACTTCCAAAGAAGAGCTAATACATTTAGCCAATTTACCTATACGAGCAATAAGACAGCTCAAGGTTTTAATCGGCTCGACACCCCTATTTTAAGGCGAAAATAGGTGTGTTCGACCATTCCCTTGTACAGTGGGTGATAAATGCGTTACTCGTTGGAGAACCGAGCCATGCCGAAACTGTAGTATTGATGTCAAAAGTAAGTATAAGTATATAACTTTTAAAAAAGGCTGTATAGATAAAGGTGATTTAAACAAACATTAAAGCAACATTTGACAATCTGATTTGTGAATCAGTAGGAAAAAGCATCTCCTTTCAGATTATCCTTATTACGACAAAGATTACTTTATAGATAGTATAATATTTTGGCTAAATTTTTAGTTAATTACAATGCGTTTACACTATTTAAGAATTGACAAAACCTAAAAAATATTTAAATATGAGGACACAAATGAGTAAGTACAATAAACTTTGGATTTATATTTCAAATAGTGGTAAAGACAATTTAAATTTGAGTTATGAAGAAATTGAAAAAATAGCAGGTATTCCCATTGACCATTCCTTTTTAACTTATAAAAAGGAACTGCTAAAATATGGGTACAAGGTTGCAAAAATATCAATGAAAGCACAAACTATTCAATTTATCAAGGAATAGTATTAGATTTACATATATTTTGGGGTAAGGAAAAATAATTATGATAGAAAAAATTTATACTACATCAAAAGGCGATATTCATTATTGGATTTCAAATACAATTAATAAAGAAAAAATAACCTTAATATTTCTGCCAGGATTAACTGCTGACCACAGATTATTTGAAAAACAAATATCCTATTTTGAAGAAAGATACAATGTCTTTGTATGGGATGCACCTGGTCACGCATCCTCCTATCCCTTCTCTTTCGATTTTTCACTTATGGATAAAGCAAAATGGTTAGATGAAATTATTAATAATGAGAAAATTACACAACCAATAATTATCGGTCAATCAATGGGTGGATATGTTGGGCAAGCCTATGCAGAATTATATCCTGAAAAGCTGAGGGGATTTGTTTCCATTGATTCTGCACCATTGCAAAGAAAATACATAACCAAATTTGAATTGTGGTTGTTAAAACGAATGGAGCCAATATATAGGCACTATCCATGGAAATCATTAATTAAATCCGCAACAAATGGAGTTGCAATGACAAAATATGGCAGACAGTTAATGTATGAAATGATGATGACATATGATGGACAGCAAGACCGTTATGCATTATTATCAGGATATGGTTATAAAATGTTAGCGGAGGCTATAGAAGCAGATTTACCATATGAGATTAAGTGTCCAGCATTATTAATATGTGGAAAAAAAGATAAGGCAGGTTCGTGCATAAGATATAATAAAGTATGGCATAAAAATACAGGTTTACCTTTAGTATGGATTGATGATGCAGGTCATAATTCCAATACCGATAAGCCAGAATATGTAAATAATTTAATTGAAAAATTTGTTGAAAAATGTATTTTGCGATAAAAATTCAGGAGTAATATAGAACAGAGTATAAATCCAATAATCAGCAAAATAATCATAGCTTTTTATTTTTTTACAGTCGTTGATAGTTGATATTTTATTAAAAGGAGATAGATTTATGAAAAAGAATAGTAAGTTATTATTAGGAATAGTTTGGATTGCTGTAGCAATACTATGCTTTTGTATTAATAAAATTGTAGTAGGAATACCTTGGTTATTAATCGGACTTTTAAATATATATTTTTATATTATGTCACATAAAATCGACAAAAAGGCAAATATAAAATATACTCAAAATACTTTTGATGATAATACATATGAAAAAGTATATGATACAATAAAAGTATTAGATGAAGAAAGTATGATTCAAAATGAATATATTGGCTATGGATATTCAGTGAATAAAGCCTTCAAGGAAGCCAAATCACACGCTGGTGAAGTCGAACTTTTGTGTACATATGCTCCAAATAGTGAATACGGTTGTGAGGGTGTTCTTCCCTATATTGCAGTACAAATAGATGATGCAGTTTATTGTGCTGTAGAAGAATATAAAAGCACAAAATCATTTAATGGTGCTATTAATCTTGAACAGCTTAATGGAAAGTTTATGTTCAGAGCTAAGCAAGAATACTATGATGATATGATGTATTTTTACGGCTTTGAGCATAGCGAAGATGATTATTGGGATATGGCAGGCTTGTGCCTTGTTTATCCTAAGCAGTATGTAGGAACTGTAAATGAAGAAAAGCTAATGCAAATTTTAGATAAAGCGGCTCAAAGCTTTAAGAAAATTAATTAATGAATGATATTTTTTACACCTTAAAACGAAAAGAGAGATTAATATGAACCTTAGTTATAAAAAAATAAATAAGGATAGTCCTGATATATCAAAAATAGATAAATTAAATAATGAAGCATTTCCAGATGATGAACGAATGGAAACAGCGATAATGCTGGACTTCGTAGAAAAAAATTATATGGAGTGTATTGCATTTTATGATAACGAAGAATTTATAGGATTTGTAACAATAATGACAAGTACAAAATTATTATACATTTCCTTTTTTGCTATTGTACCAGAAAAACGCTCAAAAGGCTATGGAAGTGCAATTCTAAAAAAGCTGAATGAAATATATAGTGATAAGCAAATAATGCTTGACCTTGAATATCTTGATGAAAATGCAGAAAATAGCAATCAACGAATTAAAAGATGGAAATTCTATGAAAGAAATGGATTTAAGTATAGCGGTTATCATTGGAGTTATTTTGATTTAGAATTTGCAATTATGTGTAATCAAGCTGATTTTTATGTTGAAGATTTTACGCATATGGTAGAAAAACATCGTGATGAAAAATTTCAGCCAAAGATATTTAAAGTAAAATATGAAATAAACAGGAGTAATTATGAGTAAAAGCAAAGAGAATATAAAAAATGGAAGCTGTCCAGTATATAAAAAATGCGGTGGTTGTCAGTTACAAAACCTAAGCTATGCAGAGCAGTTAAAATTCAAGCAAAACAAAGTTGATGGATTATTAAAAAAATTCTGTAAAGTTGAACCAATAATTGGAATGGATAATCCATATAATTACCGCAATAAGGTACAAGCGGCATTTAGGACAAATCGCCAAGGAAAAATAATCTCAGGAGTATATCAATCAGGCACACATAATATAGTAGCAATAGATGAATGTCAGATTGAAGATAAAACAGCCGATAAAATAATAGTAGCGGTAAGGAAATTAATGCCGTCATTCAGAATGACAACATATGATGAAGACACAGGAAAAGGCTTTTTAAGGCATATACTTGTAAAGCGAGGATTTGCAACAAATGAAATAATGCTTGTACTGGTAACAGGGAGTCCTATATTTCCATCAAAGAATAATTTCACAAAAGCAATAAGAAAGCAGTTTCCTGAGATAACAACAATAATACAAAATGTAAACCCATATAATACAAATCTGGTATTGGGAGATAATCAAAAAATACTATATGGTAAGGGGTATATAGAAGATGTACTTTGCGATTGTAAATTCAGAATGTCGCCCAAGAGCTTTTACCAGATAAATCCAGTACAAACAGAAAAGCTGTATGAAACAGCGATAGAATATGCAGGATTAAAAGGCGAAGAAACAGTACTGGATACATATTGCGGAATCGGAACAATAGGAATAATAGCCGCAAAAAGAGGAGCAGGAAAAGTAATCGGAGTAGAATTGAATGGAGAAGCAGTAAGGGATGCCATAGTAAATGTAAAAGCGAATAACTTAAAGAATATCAGGATATATAAAGGCGATGCAGGAGAATTTATGGAAGAAGTAGCAGAAGAAACAGAAAAGCCAGATGTAGTATTTATGGATCCGCCAAGAGCCGGAAGTGACGAAAAATTTCTGAATTCGCTAATAAAAATGTCCCCAAAAACAGTAGTATATGTTTCCTGCAATCCAGAAACATTAAGCCGAGATTTAGAATATATAGTAAAGCATAGTAAATATAAGGTAAAGAAAATACAGCCAGTAGATATGTTCCCACATACAGCACATGTGGAGACGGTATGCCTACTGTCACGAAACAAGTAAAAAAGTACAGAAATAGGCTTAAAATAAGGGATTCCGAGAGATTTGCTGAAATTGGCAGTCTCCTGGGATCCCTTTTTTCGTGTTTTGACAATAGCGTCATAGTCTG
>JAKSRB010000023.1 GCA_024403825.1 Ruminococcus sp. | reverse complement strand
CAGGGTAACTTCTATCGCAACTTCCATTGTGGAAGTTACTTTGAGAATTTACTTTATATAATTGAGCATTGTAAAGGTGTTGTGTTCCTGTCTGTTTTATGATATAATATCCTAAAAATGCAAATTTTAAATTAAGAGGTTTCGTAATAAATGAAAATTACAGATTTATTTACTAACAGCAAAAAAACAGTATTTTCTTTTGAGGTTTTTCCACCAAAAAAAGATTCTCCTATTGAATCAGTTTACAGCAAGCTTGAAGAAATTTCTGCCTTAAAACCTGATTTTATTAGTGTCACCTATGGTGCAGGTGGTACTGTGGGTCATAGCAGAACCTGCGAAATTGCCTCAAAAATCAAATATGATTTTGGTATCGAGTCTGTTGCACACCTTTCCTGTGTGAATAACAGCAGGGAAGATATTGACAAAAATTTAATTGACCTCAAAAATAACGGTATTGAAAATATTCTTGCTCTTCGTGGAGATTATATAGAGGGAGCTGTCCCTAAAAACGATTTTAAATATGCAAGCGATTTGTGTGAATATATTAATTCTAAAACAGAGTTTAAGGACTTTTTTGACCTTGGCGGTGCGTGCTATCCTGAGGTTCATGGCGAGGCTGAAAACGAGATTGAAGATATTTTTAATCTTAAAACAAAGGTTGACAGCGGTGCAAGTCACCTTATAAGCCAGCTTTTCTTTGATAATAATGCATTTTACCGCTTTGTGGAAAGAGCTAAAATTGCAAGAATTGATGTTCCGATTGAAGCAGGCATTATGCCTATTACTAATAAAAGTCAGATTACCAGAATGGTTTCTATGAGTGGTGCAAGTTTGCCTGCAAAGTTTTCAAAAATTTTGCAGAAATATGAAAATAAGCCTGAAGCTCTCAGAGATGCAGGCATTGCTTATGCTGTTGAACAGATTATGGACCTTATTGCAAACGGTGTTGACGGTATTCACCTCTATACTATGAATAATCCATATGTTGCAGCAAAAATTACTGAGGCTGTTGTAAATCTGTTATGATAAAACTTGATAAATTAAACCGCAGAGAAGCTGTGCGTTATCTTGGCGGTGCAGGAATCCAATTAAATTATCGAATGGACAGACTTATGGACGAGTGCGAGAAAATTGTACTTTCTACCGCTGAACCTAAGTTTTTATATAAAGAATTTGACCTTCCTTTTGATGAAATTATAAAGGGCAAGGATATTGAAGGTCATCTTGACGGCTGCGAAAAAGCTGTTATTATGTGTGCTACTCTTGGCAATAACATAGATAAAATGATTCGTATAAACCAGATTTCTGATATGGCAAGGGCGGTTGTGCTTGACAGCTTTTCAAGTGTCGCCGTTGAGCAGGTGTGTTGTAAGGTTGATGAATTGCTTGCTGAAAAATATCAGGGCTATTATATGACCTTTCGTTTCAGTCCAGGATATGGCGATTATCCTATTAATATGCAAATGGATTATCTGCGTTTGCTTGATGCTCCGAGAAAAATCGGTCTTACTACTAATGATAACTTTTTGCTTATTCCGACAAAGTCGGTGACTGCTGTTCTGGGACTTTCTAAAAATCCCATTGAGAGAAAAAAGCGTGGTTGTGCAGTATGCAATATGCGTGATAAATGTAAATTCAGAAGGAATGGTGAACATTGTGGATTTTAAGAGCTTTTTGAATAGTAAAGAATTTATTATGCTTGACGGTGCTATGGGTACATTAATCCAGAAAAGTGGCGTAAGCTATGACCATGTGCCTGAAACTCTTAATATTACTCACCCAGAGCTTATAGCATCCTTTCATAGGGCTTATGCTGATGCAGGCTCGGATATTGTTTATGCCAATACCTTTGGTGCTAATGCATATAAGCTTAAAGACTGTGGATACTCTGTTGAAGAAATAATTACCGCAGGCATAGACAATGCAAAAAAGGCTGTTGATGGCACAAATACTCTTGTTGCTCTTGATTTAGGTCCGATAGGTCAGTTGCTTGAGCCTGCTGGTGCTTTAACCTTTGATGAGGCTTATGAGTATTACAAACAGCAGATAATTGCAGGAAAAAATGCTGATATTATAGTTTTTGAAACCCAGACAGATTTATTTGAACTGAAAGCGGCTGTGCTTGCGGCAAAGGAAAATTCCGATAAGCCTATTATCGCTACAATGACCTTTGAAAGAAACGGACGCACCTTTACTGGTGTTTTGCCTGCCTGTGCCGCCCTTACCTTAGAAGGACTTGGTGTTGATGCAATAGGTGTAAACTGTTCTCTTGGTCCTGATGAGCTTGAACCTGTTGTATCTGAAATTTCCAGATACACAGATTTACCTATTGTTATTAAGGCAAATGCAGGTTTGCCGGACCCTAATAGCAACGAATATGATGTTTTTCCTGCCGACTTTGCGAAAAGTGTCGAAGCCTTGCTTAAATATGGTGTAAAAATCATTGGTGGCTGTTGTGGTACAACCCCTGAATATATTTCTGAAATTGTAAATATGCTCAAAGATAAAAAATATCAGCCACAGGTGAAAATGATTGATACCTGCGTTTGCAGTGCAAGCACAGTTGTTGAAATTAACGGACCAAGAATTATCGGTGAAAGAATTAACCCTACAGGAAAAAAGCTGTTTAAGCAGGCTCTTGTAGATAATAATATAGATTATATACTTACTCAGGCACTTTCTCAGGTAAATGGCGGAGCTGAAATCCTTGATGTAAATGTTGGTCATCCTGAGATTGATGAGAAAACTATGATGGTAAGGGTACTTAAAGCCATTCAAGGTGTGTGCGATGCCCCTTTGCAGATTGACTCTACAAAGCCTGATGTTTTAGATGCAGGACTTCGTCACTATAACGGAAAGCCGATTGTTAATTCGGTAAATGGTGAAGAAGCAAGCCTGAACAATGTACTTCCGCTTGTAAAAAAATATGGTGCGTCAGTTGTAGGACTTACCCTTGATGAGGGAGGTATTCCAAAAACTGCTGAGGGAAGATTTGAAATTGCAAAGAGAATTGTAGAGAGAGCAGAGGCTATAGGAATCAGTCGCAAGGATGTTTATATAGATTGCCTTACACTTACTGTTTCGGCTGAGCAGGAGGCTTGTCAGGAAACGCTTAAGGCTTTGCACAGAGTTAAAACAGAGCTTGGCTGTAAAACTGTACTTGGTGTTTCAAATATCTCATTTGGTTTGCCAAACAGAGAGCTTGTAAACAGAACATTTCTTACTATGGCAATGGAGGAGGGACTTGACCTTCCTATTATCAATCCGAATATCGAATCAATGACCGGTGCAGTTCGTGCATATAGGGTGCTTTCAAATATAGATAAAAACTCTCTTGAATTTATAAATGCCTATAATGACTCAACTCCTGCTCCTGTTGTAAAACAGACCGCAGATGTTGACATATTTACAGCAGTTTATAATGGTCTTAAAAGTGAGGGTGCAGCGGTAACACAAAAACTGCTTGATGATAGTACAGACCCAATGGTGATAGTAAATGAGATGCTGATACCTGCACTTGATAAGGTTGGTGAAGACTTTGAAAAAAACAAAATCTTTTTGCCACAGCTTATACAGAGTGCGAACACCGCTCAGGAATGTTTTGATGTAATAAAAAATTACCTGTCCAAAACAAGTGGTGAACAGGTAAGCAAAGGCAAAATCATACTCGCAACCGTAAAGGGTGATATTCACGATATAGGCAAAAACATTGTAAAGGTTTTGCTTGATAACTATGGATATACAGTAGTAGATTTAGGACGAGATGTTGACCCACAGCTGATAGTTGATACAGCGGTGGAGCAGAATATAAAAATGATAGGACTTTCAGCTCTGATGACAACAACATTAAAGAGTATGGAAGAAACAATAAAGCTTGTCAGGGCAAGAAAAGAGCTTCAAAATCCTGACGGCAGCAGTAAATGTATTGTATTTGTTGGTGGTGCAGTACTGACTAAGGAATATGCAATGAAAATCGGAGCTGATTACTATTGCAGAGATGCAAAGGAGTCGGTTGATACTGCAAAGCTGGTTTTGGGGTAAGGATAAATTTATGGAAATAGCAAAAACGCTTAATAAAAATTCTGAAAGAAATATGGGAATAGAGTTACTAAGAATAGTAGCAATGTTTATGATAGTAGTACATCATTTACTTTTCCATGGTGGTATTTTAGATAATGTTTGTCCAAATACTGCAAATTATTATATTGCCAATATTTTAGAAGTAATATGTTTGGTATGTGTGAATTTATTTTGCCTGATTTCAGGATATGTGTGTTTATATACAAAACATAGGTATTCCAGAATTATTAATTTATGGATAGAAGTTTTTATATGTTCCACAGCGATTGCACTTGGAATTAAACTGTTTACTAACTACTCGTTAAGTTTTGCAAGTCTGATTTTTTCGTTTTTCCCCATAATTTCAAATTCATATTGGTACTTTACTTGTTATTTCTGTTTGTTCTTTTTTATGCCGTTATTAAACAGAGCGATTTTGAGTACTGGAAAGAATGAATTAAAGCTTATTCTATTTATAGGTTTTATAACATTATCTTTTTTTGATTTTATTTCAAAAATTAATGGAACACTTGATTTAGGCATAGAAAATGGATTTAGTTTAATTTGGTTTATATATTTATATTTGTGTGGTGGATATATTAGAAAGTATGCACTTGATTTTTCAACTAAAAAATATATCTATTTAATTAAATACTTAGGATTTACGGCGTTATCTCTATTATTTTATATCGCTAACAATTACTTATCTGAATATTATTTTAATTCATTAGGAGGTTTAGGTGTATGTTCATATAATGCACCATTTATGGTATTAGCATCTATATGTTTTTTGTAAAATTAAAAATATCAAAATATAAAAAATTAATTTTCAACATTTCAAGCAGTTCATTTTTTGTTTATTTAATAAGTGACAATACATATGTGAGAAATATTTTTGAAAAGGGAAAATTTGCCTTTTTAGCAGATAAGAATAGTGTTTTATTTGTTTTAAATCTATTACTTATCGCATTTATTGTTTATGTCGTTTCTACAATAATAGGATTATTGATAAGAAGAGTGTTGAGTTTTTGTAGGATATATACTTTATCAGAAAAAATAGTAATATTTTTAAAACATATATATTCTTATTTCCTATAGTTTGTATTTTAATTATAATATAATTGGAAAAATGATTAAAAAGCAGTTATCTAATCAAAACTTTCTGCAATTTACATTTTTTATATTCGTATTGTTAATAAAAAATTAATGTTTTAGCAATAATATTTGCTATTCTTATTTCGTACATAGTAAATGGTTTGGTTTCAAGGTTCATTTTTAAAAAAAGAAATAATAATCTCTGTTTTTCTAAAGATGTTGTTATATAAGGAACATTTTTCTAATTATTATCAGAAAGGAATATAAAAGAAAATGAATAAAAATAGGGTTATCTATTTAGATTATCTGCGTTTAATTGCAATGATAGCGGTTGTGTTTATTCATACTGGAGTTCAGAAACTGTTTAGTGTGCAAGTGGGCATTTTTGATTGGCATATGTTCAATTTATATACAAGCGGTGTGCGTTTTGCAGTTCCGATATTTGTTATGATAAGCGGGGCATTAATGCTGAATCCACAAAGAAATGTTACAAGCAAAAAGTTGATTTCAAAAATTCTAAATTTATTGGTAGTTTTATGGATATGGTCGCTTTTTTACGCTGTATTTGACTCTCAGGAGGAAGGCAGAATAATCGAAAAGCTGGAACTAATGTTTTTGGGTCATTTTCATATGTGGTACTTATATATGTTGGTTGGTTTATACCTTATTTTACCAATTCTTCGTGCTTTCATTGAGAACAAGAAAATTGTGAAATATTTTCTAATACTGTCATTAATTTTCAGTTTTATTCTGCCTGACATTATTTATATATGTAACCAGACTCAGATTTCAGTGCTTTGTATTTTTGCAGATATTGCTCAGCGTATTTTAGATGATATTGACTTTACCTTTGCAATTGGTTATGTGTTTTATTTTGTTTTAGGATATTATCTTTCAAAAGTTGAATTGAATAAAAAAATCAGAGTATTAATTTACATATTAGGAATTGTAGGTTTTGCTGCAACATTTTTGCTTACAGATTATTTTTCTGTTTCTGCTGGTAAAGCAACAGATATATTTTACAGTAATTTTAGTGTATTTGTTATGCTTGAGGCAGTGGCGGTATTTGTATTTGCTAAATATGAATTAGTAAAAATTAAGCTTAATAATACCGTAAGTATAGTTATAGACAAAATAGTCGCTTGCAGTTTAGGTGTATATCTGGTTCATATGTTTGTTTTAGATATGCTGGATAAGCTGTTTGGACTAAATGTATTGTCATTTAATGCTGTAATATCTGTACCGTTGCTTTCTATATTAGTATTATTAATTTCATTGATTATTATTGCAATTATGAAAATAATTCCAATAATAAAAAAATTAGTGTAGAATTACAATAAAATAAAATTAGAAATGATGTATATTAATAAGAATTATCAAATATAAAATTCTAATAGAGGTGCAATATGAAAAAGATTTCTATAACTGTTTTAATTAATTTATTGTTTATTTTTTTATCTGGTGCAATTTTATTAGTTGAAACAAAGTATTTTTTATCCTTCCTTACAAGCAATCCAATTCTTAGTTTAGCTGTTTGTATGATTGTGGGGATTATTGTTAGTGTTTGTTTTGTATTACATAAAAGAAAAAGATTTGAACTTATAAATAATGTAATTGATAAAGCTTCTATTTTTAAATTATCTCTAATCGTTTTTATAATATCGCTATTATCTAAATTAGTTATTACTTTTATTTTGAATTTTAATTGTTTAGATAACAGTATTGATATGGATTGGTATGTGAATTGGTCTTGTGAAGTTGCACAGAATGGGCATACAATATCACCAAGTGAGGTGCTGTTGGAATTCCCACATGTGTTTTGGTATGCAGTATTTTTGTTGCCTATTACAATATTTTTTGGACATTCTCATATAGTAATATCGGTATATTTAGCTGTAATAATCAGTATTTCTATAGCGTTATTGTACAATACAGTTGCTCATATATTTAATAAAAATATTATTTTTGTGGTTGCAGTTTTGATTTTATTAAATCCATCACAGTTGCTTTTAAATCAGGTAATAACACATGAAATTGCATTCTTGTTTTTTATGAGTTTATCTATTTGGCTTTATTTTAGAATATTACCGAAATGTGATAGTACATTAAAAAAATCATTGGTGTTTTTAATTTTTTCAATTTTCGTGTTTTTTTCATTAAAGGTTAATTCGACAGGATATGTTTTATATATTGCATATATTATTTGTTTTATATTACAAAAGGATAAATATTCTGTTATAAAAAATGTTGCATTAAAAGGGTCCAGAATAGTTTGTCTTATTTTAGTTTTGATAATAGGAACAAGTATATTTAATGTTGTTTTAGATAATCTTACAGAATGTAAAAATAAGAATGTTGGAAATGCGGTGTTCTGGACTTTATATGTTGGAAGTAATGCAGATACTGTTGCAGGCTGGTCACTTGAAGATGCTCATACATTAAATGCATATCCTGATGATTTCACCCAGCAACAGATTAATGATTATCAAAAAAACTTAGTTAAGGATAGATATTCAGATTTAATAAAGAACAAACATAAACTTTTTAAATTAATATTAGGAAAGTTTTTTAATATGTGGAGAAGTTTTGATTATCCTATACTTATGTGCAGAGATGATTATGCTAAAAAATCAGACTCATATATTGATTTGTTTTTTATACTTGCACTTTTTCAGTCATTGATATATTTATTAACCACCATATTCTTTTTGTTTACTAATTTTAAAAATAGGTTTAAAATGCTAAATTTGAATCCGAAAAACAATTTAACATTCACCTTTATGCAATTAGTTGTTATAGGATTTACAATGTTATTGATGTTTACAGAGATTATCAATAAATATGTTATAGCTATACAGCCGTTATTTTTCATTATTTGCATATGTTATTGTCTATATTATTTTACAAATAAAGTAGATAGTAAAAAAACTAATTAATATTGACAACCGTCATTTCAACACAATTATTTATACGGGGAATACGACTTGGATTTCCGACACCTGAAGTAATTATCATTTTGGTGTTGTTAAAGTCGTATTCTCCTTTTGTATATTTTGGCAATAGTCCGCTATAATATGGTGCAAATATACCTTGATTTGGTGCCAGCAGTCCTCCTAAAAATGGTATTCTTACCAATCCGCCATGAGTATGACCGCATAATACCAGATCTATATTACTGTCATTAAGATTACTTCTGATAAATTCTGGCTGATGATGGAGTAAAACAGTAAATTTGTTTTTTGCTTTTTCATTTATCTCATCCCATAAATATCTATGAGGATTATCATAGTCAGGAGCTTCATTATCATAAAATGGATAGTCTGTTAATCCTCCTATAAGAATTTTTTCTCCATTCTTTTCAAATTCTATAATTTCATTATCCAATAAAACTGCACCTGCATTTTTTATATCAGCTGGAATATCAACCTCATCGGTTTCATTCATCATATCCCTTTCGTGATTACCAAGTACGCAATATGTTGGTGCGATTTTTGCTGCCTCTGTCAGAAATTCTTTCATTATGTCATCATTGTTAATTCCTCGTGTCACCATATCTCCGCATACAGCAATAAAATCCGGTTTTTCTGCTTTTATTTTTTTTATTAATTTTGAGTTGTTTTTTCCAATCTCATTATTGTGCTGATCTGCAACAACAATAAAATGAAGATTTGCAGTTGTTTTATCAGATGTCATATTATATTTTTTTGTTTCAAGATGATTATCGCAGTAAATTCCATTGGTCAATATTATCAGAATTATCAATTCTATTATGATTAATGTAATAATAATATGTTTCTTCATATATTATATCCTTTCTATGTTCTGTAAATAATTAATCTAAATAATGTTTTTTATAGTAATTTTGATACTTCTTATTGTATTGCAATACTGATTTTTTGTCAATCTCTTTTGGATTTTTAAATACTTACTGGAATTTTGTTTTGAAATGTTGTTTTATCTGCTTTTTTATGATATAATACTTAGGAATATAATTAGGTGTGATATGCCTTTATTGGTACATTGAAGTTTGTTTGAGGATTAGGTGAAATTTGTATGAATAACAGGGTGAATTCTTTTTACAATAGATTTTTTAAGAGGATAGTTGATGTTTTCTGTTCTCTTATGGCTATAATATTCTTGTCGGTTGTTTATCTTCCTATTTGTATGATTGTAAAATTTACAAGTCCTGGACCGATATTTTTTAAGCAAAAAAGAGTTGGTAAGGACAAATCTCACTTTTATATACTTAAATTTCGTACTATGAGAACAGATACCCCAAAGGATTGTCCTACTCATTTATTGCAGAATCCTGACCAATATATTACATCTGTTGGAAAGTTTCTTAGAAAAACAAGCCTTGATGAGCTTCCTCAGATTTTCAATATTTTTAAAGGAGATATGTCGGTTATTGGTCCTCGTCCTGCACTATGGAATCAGTTTGATTTGATTGAGGAAAGAGATAAGTACAATATTAATGCACTCAGACCTGGTCTTACAGGCTGGGCACAGACCCATGGCAGAGATGAATTGCCTATACCGGTAAAGGTTCAGATGGACAAAATTTATTATGAAAAGATAAGCTTTTGGTTTGATATTAAATGTTTGTTTTTAACTGTTGTTAGTGTGTTTAAGCACGATGGTGTAGTTGAAGGCGGTACAGGACAGATGTCAGAAAAAGAAATTGCTGAAAAGGTTGATGAGATTATATGAAAATTCTTATTCTTTCAAACCATTATCTTACTCTTAGGGTTTTCAGAAGGGAGCTTATTCAGAAACTGTCTAAAAATCATAAAGTTGTAATTTCTATTCCTGAGGGCGAAAAGTTTTATATGGATGAGCTGAGAAGCTTTGGTGCAAGACTTGTTTTTGAACCGCATATGGACAGACGAGCAATTAATCCTTTTCTTGATATATTATTAATCAAGGATTATATAAATTTACTTAAAGCAGAAAAACCAGACAAGGTTATTACATTTACAATTAAGTGTAATACATATGGTGCCTTAGCCTGCAAAATCTGTAATATCCCATGTTACTGTAATATTACCGGTCTTGGTTCAGCATTTTTTAATGGCGGAATTGTAAAGACAATTTCTTCAGCAATGTATAAATATCTTATGAATAAGGTACAGGTAGTATTCCTCGAAAATAAGGGAAATCAAAAAACTTTGATAGATATGAAAATCTTCAAACCTGAGCAGACATATGTTTTGAATGGTGCGGGTGTTAATCTTGAGAGATTTTCATTTACTAAGTATCCGGAAGAGAATGGCAAAATATCATTTTTGTTTTTTGCAAGAATTATGCGTGAAAAAGGTGTAGATGAACTTTTTTACACTATTGAAAAGCTCAATAATGAGTATAATAATCTGGAATTTAAGTTTATTGGAATTTATGAAGATGAGTACGAAGGCAAAGTAAACGAGCTTGAAAGCAAGGGCTTAATTCATTATTATGGATTTCAAAAGGATGTTGTTCCCTTTATAAAGGAATGTAGCTGTGTAGTTTTACCAAGCTACCATGAGGGAATGGCGAATACTCTTCTTGAAAGTGCCGCTATTGGCAGACCTATTATAACAAGCAATATTCATGGATGTATGGAAGCTGTGATTGATGGAAAAAGTGGATATTTAGCCAAGGTTCAGGACAGAGAGGATTTATATGAAAAATTAAAGCAATTTATAGAATTGCCATATGAACAAAGGGTTGATATGGGAATTACCGCCAGAAAACATATGGAAGATAATTTTGATAAATATGCAGTTGTAAATGAGACAATCAGTGTAATTTTTAGATAGAGGTTTTGGAGTATGATACAATCTTTTTTTGATTGTTATATGTGGTATTTTTTTATACTGCTTATTTTAGGTAACAATATTGCGGGTAAGAAGAAGATTTTTGCGGCAGAGCATAGCGAAGTCAATGCTCCCCTTGATTACAGCAAGGGCGAAGATTATCGTATTAAAATAGGTATGGCAATATTGATATTTCTGCCTATGATAATTATTGCTGGTAACAGAGCGGAAGCTGGTTTTGCAGATACTTTCGTTTATGTAGATGGTTTTAATGAGCTTCCAACCTCTGTTTCAGGATTAACATCGTATCTTGGTGCAGTTCAGAGAGAAAAGGGCTTTGTTATATTTAATTTTATTATAAAAATATTATGTGGCGGAAATGTAGATTTCTGGTTACTTACCATTGCTGCAATATCAGGCATAAGTATGGCATATGTTTACAGCAAATATACATCTGATGTTGTTTGGTGTGCGTTTTTCTATTTTGCCTCAACTGACTTTTTCTCGTGGATGATGAATGGTATGCGTCAGTTTTTAGCTGTTGCAGTTGTTTTCGCCTGTTTTCCATTCTTAATGCGTAAAAATTTATCAGGTAAAATTATTTTTATTGCGGTTGCTTTGATAATGTCAACCTTTCACGAATCAGCAATGCTGACGATTCCACTATATCTTATTGCATTGGGTGAGCCATTTAACAAAAAAACTATGGTTATTTTAGGAGCTTTTGTTTTAGCGGTTGTATTTGTTGGACAATTTACAAATGTTATGAACTCGGCACTTGAAAATACAAACTATGGTTATGCGGTCAATCAGATGAATGCTGATACAGGTACAAGCTATCAGAGAGTATTTTTCTATTCTATACCAGCAGTACTTGCTGTTATTTTCAGAAAGAAAATACCTGAGGATGCTCCTGAAATCATAAAGGTTTCTATTAATATGTCGCTGATTTCTATGGGATTTTATCTTGTTGCTATGGTAACGAGTGGAATATATATAGGAAGATTGCCTATTTATTTTTCTTTGTTCAGCTATATTTTATTGCCATGGGAGATACGCACTTTCTTTGATAAGAATATGCATCAGACAATGTTCTATGGTGTTGTTGGATTATATCTTGTATTCTTCTATTTGCAGATGCAGTTATGGGGTTGGATTAAGTGATAAGCAATTCAGAAAAAATCATCAGTATAATAATTCCGGCTTATAATGCTGAGAAATATATATCAAAATGTCTTGATAGTCTTATAAATCAGACCTATAAAAATCTTGAAATTATTGTTGTGAATGACGGTTCTACAGACAATACATTGAAGATTTTGGAAAAGCATGCATCTGATGATAACAGAATAAAAGTTTTAAATCAGAAAAACAGCGGTGCATCTCAGGCAAGAAATAATGCTTTGAAAATATTTTCCGGAGATTATCTGATGTTTGCAGATGCAGATGATTGGCTTGATGAAAATACCTGTGAAAGTGCCTTGAATGAGCTTATTGAAAATAATGTTGATGTTGTAATGTGGACATATGTTCGTGAATTTGGAAGCTTGTCAGCAGTTAAGCAGATATTTGATGAGGATAAAATATATTTTGATAAAAATGCGGTAAGTCAGAGGTTACACAGAAGATTTCTGGGACTTTATAAAGAGGAGCTTGCAAGACCTGAGAATGGTGAATGTATTGTTCCGGTATGGGGTAAGCTTTATAAATCTGAGGTTATCAGAAAGGCAAATGCAGAATTTGTTGATTTAAAAAAGGTAGGCTCCTGTGAGGATGGATTATATAATCTTGAGGTATTTGGCTTTGTAAATTCAGCTGTTTTTATAAATAAGCCATGGTATCACTACAGAAAAGATAATTCAGGCTCGCAGACAGTAAGCTATCGTGAAAAATTGTATTCACAGTGGCAGAATTTATACAAAGAAATGCAGTCCTACATAGACTGTAATAAATGTCCTGAGATGTATCAGCTGTCGCTCTATAATCGTATTGCTATAGGTGTTTTTCATCTGTCATTGAACTTGGTACATAGTGATATGACTGCACTTGAAAAAATAAAGAATATTAAGAGCATATTAAAAGAAAAAAGATATATTAATGCATATAAGTATCTTGAATTAAAATATTTTCCGATATATTGGAAGGTTTATTATTTTATGGCAAAATATAAAATGTCAGCAGGAGTTTATCTATTAACTAAGGTCATAGATTTTCTTATGAGCCGTAGATAAAGTACGTTTGTTTTATAGCAGTAAAAAACGGAGTGATAAAGTTGTCAGAGCCTGTTCGTGTGCTGAATATGTTTACAATAATGGATAGAGGCGGAGCTGAAACAATGGTAATGAACTATTATCGTCAGATTGACCGCACAAAAGTCCAGTTTGATTTTATGGTGCATCGTGAGCAAAGAGGTGCATATGATGATGAAATTGAGGCATTGGGCGGAAGAATATTCCGAATGATTCCGATACATCCACAAAATTTTGGTGCGTATAGAAAGCAGCTTCAGAAATTCTTTAGTGAACACACAGAATATAAGATAATTCATTCTCATATGTCAGAGCTTGGATATTTTGCCTTTATGGAAGCGGAAAAGCTTGGTGTACCTGTCAGAATATGTCATGCTCACAGTTATCCGCATGAGTATGATTTAAAAATGATAGTACGAAACTATTTCAAGCGAAAAATGCTCCCACATATTACTCATATGTTTACCTGCGGAGATAAGGCAGGTAAGTGGTTATATGGAAAAAAGAATTTTGATAAATGTATTCAGCTTAATAATGCGATCGACACAGATAAATTCATCTATTCACCTGATACAGACAGAGAAATTCGTAAGGAGCTTGGGCTTGAAGATAAATATATTGTCGGACATGTCGGCAGATTTATTATGGCAAAAAACCATGAGTATCTTGTCAATATATTTGAGCAGATACTTAAAAGGAAGAAAAATGCAGTTTTGTTACTTGTCGGCAAGGGTGGACCGCTTGAGGAAAAGACAAAGGCTGTTGTTAAGGCAAAGCATCTTGAAGATAAGGTTATTTTCCTCGGATTAAGAGATGATGTTTACAGAGTGGCACAATGCTTTGATGTATTTGTATTTCCGTCAGTATATGAGGGTATTTCAGTAACAGTTATGGAAAATCAGGCGGCAGGAAATTTATGTTTTATTTCCTCAGAAATTCCACAGCAATGTGTTATTACTGATAATGTTGTTTCAATTTCAAACAAGGAAAAGCCTGAAATCTGGGCAGAGGAAATTATATCAAGAACTGAGAATTATAAGAAAAGCAATATGAAATCTCAGCTTGTAAAGGCTGAATACGATATAGTAAGCAATGCAAAATGGCTTGAGGAGTTTTATTTGAATGAGTACAAAAAAGGCTGATGTTTTACTTACGGTTTTTACACCTGCATATAACAGGGCACAT
Source organism: Ruminococcus sp. (assembly GCA_024403825.1). Lineage (GTDB taxonomy): Bacteria > Bacillota > Clostridia > Oscillospirales > Acutalibacteraceae > Ruminococcoides. The sequence goes on along the minus strand of JAKSRB010000023.1, from coordinate 9,961 downwards.
ACTATTACAAGAACCTATGAAAGTCTTTGCCGTCAGAGCTGTAAGGATTTTGTATGGCTGGTGGTTGATGACGGCTCAACAGACAATACAGCTGAGCTTGTAAAGGAATGGCAGAGCAGAGATAACGGTTTTGAAATAAGGTACATATATAAGAAAAATGGCGGAATGCATTCTGCACACAATACCGCCTATAGAAATATAGATACCGAGCTTAATACCTGCGTTGATTCCGATGATATGATGCCTGATGACGGTGTAGAAAAAATAGTAAAATTTTGGAAGACACATGGTTCTGAAAAATACGCAGGAATGCTGGCACTTGACTCTGATATGAATGGCAGGATAATTGGCAAGGGATTTCCTGAGAATTTAGTGGAAACGACTTTGACGGGCTATTACAAAAACGGTGGTCAGGGAGATAAAAAGCTTATATATCGCACAGAGATTATGAATAAATATCCTGAATATCCTGAGTTTGAGGGAGAAAGATATGTAGGTCTGTCATATAAATATATTTTATGCGATCAGGAATATAAATTGCTGGTGCTGAATGAAGTAGTTTGTAATGTTGATTATCAGAATGACGGTTCAACAGCGACAATGTGGAAACAGTACTACAAAAATCCAAAGGGATTTGCATTTCTGAGAAAGATATGTATGCAGTATCCTGACAGCAATAAAAAGCTGTTTGTTGATTGTATTCACTATGTATCAAGCTGTATAATTGCAGGAAACAGCAATTTTATTAAGGAATCTCCGCAAAAGGCACTAACTGTACTTGCAGTACCTTTTGGAGCATTATTGAGTTTATATACAAAATTTAAGGCAAAACCAAAAAGTTAAAATTTTGTTTTATTACCTTAATTTACAATGATTTCACAGGGTGGTAATTATGATACCTAAAAAAATTCATTACTGCTGGTTTGGCAGGGGAGAAAAGCCTAAAAAGGCTGAAAAATGTTTAGCAAGCTGGAAAAAATATTGTCCTGATTATGAAATCATTGAGTGGAATGAGGACAATTTTGATATAAATCAAAATCCTTATACAAAAATGGCTTATGAAACCAAAAAATTTGCCTTTTTAAGCGACTATGCAAGACTTCTTATAATATATAATGAGGGCGGACTGTACTTTGATGTAGATGTTGAAATAATAAAGCCTATAGATGATTTGCTTGAAAATCAGGCATTTTTCGGTTTTGAAACTGATGAATATGTAAATACAGGTGTTGGATTTGGTGCAGAAAAGCATGGTCAAATAGTAAAAATGATGCTTGATGAGTATGATGATTTGCTTGACGGCAAAAACGGAACGGTTGGCTGTCCGATATTAAATACAAGAGCTTTGATAAAGGCAGGACTTGTTGCTAACGGCAAAAAGCAGAATATCAACGGCATTCAGGTTTATCCGTCAGATTATTTTAATCCGTATGATGACCCTACAGGAAGATTAAATAAAACAGAAAATACATACAGTATTCATTGGTTTGCTAAAAGCTGGATGAGCCGTAAAAATATTATCAGAAGTATTCTTACAAAGCCAATACACAGGCTATTAGGTACAAATCTCAGAAAAGGGTGACTTACTTTTGGATAAAAAGAAGATACTTGTTGTTTCTCACGCTCTGGAGCTTGGCGGAGCAGAAAGAGCCTTGCTCGGAATGCTGTACAGCTTTGATTACAGCAGAGTTGAGGTAGATTTATTTCTTATGCGTCATCAGGGTGAGCTTATGCACCTTATTCCAAAAGAGGTAAATGTATTATCGGAATCCTCTGATTGTGCGTGCCTTGCTGTTCCTCTTGCAGATATAATTAAAAAGGGTAAGCTCAGAATGGCTTATGGCAGGCTTAAGGGCAGAAGTAAGTCAAATAAATATGCAAAAAAGCATAATATCAATGCAAGTAATGTTGCCATTGAGTACAGCCATAAATATACATACAGATTTATGCCTGCATTGAATGACAGCTATGATATTGCCATAAGCTATCTTACACCGCATTACTTTGTATCTGAAAAGTCTAATGCAAATACAAAAATTGCCTGGATTCATACTGATTATGCAAGAATTGATATTGATGTTGAATCAGAGCTGAAGATGTGGTCTGCATATGATTATATTGCCTCGATTTCAGATAAATGTACCGAGGGCTTTTGCAGTAAGTTTCCAACATTAAGAGATAAAATATTAAGATTTGACAATATTATTTCGTCTGAATTTATTATGAAGCAGGCTGAGGAATTTAATGCTGAAAGCGAATTTGATAATAATTGCATAAAGCTTTTGTCTATTGGCAGATTTTGCGAGGCTAAAAATTTTGATAATGTACCTGAAATATGTAAAATAATCCGCAGTAGGGGCTTGAATGTAAAATGGTATATTATAGGCTTTGGCGGAGATGAACAGCTTATTCTTAGTAAAATCAAAGAATATAATATGGAGGATTATGTGATTATACTTGGCAAAAAGGATAATCCTTATCCATATATAAAAGCTTGTGATTTATATGTACAGCCATCACGCTATGAGGGTAATTGTGTAAGCGTGCATGAGGCTCAGGTTTTAAATAAGCCTGTTGTAATCACAAAATATGCCACCTCTGCCTCTCAGCTTACAGACGGCTTTGACGGAATAATAGTGCCTATGAATAATAAGGAATGTGCAGAGGGTATATGTAAAATCCTCAATAATGCTGATTTAATGAATAGGCTTATCGTAAATACTGAAAATACAGATTATTCAAATAAAAATGAAGTTGAAAAGCTGTATGAGATTATGAATAGGGGTTGAGTGATAATATGATAAAATTAACAGTACATACAGCAACATATAATCGTGCTTACATACTTGGTAAAGCCTATGAGTCACTCAGAAAGCAGACCAATAAGAATTTTGAATGGGTAATTACTGATGACGGTTCTACAGACGGTACCGAACAGCTTATCAGCGAATGGCAGAAAAATGATAATGGATTTAACATTGTTTATAACAAGCTTTCCCATGTAGGTATTCCAAGAGCTTTAAATTCTGGTATTAATAAGGCAAGTACAGATTGGTTTATGATTCTTGATTCTGACGATTATCTGCTTGAAAACGCAGTTGAAAAGGTAATAGGCTGGATTGAAGAAATTGAGGATAATAAAATGATTGCTGGTGTCGGATTTGCAAAAAGCTATCCAGACGGAAAATATGTAAAGGATCAGGAGCCTATAGTTGACCCAAAGCTTGGATATATTGATGCAAGCCATATTGAGCGTAAAAAGTATAATTTAAATATGGATATGTGTGAGGCTCACAGGGTGGAATATTTGAAAAAATATCCGTTTCAATGCTGGCCTACTGAAAAATTTGCTCCTGAACAGCTTGGACTTTATGAAATGTCAATGGACGGATATAAGGTTCGCTGGAGAAAGGAAAAGCTGTATGTATGCGAATATCTTGAGGACGGTATGACCAAAAATGACCGTATTGTAAAAAATAACCCTATGGGGTTTGCTATGATGCATAATCAAAATCTTCTTGTACAGCAGGGATTTAAGCAAAAATGCTTTACGGCTATGCAGATGATAGCATTGGCATCGGTCAGCGGTAATTTAAGCTATTTAAAAAAGTCTAATAATAAACCACTTACGGTATTGATGTTCCCGGCAGGTGTAATGCTCGGATTCAGGCGTAAAAAACAGTTTAAGAATATGGATTGATTATGAGTACTGATAAATGTTTAATAAGTATAATAGTTCCTGTTTATAAGGTTGAAAAATACCTTGACAGATGTGTAAGCAGTCTGGTTAATCAGACCTTGAAAAATATAGAGATTATTCTGGTTGATGACGGTTCTCCTGACAGTTGTCCTGAAATGTGCGACAGGCTTGCGAAGTCTGACAACAGAATAAAGGTAGTACATAAGAAAAATGGTGGTCTTAGTAGTGCCAGAAATGCTGGTATGAAGATTGCAAGCGGAAAATATATGGGTTTTGTGGATTCAGATGATGATGTTTCGCTTGATATGTACGAAAAAATGGTTAGTATAGCTGAGAAAAACAAGGTTGATTTTGTAATGGCAGACTATACGAGAATTAATGCTGACGGCAGTTCATATCTGAAATCTCTTGATATTGATGGCGGTTATTATAGCAGAGAGAAAATTGTAAGCGATATTTTTCCAAACCTTATTATGCGTGAAAGTATTGATTACGGTCCTTTGCTTTCAGTGTGGCATTGCATATATAATTCAGAATTTCTCAGAGAAATCGGACTTACTTTTGATGAAGAAGTAAAGTGGTCTGAGGATAATATATTCAGTGCAATTATGGGTTATAGGTGTAACAGCTTTTATTATATGAAGGGTGAGGGACTTTATAACTATTATCAGAATTTTGGTACTATTACAACATCTTATCGTAAGGGTGCATGGGAGGTTTACTGTACAATGAACCGCCATTTGCACGAATATTTTGATAATATAAAGGACTATGATTTTTCAAGACAGCTAAAGCTGCATATGATATATTATGCCTGTAACTGTATAGGGATGGAATCAGGAAGGTCTGAAGATGATGCAGTAAAGGCTATTGATGATATACTTAAATCTGACTATATGAGGTCGGCTTTTAAGGATTTCAAAATGGTAAAGGGTTCGATAAAGCTTAAAATACAGCTTTATCTTATGAAATGGCAACAGAGCCGACTTATTTATAAGATTAATACGAGGTAAAATTAAAAAAGTAGTGTTTTTGATTGTTAGTCGGAAATAATATAGCTATCTTCACATTGAGAGGAGAATATGGATTTATGACAAACGAACAGGCATGGGATTACGCAATAGGTGTTGTACAATTAGATGGTATTAAACCATCTGATGAATTTTTAAAGTTAGTTGAAAAAGAAAAAAATGGCGATATTACTGGCGAAGATATAAAACAGGTACTTTATAAAAAATATAAGGTAAAAGAGGATAAATAAGTGTTAGACCCCTATTGTTATAAAGATAGTAATGTTTTAATAAATAAATTAAATATTCGTGATAGTTCTAAATTAGATATTGCAGAGGTTGAATTTTCCTGCAATGCTATTCATGAATTATCTATTGCACCAATTAGTGGTAAATATGATTTTAAGCATTTTTGTGAGTTCCACAGATTTATATTTGGTGATATATATGAACGGGCAGGGAAAATAAGAACTATTGAAATTGAAAAGGAAGAGCCTATTTTAGGATATATGTCTGTTGAGTACGCAAAGGTTGATGAAATTGTTAATTTTGCTAATTTAATTCTAACAAGAATGAATAACAGAGAATGGCATAAAATGTCCTTGGATGAGCAGTCAGAGAAATTGTCAAAGGATCTGGCTGATTTATGGAAAATACATCCATTTAGAGAAGGAAATACACGAACCACAATAACTTTTATATGCCAGTTTGCTGATAGTAAAGGTATGCCTATTGTTAGAGATTTGTTTGAAACAAATGCTGTTTATACAAGAAATGCCTTGGTTGCTGCTTCAGCATACTATAAGGATGCTGATTTTAGCAAAATTGAGTATTTGCAAAGAATTATCAAAGATAGTCTTGAGAGGGGCAAAAGTAGTCAATAAATATAGGAGTGCATATATGAAAATAAGTGTGATAATCCCTGTGTATAATAAAGAACGCTACTTGAAAATAATTCTTAATCAGATTGTAAATCAGAGCTTTAGCGATTTTGAATGTTTGCTGATAGATGATGGTTCTGTTGATTTGTCGAGTAGTATATGTGATGAATATTGCCTGCTTGACTCTCGCTTTAAAGCTGTTCATATTGAAAATCAAGGGGTTTCCCATGCACGCAATGTCGGTATTGATATGGCTCAGGGAGAGTATCTGACCTTTATTGATTGTGATGATGAAATACATAAGGATTTTTTGAAAAATCTTTATGAGTGTATTGAAAACAACAGGGTTGACCTTGTTGTTGGCGGTTATCAGAAATTCTGGGATAACTCTGATAAAAGAATTGATGTTAATACTCCGTTTACTAAACAGATTGTTAATCTTGAAGATATAGTGCCTGATTTTGCCGAGGTTCAGAAAAAATGTGGTCTTTATGGCTGTTGTGTTGCAAAAATCTTTAAGCGTGATTTTCTGGGGGATATTCGTTTTGATGAAGGTCTTAAGCTTGCTGAGGATTTGGATTTTTATTTAAGAGTTATTGCAAAAGCTAAAACCTTATACTTTGATGATAAGAATTATTATTTTTATCGTCAGGAAGCAGAAAATTCGACTGTACTTGTAAATGACGAGGATATTGATTATTATTCTCAGCTATGCATTAATATCAGATATAAAAAATTTTTGCTTGATGTTAATGGATATTTTGGTACTAACAAAAATATCGTTGATGAATTAATCAGCAATTACATATATTTTTCGGTTTTTTATTGTAAAAATAATTTATTGAAAGAACGATTTTTTGAAATTATTAATTTGATAGATACTAATAGTCTTTTGCTTATTCCAAATGGATTTATGCAAAAACTTATTTTTTCTACGATTAAATGTAAAAGTTATTTTTGTGTTAAACTGATTTTATATGTTTATCGTAGTTTAAGGGAAATTAAAAACATTTGAGTTTATGGGAGGTAAGTATTGTGAGCAAAGCCTTTATTTATAATCATGGTGGCAGTGGTAATCATGGTTGCGAAGCCCTTGTGCGTACTGTGAGCAACCTTTTTTCTGAAAATCAGAAAATTTCTGTTTATTCTGAATCACCTGAGCAGGATGAATTTTACAATATAGACAGCTTTGCTGATATTGTGCCTGCGGTTCAGCCGTATTCAAAGAAAAATTTTGCTTTTTTAAGTGCATATCTTCAGCTTAAACTCAGAAATAATTATTTCCCGATAGATTCATTGCCGTATAAATCTGCTATTGATAAGCTACAGAGGGATATGGTTGAAATCTCTGTCGGTGGCGATATTTATTGCTATGATGATTACCCAAAATTTATAAGACTTCATAATATGATTAAAAGCAAGGGCTGTAAATCTGTTCTTTTAGGATGCTCACTTGATGAAAGGCTGTTTGATGATGTCAGTTTTATTAATGATATGAAGAATTATGACTATATTTCAGCAAGAGAATCCATTACTTATGATTTGCTTAAAAAAGCAGGCTTAAGTAATATTGGACTTACTCCTGATTCAGCATTTACTTTACCAGTTGAAGCGACAGCTTTGCCTGAGGGTTTTGTTGAGGGCAATACTGTTGGTATCAATGTAAGTCCGCTGGTTGAGCGTAAGGAAAAAAGTAAGGGCATTGTCGAAGCAAATTTTTTCAGCCTGATTCAGAATATTCTTGATAATACAGATTATTCGGTTGCTTTAATTCCTCATGTTGTGTGGGAAAGCAATGATGACCGTACCATTTTAAGAAGATTTTATGAAAAATTTGCAAATACCGGCAGGGTGGTTCTGATTGAAGACCATAATTGCATGCAATTAAAATATTTTATTTCCAAGTGCAGGTTTTTTATTGGTGCAAGAACTCATGCAACTATTGCGGCATATTCAACTCTTGTTCCGACCTTGGTTCTTGGATATTCAATTAAATCCAGAGGTATTGCAAAGGATATTTTTGGAACATATGAAAATTATGTAGTTTCTATTGATGAGCTTACTGAAAATGACAGGCTTGTCAAAGCCTTTAAGTGGCTTCAAAATAATGAAAAAAGCATTAAGGCAAGGCTTGAATGTGTTATTCCTGCATATGTTGAAAATGCCAAAGGTATAAAAAGTAAAGTTGAAAAGGCAATAGGGAGTGTAAATTAATGGAGCTTATCAGTATAATTGTACCAATATACAAAGCAGAGGCTTATCTTGACAAGTGCATACAGTCTATTGCTCAGCAGACCTATAAAAACATTGAAATTATACTTGTTGATGATGAATCTCCTGATAAATGCCCTGAAATATGCGATAAATGGGCAGCTAAGGATAACAGGGTTATTGTTATTCACAAGCCTAATGGTGGAGTAAGCTCCTCAAGAAATACAGGACTTGCCAGAACAAACGGTGAATATATCGCAATGGTTGATAGTGATGATTATATCTCGGAAAATATGATTGAAAGATTATATATCGCACTTAAAAATAACGATGCAGATTTATCTTTATGTGATTTTGATAAGGGCAAGGAAGAAAATTATATTTTTGATAATACCACAGCCGAAAATGAGATAATTGATGCTAAAACTGCTCTTGAACGCAGTTATATTGATAGTCACAAGGCTTTGCAGTATATTGCACCATGGGGAAAGCTATATAAAAAGTCGCTATTTGATAATTTAGAATATCCAAATGGCAAGATTTTTGAAGATATATATATTACTCATCAGATTTTGTGTCGATGTAATAAAATTGTGGTTATTGACAGCATTATGACCTATTATTTTCAACACTCAGACAGTATTATGAATAAAAAATTCCATATTGGCAAGCTTGATTATCTTGATGCATCAAAAAGTCGCATAGAATTTTTTAAAAACAACAATTTTACGGAGCTTTCAGAAATTGCGTATGATGAATATTTGCACTCATTAATATGGGAATATTCTCGCACAAGAGATATTCTGCATGACCGTTTTGCTAAAAAGGCAATAATTAAGAGGTTTAGAGAAATATATGTAAAGGGCTATGAAAGTAAGCGTTATCCTGATGAAAACAGAAAATTTTTACGAATATTCTGCCTAAACCCTGAGATTATTGTGTTATATTGGCGAATTGACGGAAAGTTTAAAAAGTGATACTATATTGTAGAGTGTAAAAGGGGGAAGTCTGATGAAAATGCCACTTGTTAGTATTGTAACACCTTGCTATAACGGTGAAAGCTACCTTGACAGATATTTCAATTCAATATTAAATCAGACTTATCCTAATCTTGAGCTTATCTTTGTTAATGATGGCTCGTCTGATAATACAGAGAAAATTGCCCTTTCGTATAAGGATAAGCTCGAAAAGCGTGGGGTTGATTTTAAGTATATCTATCAGAAGAATGCCGGACAGGCTGCCGCTTTGAATAATGGCTTGAAATATTTTAAGGGTGAGTATCTTACATGGCCTGACTCTGATGATGAAATGACTCCCGAATGTATTGAGAAAAAGGTTGATTTTCTTGAGAATCATCAGGATATTTCAATGGTCAGAAGCAATGGCATATATTATGATGTTGAAACCGATAAAAAACGAAGAATATCGGATAATGTAAATAAACAGCCGTCTGATATTTTTTATGACTTGCTTTTGGTTAATACTTATGGTTGTTGTGGTTGTTATATGATTAAAATCCAAACCTTTCTTGAGTGCTACCCTGACAGAAACATTGATGAGTCACGAGTAGGACAGAACTGGCAATTACTTGTACCTGTTGCAAGCCGTACGCTTTGCGGATATATTGATGAAGATTTGTATATAGTTTATGAACATAATGACAGCCATTCAAGAAGAGTGAGAACAGTTAATCAGATGTATAAACGATTAGATGATTTTGCAGATGTTTTACATAATGCAATTAATGTAAGCAAATGTGATAATATCAAATGCAAGAGGCTGATTGATGAAAACAGGTTCAGACAGCAGTTTTATTATGCTGTTTCTGTGAGCGATAAGCCTATGCTTAGGAAGACTATCTCAGGTATGCGTAAAAACGGAAGTGTAAAATTTAAAGAATGGTTATTGTTTGCTAAGCATATGGCAGCAAGAGGAAAATAATGATATGTATTCTTTGATATATAATTTGTTTTTTAGTGTTTCCAGATTTAAAAAGTCTAAAAACAAGAATTCAAAATTATTTAGTTTAATAAACAATTATATTGAATGGTATTACAATGTTTACTGGATTAAGCATTGTATGAAAAATTTCAATAAATACAGATTAAACAGCAAAAAGCGTGAACAGAAAATTATTGTGTCACTTACCTCATATCCCA
>JAKSRB010000022.1 GCA_024403825.1 Ruminococcus sp. | reverse complement strand
CATCTCTCATTTTCATTATTTGTTTCCGCATTAACAAACAATAATGAGCTTGGAATCATAAATGAAACAGCAAGTACAGTTGAAATTATTTTTTTAGCTAAACTCATATAACATCTCCTTTCTTTATAAATTTGTCTGATATTATAATAGACGGAGTTTTTTTCAAAAAAGTTTTAAATTTTACAAAAAAATTTAAAAAAGTTTTTAATAAATCAAAATTTCTCGAATATTGCTGCATTTTTCCGAAAAAAATAATAATCAGACAAATCAAATAATGCCTGATACTTTATCAAATATCAGGCATATAAATATTATATTAATTTATCTGAGGTTTACACCAATTTTAGCAAGATTTTCAATTACCTTATCCATAATTTCCTGAACCTCATTAGATGATAAGGTTCTCTCATTAGATGAAAATTCAAATCTTACGGTTATACTATGCACTAATGCTGTATCATAGGTATCAACTATTTTAGTATTTTTCAGAATATCCCTGCCCTCTGAAATCCAGCATTCTGTAAGATTTTCATACAGCACTCCCTCAGGAATTACAAGACTTAAATCATAATCCATTGGTGGGAATTTTGAAGGCTCTGAGTATGTTATACCCTTATCCTTTGAATTTGCAAATACATTCATATCAATTTCAGCAAATACAATGCTTGCTTTTTTATCAATCTTTTTGCCCACAACAGGATGTACAATACCGATTTTACCTATTTCAACACCGTCAAGCATAACTTTATTAAGATTTACAGGATGCTCATAGCTATGCTCAGGCTCACAAGCCTTAAATGTAATATTCTTGTGCTTTATATCATCTGTAATTACTGCAAGAATATCACGCAGTTCAAAATATAAATCCTTAATATCCTTTACCTTGCTGAAAAGTGTGATTGCAAGCTTTTTGTTTTCTATACAAAGATTATTTTCATCAAGACCATTTACTACTCTGCCGATTTCAAAAATACCAAACTCAGGTGCATAAGCTGTATTGCTGTTTACCTGACAAAGCTGAGTAGGAATAATTGAGTTTCTGATAACCTCAATATTAGGATTAGTAGCATTTGCAAGTCTTACATTTTCTTCTACAGGAATTTCAAGTGCCTTCAATTCATCATTATATGCCCATACATATGAGTGAAGCTCGTGAAGATTGTATCTCTTAACAAGAATATCCTTGATTTTATCCTCATTATTTTTAACTGTGGTCATTCTTACAGGATAAAGCGGTGAACGAGTAGTATTGATTTCAAAATTATCATAACCAAATATTCTGGTAATTTCTTCAATAATATCAGCCTTGATTGTAACATCCTTTGTAGCTCTCCATGACGGAACTACAACGCTAAAATTGTCATTTTCAAGACTAACCTTAAAACCAAGACTTTCAAGCGTATTTACAATAGTATTGTTGTCAATCTCGATACCAGTATAGCGGTCAACAAATGCCTTATCAAAATCAAGCTTTACAGTATCATAATGGAATGCATATTCATCTGTAAGTGATGAAACAACCTGAACACCATTATCATACTTTTTAAGAAGATTTAAAAATCTTCCGATTGCTACAGTAGTATTCTCAGGGTCAAGGCATTTTTCATATCTGATAGAAGCATCAGTTCTATGAGCAAGACGAACTGTAGATTTACGAACAGAAACAGAATCAAAGGTAGCTGATTCAAGTGTAAGAGTAGTTGTATCGTCAACAATTTCTGAATCAAGACCACCCATAATACCTGCAATAGCAACAGGTGTATTGTCATTGCAAATCATAAGGGTATTTTCATCAATATTTCTTTCAACACCGTCAAGAGTTTTAAATGTAAATGGAGTATCAAAACGCTTAATTCTGATTTTTTCTACCTTGCGTGAATCAAATGCATGCATAGGCTGTCCCATTTCAAGCATAAGATAGTTTGTAAGGTCAGCAAGGAAGTTTATACCTCTCATACCACAGTAAAAAAGGCGGATTCTCATATTTACAGGGCTGATGTGACGAGTAACATTTTCAACCTGCATACAGCTATAACGCTGACAAAGTGAATCCTCAATCTTCATATCAACCTTTTTAAGATTATCATAGGCACTCAGATTTTCAACATCAAGAGGCTTAAGCTCTCTGCCTGCAAGAGCTGCAAACTCTCTTGCAATTCCGTAATGACCCCAAAGGTCAGGGCGATTTGTAAGAGATTTATTGTCAACCTCAAAAACAATATCGTCAATCTGATAAAGGGATTTAATGTCAGTACCATTTGGAACATCATCTGTAATATCCATAATACCAGAATTATCATCAGAAATACCGATTTCAGCCTCAGAACAGCACATACCATAAGAGGTAAAGCCTGCAAGAGGACGAGGAGCAATATTAATTTCACCAATCTTAGCACCGATTTTAGCAAAGGCGGTTTTCATACCAACTCTTACATTAGGAGCACCACAGACAACATCTGTTAATTCAGGCTCACCAGCATCAACCTTTAAAAGATGAAGCTTTTTAGAATCAGGGTGATTTTCAACAGACTTGATTTCGGCAACAACAACACCGCTCAAGTCAGAACCTTTAAAGAAAATTTCATTTTCAACCTCTGCTGTAGAGAGAGAAAAACGCTGAATAAGCTTAACCTTATCAAGACCGCTGAGGTCAACAAAGTCCTGAATCCAGTTCATAGATAAAAACATAGTAAAAAACCTCCCTTAAACTTCATCATCAGTAAACTGAGAAAGTGATTTAAGATTACCGCTGTTGAGGTCACGAATATCCTTAACACCGTATTTCATCATAGCAAGACGAGTAAGACCAAGACCAAAAGCAAAGCCAGTATATTTATCAGGGTCAATACCACCCTCACGAAGTACATTAGGGTGAATCATACCGCAAGGGCAAAGCTCAAGCCAGCCTGAGTGCTTACAGGAAGGGCAACCCTCACCACCACAGATAAGACAGCTTATGTCAAGCTCAAATCCAGGCTCAACAAATGGGAAAAATCCAGGACGAAGTCTTACATTGATTTCCTTCTGGAAAACCTCAGAAAGCATAGTTTTCATAAAGAAAATAAGGTTTGAAATAGAAATATCCTTGTCAACCATAACGCCCTCCATCTGGAAGAAGGTATTTTCGTGACAAGCATCAGTAGCCTCATTTCTGAAGCATCTGCCAGGGAAAATTGCCTTGATTGGCTCACCATTTTCTATAAGTCTTTTGCCATACTTTTTAAGAATAGCATTCTGAGCGGCGGAAGTCTGAGATTTTAAAAGCTGTCCGTTTTCAAGATAATAGGTATCCTGCATATCTCTTGCAGGATGATGCTTAGGAATGTTAAGTGATTCAAAGCACTCATAATCAGTAACTATTTCAGAATAATCCTCAACATTAAAGCCCATTGATTTAAAAATAGTTTCGCATTGACGCTGAACCAAAGTAATAGGATGATAAGAGCCTCTTGTAAGGTCAGCAGGAGAAGTAATGTCAAACTTAGGCATAGAGGAAATTTCATGTTGAATTTCCAGCTCCTTAAGTTCAGCAATTTTTTCATCAATTATGTCAGTAGCATAGTTTTTGAGCTTATTTACATTTGCTCCAAACACCTTTTTTTCCTCAACAGACAAATCCTTCATACCCTTTAAAAGAGCGGTAATACTTCCCTTTTTGCCAAGATAGGCAACTCTGACCTTTTCAAGGTCAACAAGATTGGTAACAGAGGAGAGTGTATCTTTAAATTCTTCTTTTAAAGTCAAAATTTTCTCGTCCATAAAAACCTCCATAAAAAATAAAAATCCCTGCGTAAAATAACGCAGGGACGAATAAAAATCCGTGGTACCACCCTGATTTCCACCAATAAGGCGGACACTCAAAAGTAAACACTTAATGACATATAACGGAGTCACCGTTGAAGCCTACTTAAAAGATTGTTCAGCTCCACCACTCAGGAGTGAACTTCATTAAATGGTACGCAATGCACTCACAGCCAAGATGCAAATTCTCTGAGCCGTACACAAAAAACTACTCTCTCCGTCATCGTGTTATCTTATAGTATAATAACACAATTAATAATTTTTTGCAAGCAAAACCGAAAAAAATACGATTTTATTGTAAATCTGCTTTGTGTTTTACCCAAATACTCTGATTGTTATTACACTCATTACAAAGGCTGTAAAATCTGCCGCAAGTGCCGCAATTAATGTATGTCTGATTTTCTCAACCTTTATACTTCCATAATACATTGCTATGGCATAAAATGTTGTTTCACTTGCTCCCGCAAGCACCGATGCTACACGACCTGCAAAGCTGTCTGGTCCGCTTGTTTCGTATAATGAAGTCAGCAAGGCTGTTGCCCCACTTCCTGAAATTGGTCTTAACAGCACCATTGGCACTATCTCTTTTGGAAATCCCATATACTCCGCTATTGGTGCAGCCATTGTGCATAACCTATCGATTGCTCCACTTGATTTTAATAAATCTACTGCAAACACCAGTCCGATTATTGTAGGAGCTATATTATATAAAAGCTGTATTCCCTCTTTAGCTCCCTTTAAAAATATATCAAATACCGGCACCCTTCTCACTAATCCAAATATCACAACTACACTTGCAAATATCGGCATTATTAATTCCATTATATCATCTCTTTTATTTTTTCAAATTTAATGAGAACGCTATTATCAATGCAACTGCCAATGCTGTGGCTGAGCTTATCCATACTGGTACTATAATATTAAATGGGTCTGTACTTCCATATGCCTGCCTTAGTGTTGCTATTGTCGTTGGTATTAATTGCAATGATGCTGTATTCATTACTACAAATATCACCATCTCATTACTTGCCGTATCTCGTCTTCCATTTAATGTATGTAAATGCTCCATTGCCTTTAGTCCAAAGGGTGTTGCAGCATTTCCAAGTCCCAGCAGATTTGCACTGATATTCATTGTTATGCACTTAAATGCGGGACTATCCTTTTTAAGCCTTGGAAACAATGGTCTGAGCAATGGTGAAAAAAGCTTAGCTATCATTGAAGTAAATCCGCTTTCCTCTGCAATTTTCATAATTCCTGACCATAAGCACATTATTCCAGCCATCTTCATTAAAAGCTCAATAGATGATGTTCCGCTATTCAATAATGCTGTAGAAAGCTCCTGAGTATTGCCAAAAATCATTGCACATATTATACTTAAAATTATAAGTCCGCTCCATATATAATTGAGCATTTCTATCACCTCTTGTTGTATTATAATGAATTATTGCATATAGTTCCAAAGCATAACTAATAATATATTGCTAAATAAAAATATTGCGAAACCATTGACAAATTTGCCGTAAAATGGTAAAATAGTTAAAAATTAGTTGGAGTGTTATTATATGAAATTAGTTAATAATAAGGAAATTGATAAGGCGGGGCGTCTTGTTATAAGCAAGGACATTCGCAACCACCTTAACATCCACGAAAATGATATTCTTCTTATTGAAGCTGATGATCACCAGATTATTATAAAAAAAGCACAAAATTCCTGTATTTTTTGCAATTCAAATGATAATCTTACTGAGTTTAAAGGCAAATTTATTTGCCAAAAATGTAAGTCTGAGATTAATTTATAATTTATATTTTTTATAATCCAAAGGCTTTATCTATGGCAGAATTTATTCTGCCATATTTTTAAACCATTTTTAATTACTATTACAACTTATCCTATTTGCTTATAATTAATTATATAGCAAATTGACCTTGAATATGATTAATGAATTTTTTTATTTACTATGAACCTATATTTTACTAAAATTGATGATATTTCTCTTGATGATGTTACAAGAATAAATAAAAAACGAGCTGAAAAATCAGCACGCTATAAAAGAGCAGATGATAAAAAACGCTGTATTGCAGGCGGACTTTTTGAAAACAAATTCCTCAAAAATGCTGTAATTACAACTAACGAATATGGAAAACCGATTGCAGATAACGGCTTATTTTATAATATTTCGCATAGCGGAGATTATATTATTTTTGCTATTGATGATACAGAAATAGGCTGTGATGTTGAAAAGCATCGTGATATGGAATATTTAAAAATGGGAAAAATTATTTTCTGTGAAAATGAAATGAATGCCTTGAAATATGCCAATAATATTAAAGAGGAATTTTTTAAGCTGTGGACACGCAAGGAAAGTATTTTAAAATGTCTTGGCGGTGGATTTCATATTGAAAGCAAAAGTGTTGATGTAAGCAAAGATTTTGCCGAATATAATAATAAAATATTCTATTTTAAAAGCTGGCTTATAGATGATTATACAATAACCTTGTGTTCACCAAAAAATGAATTTCCCATAAACATAACGAGGTGTATTTTATGAGTGAATTAAAAAATTTTGAAGTTAAGGGAAAAGATAAAATAAAATTAAAAACTTTTCCACATTCACCCGACAAGAGTGTGGAAAAAGAAAAGATTATAAAACGAACACAGGAAAACCTTGCAAAAATGGAACGCTTTCAGGATAAACTCTACTCTGAAGGAAAAGAAGGTTTAGTACTGATTTTTCAGGCAATGGATGCCGCAGGAAAAGACAGTACCATTAAAAATGTAATGAGCGGACTTAATCCACAGGGAATTGATGTATATTCTTTTAAAGTTCCAAACAGCGAAGAAATTGCTCATGATTTTCTATGGCGAGCCTCAAAACGCTTTCCTACAAGAGGAAAAATGGCAATTTTCAACCGCTCTTATTATGAAGATGTACTTGTAGCAAAGGTTCATAAACTATATGAAAGCTCTCCCCTACCCAATCGCTGTAAACAAGGTGATGTTATTGGCAGAAGATACAAGGATATAAAAAACTTTGAAGATTACGAATACAATAACGGATACCGAATAATAAAATTCTTTTTAAATGTTTCAAAGGATGAGCAGAAGAAAAGATTTTTAGAAAGAATAGATTTGCAGGTAAAAAACTGGAAATTTTCTTCATCAGATGTAAAAGAGCGAGCCTACTGGGATGATTATATGGAAGCATATGAATCCGCAATAAATGCAACAGCAACCAAAAACAGTCCTTGGTATATAATTCCTGCTGATAAAAAATGGTATGCTCGTTATCTGGTATCAGAAGCAATAATAGAAGCTTTCAAGAAAATCAAGCCTGAATATCCTGAGCTTGGAGAATTTGCAAAAGAAAACCTCCTGCATGACCGCAAACTGCTGATTGACGAAATGAATGCTAAGGAGGATTAATATATGAGAATTTTAACCAGAATTGTGGATGGCATTTTCATTACATTTGCAGGAATGTATTTTCTGATTGATAATAAATTTGCAAGTATTTTGTATCCGCTTGTTTTGCTGATATTTACAGCAATTAACATTGAACCCTCATTCTGTAATTTCAAAATTAAAAATTTTAAGCTGAGAATTTGTGCAGGCGGTGCAGACTTACTAACCTCCTTTTTAATCTCTTTTTCATTAACAGTAATCGTTCTAATAAAATCATATTCATTAAATTCATTTTATTGGTGGTTAAGCCTATTATTAAGCCTAATCTATTTAATAATAGTATTTTGGAACGGAATTATCAGAGTATATGTAACTTCCGTACAGCTTGGTATAAATCATCGAATAATTGGTTTAATCTGTGGTTGGATACCTGTTGCAAATATAATATCGCTATGTACGATAATTTATATAACAAGCAATGAGGTTGATTTTGAAAATCAAAAAATTATCCAAAATGAAAAGCGAAAGAATTTACAAATCTGCAAAACAAAATATCCGATATTATTAGTACATGGGGTATTTTTCAGAGATTATAAATACTTTAATTACTGGGGCAGAATACCAAAAGAGCTTGAAGCAAACGGAGCTAAAATATATTATGGTAATCACCAATCTGCATTGCCTGTAAATCAAAGTGGTATTGAAATAGCAGAAAGAATCAAAGAAATTGTACAAACAACTGGATGTGAAAAGGTAAATATCATAGCACATTCAAAAGGCGGACTTGACACTCGATATGCAATAAGCTGTTGCGATTGTGCAGAATATGTTGCTTCCCTGACAACTATAAGCACACCTCATAGGGGTTGTGAATTTGTTGATTTTCTATTGAATAAGCTACCTGAAAAGGCAAAAACAAATATCGCTGAAAGCTATAACAATGCCTTGCGGAAATTTGGAGAAACGCCAGATTTTTTATCAGCAGTAAAAGACCTCACATATGAAAGCTGTCAGGAGTTGAATAATACAATGCAGGATTCAGATAAAGTATTCTATCAAAGTGTTGGTTCAAAGCAAAACAAAGCCAGAAACGGCAGATTTCCAACAAACCTTTCATACACCTTTGTCCGCTTTTTTGACAAGGAAAATGACGGACTTGTTTCCAAAGATTCATTTATATGGGGCAATAATTTCTTATATCTGACGGTTAAGGGCAACAGAGGAATTTCACACGCTGATACAATAGACTTAAACCGAGAAAATATTCCAGATTTTGATGTAAGAGAATTTTATGTGAAACTTGTATCCGATTTAAAGCAAAAAGGATTTTAAAATTACATATTAACGCAAAAATACCTGACTGCAATTTGCAATCAGGTATTTTATTATTTAAATATTAATTTTCAGAAATAAATCAAACTGCTTCGCTGTTGTTGCCATAGTAAGCATTGAGGTACATCTGCTTGATTTCCTTGAAGAGTGGGTATCTTGGGTTAGCACCTGTGCACTGGTCATCAAATGCCTGCTCAACCATATCATCAAGTCTGTTGAGGAAGTCTGTTTCGTCAATGCCATACTCCTGAATTGAGTTCTTAATGCCAACTCTTGCCTTGAGGTCATTGATAGCCTTGATAAGGTTCTCAACGCTCTCATCATCATTCTTACCAGCAACTCCGAGATACTGAGCGATTTCAGCATAACGAGCCTTTGTCTTTGGATGATCATACTGTGGGAATGTACCCATCTTTGTTGGCTTCTCAGCTGCGTTGAAACGAATTACCTGCTCAATCATAACTGCATTTGCAACACCATGTGGGAGGTGATGGAAAGCACCGAGCTTATGAGCCATTGAGTGACATACACCGAGGAATGCGTTAGCAAATGCCATACCTGCCATTGTTGCAGCATGAGCAACTCTCTCACGAGCAAATGGCTCGTTCATACCATTGTCATAACAAGCTGGGAGATACTCGAAAATACCCTTTAATGCCTTGAGTGCAAGACCGTCTGTAAATTCTGTAGCTAACATTGAAGCATATGCCTCAAGTGCGTGTGTTACAGCGTCAATACCTGATGCTGCTGTAAGACCCTTAGGACCTGACATCATATTATCAGCATCAACGATAGCCATATTTGGCATAAGCTGATAGTCAGCGAGTGGGTACTTTGTACCTGTATTCTGGTCTGTGATAACTGCGAATGGAGTAACCTCAGAACCTGTACCTGAAGATGTTGGAACAGCAATAAAGTATGCCTTTTCGCCCATCTTAGGGAATGTGTAAACTCTCTTACGAATATCGCTGAAACGCATAGCCATATCCATAAAGTCTGCTTCTGGATGCTCATAGAGAACCCACATAATTTTACCAGCGTCCATTGCTGAACCACCACCGAGTGCGATGATTACATCTGGCTCAAACTTACGCATAGCCTCTGCACCCTTCTGTGCTGAAAGAAGTGATGGGTCTGGCTCAACATCAGCAAATGTTGTATATGTGATGCCCATTTCATCGAGCTTGTCTGTAATTGGCTTTGTATAGCCGTTCTTGTAAAGGAATGAGTCAGTAACGATGAATGCTCTCTTCTTACCCATTACATCCTTAAGCTCCTGAAGAGCTACTGGCATACAGCCTTTCTTAATATAAACCTTCTCAGGTGCTCTGAACCAAAGCATATTTTCTCTCCTCTCGGCTACTGTCTTAATGTTGATAAGTTGCTTACAGCCAACATTTTCAGAAACTGAGTTGCCGCCCCATGAACCGCAGCCAAGTGTGAGTGATGGAGTAAGTTTAAAGTTATAAAGGTCACCAATACCGCCTAATGATGATGGTGTATTAACGATAAGACGGCAAGCCTTCATTCTGTTTGCAAACTCGTTGAGCTTTTCTCTCTCGTTTACATTGTCAATCCAGAGTACTGATGTATGACCCATACCGCCATTGTTTGTAAGAAGTGTTTCAGCAATGTTGAGTGAATCCTCAAAATTCTCTGACTTGTACATACCAAGGATTGTTGTGAGCTTCTCGTGACCGAGTGCTTCCTCTGTATCTGTGCTTGTAGCCTCACCAATGAGAACCTTTGTTTCATCAGGAACTTCAAAGCCAGCCATAGCAGCGATTGTTACAGGACGCTGACCAACGATTTTTGCATTTAATGCACCATTGATAAGCATTGTCTTTCTGATTTTATCAGCCTCTTCATCATTGAGGAAATAACAGCCTCTCTTAATGAACTCAGCTTTAACAGCATCATATACGAGTTTATCAGCAATAATGGTCTGCTCTGTAGCACAAATCATACCATTATCAAATGTCTTTGAATGAATAATTGAGTTTACAGCATTGATAATATCAGCTGATGAATCAATGATAGCTGCTGCGTTACCAGCACCAACGCCTACAGCAGGAGTACCACTTGAGTAAGCAGCCTTAACCATGCCAGGACCACCTGTAGCAAGAATAAGGTCTGTTTCCTGCATTACAAGATTTGTGAGTTCGAGTGATGGAGCATCAATCCAGCCGATGATTCCTTCTGGAGCACCTGCTGCAACTGCTGCTTCAAGAACGATTTTAGCAGCCTCTATTGTTGACTTCTTAGCTCTTGGATGTGGGCTGATGATGATACCATTTCTTGTCTTTAAGCAGATGAGTGTCTTAAAGATAGCAGTTGATGTTGGGTTAGTTGTTGGAATAACAGCACCTACAACACCGATTGGCTCTGCGATTCTTGTGATACCATATGTCTTGTCTTCTTCAACAACGCCACAAGTCTTCATTCCCTTGTATGCATTGTAGATATACTCTGCTGCATAGTGATTCTTTGTAATCTTATCCTCAACAATACCCATGCCTGTTTCTTCAACAGCCATCTTTGCGAGTGGGATTCTCATTTTGTTAGCTGCGGTTGCTGCTGCAAGGAAAATCTTATCTACCTGCTCCTGTGTGTAGGTTGAAAAAATTCTCTGAGCCTCTTTAACCTGAGCTAAAAGAACCTCAAAAGTTTCAACATTTTCAACGAAAGGATACTCTTTTGTACTCATTTAATCTACCTCTTATTTTGTAATTATATTAGATTCAGCATTGCTGAAAATGATATGCGAATAATTATTCTGCCACTGCAAATTCAAACTTGTTATCAGCAGCATACTGCTCTGCGTATGAACCGCTTGGAGCTTTTATTACTATTGAATTAGGACAGGAAGCAAAGGTTGTTTCCTTAATTTCCGTAACAGTATCAGGCAATGTAACCTCTTTAAGATTTCTGCACTGATAGAAAACATAATCTGTAAGTGAAGTCAATGCCGAATTTGT
The DNA here is from genome assembly GCA_024403825.1 of Ruminococcus sp. Classification (GTDB taxonomy): domain Bacteria; phylum Bacillota; class Clostridia; order Oscillospirales; family Acutalibacteraceae; genus Ruminococcoides. The sequence goes on along the minus strand of JAKSRB010000022.1, from coordinate 12,858 downwards.
CGGTATTGTTACTGATTTCAGACCTGAACCGCAAAAAGCATAGACTCCGATTTCTTCAAGAGCTGCAGGAAAATCAATTTTTTCAAGGGCAGGAGTATTGAAAAATGCGTTTGTACCAATAAGCTTAAGATTTACAGAAACCTTGATTGTTTTCAGACTATAACAGCTTGAAAAAGCATATTCCTGAATTTCGGTAACGCTGTCAGGTATAACAACAGTTTCAATATCCTTCTGTGAAAATACAGAAGCACCAATTACTGCAACCTTGTAACCATTACAAGTATTTGGAACAATAACATTTTTATCTGTACCCCTGTATTCGGTAATCATAATTTCGTCTTGATTTAAAACGAAAAATCCAAAATCACCTTCTACAAGGTCAGGAGAAGTAGTTTCAACAGTATAGCCTGCATCGTCAGATTTTTTAGAGCTACAGCCACCAAGGCAGAGGGCTGAAGTACCGATTGCACAAGCAATGACTGCACACAAAATCTTCTTCATTTTATCCTCCCTTTCAACACTTGTTTTGTTACAATATCATTTTATCATCTTTGTTAAATATTTGTCAATGTTTTTTTATCTTTTTTTTAGTGTTTTTTATACTTTTAGCACTTTTAATAACACTACACTATAATAATTCGTTTTATTAGTGATTTTCGACAAATTTCGTATAAATTATTCTATATAGTAATTGACATATTTGCAAAATAAGCCCATACAAAACTATTCAGAAATGTATGGACTTATTGTAACTTTTTGTAATATTTTTATTTATTGCAGATTTGCTGAAAAATGTATTTTAAAATGTAAATTTCTTACTATTTTATGCCCAATTTAATGTATCGTTATACACATTAATATAATCCTGTGCTGAACGATCCCAGCTGTTATCACTCATCATTGCACGCCACATAAGCTGATGCCAGCCTGCATCATCTCTGATACCCCACAAAGCTCGTCTTACAGCATGCTGCATATCTGCTGTATAGTAATTCTTAAAGGTAAATCCGTTGCCATAGTTATCAGCACTATCAAATACAGAGTCTTTAAGTCCGCCAACCTCACGAACTACAGGAATTGTACCATAGCGAAGTGCAATCATCTGAGCAAGACCGCAAGGCTCCTGAGCAGACGGCATAAGAAAAATGTCAGCACCTGAATAAATCTTGCGTGCAAGCTCAGGTACAAAGCCATGACAGAAGCAAAGTCTGCCAGGATATTTTGCCTGCATATAATTGAAGAAATCCTCATATTCCTTGTCGCCTGATCCAAGAATTACAAACTGCATATTTTCAGTATTCATAAGCTCTTCAAGACCCATTCTTACAAGGTCAAGACCTTTGTGTGATACAAGACGAGTTACCATACCAACAAGCGGAACATCCCATCTCTGCTCAAGGCAAAGACGCTCCTGCAATGCTCTCTTACACTCACCCTTACCGCTCATATCATCTTTTGAATAGTTACGATAAAGCTGATAGTCTGTTTCAGGGTTATAGCTTGCAAGGTCAATACCATTCTTAATACCGCAAAGCTTATAATGACGGAGGTTAAGCTCATCATGAAGTCCCCAGCTAAACCAAGGGTCTTTAATCTCAGCAGCATAGCTTGGTGAAACTGTTGAAACTCTTGTTGAAGTTTCAATAGCACCCTTCATCATATTAAGCTTGCCATTCATTTCAAGAATTTTTGTTTCAGATGCAGGAATACCTACACATTCTGTATTAACTTCCCAACCATATTCACCCTGATACTGGATATTATGAATTGTAAATAAGGTCTTAATATTATAATACCATGGTCTGTGTGAGTAGAAAAGATAATAATATACAGGTACAAGAGCTGTCTGCCAGTCGTTGCAATGAATCATATCTGGGTGGAAATCAATATAAGGAAGCATTTCAAGAATTGCTCTTGAGAAGAATGCAAATCTCTCAGCATCGTCATAATGACCATATAAAGTGCCACGCTTGAAGTAATACTCATTATCAATAAAATAGTATGTGCAATCGTTCCATCTTGCCCAGAAAAGACCGCAATACTGATGACGCCAAGCTACAGGAACAGTAAAGTTTGTAATAAAATTAAGTGAATTTTTCAAATCCTGTGGAATTGTGCCATAAAGTGGAACAACAATTCTGCAATCCTGACCCTTTCTGCAAAGGGTATGTGGAAGACTTCCTGCAACATCGGCAAGTCCACCACTACCGCAGAATGGATTTGCTTCAGATGCACAATATAAAATTCTCATTGTAATATACCTCCGTTAAACTACAGATTTTTTAGCAATATAAATTGGATAAGAGTCAAATCCCATCAATGATCTTTCATCCTTGATAGTAACATCTTTATCTATAATAACATAATTAAGGTTGGTATTGCAACCAATTTTTGTATCCTGCATAACAATACAGTTAGAAAGCTTTGCACCCTCGCCAACATAAACGCCCTTTGAAAGCACGCAGTTTTCAACCTCACCGTCAATTACACAGCCCTGAGCAATGATTGAATTTTTAACCTTGCTTGTAAGACCATAACGAGATGGAGCATCATCTCTGACCTTAGTATAAATAGGACGCTTTGGATTAAAGAGTTCATCTCTTACTTCCTTTTTCATTAAGTCCATATTAAATGTAAAGTAATCATTAATTGAACTGATAGCTGCACAGTAGCCCTTGTTTTCATATCCGTAAACATTATATTTAAGAGCAGATTCCTGCAATAATCTCTTGATATCAAGCTGATTTACACTTAATGCCTTGCGGATTTCTTCCATAAGCAGAGCTTTTCTTATAAGAACTGAACCAAAGCATTGATTATGAAGTCCCTCACTAATCTCAGGCTTTACAAATACCTGCTGTACCTTACCATTTGCATCAACATCAACAGTAATAGGCTGGTCATAGCCACTTGGAGAAACGCAGTTTTTATAAATTATAGTAATATCTGCATTATGCTTTGAATGGAAATCAAAAACATCTGTATAGTCAATATTTGTTACAACATTGCCCGGAGAAATAAGAACATATTCCTCTCTGCAATGCTCAATATAGCCATGCATATTGTAAATTGTTTCAACATAGTTTGAAAGAGTTTTTCCGCCATATGGAGGAAGAATTGTAAGATTACTTCTTCTCTTTGAAAGGTCATAGGCACTGCCTGAACCAACATGGTCCATAAGTGAAAGGAAGTTGCTCTTTGCAACTATGCCGACATTATTTATACCTGAATTTGACATATTTGAAAGTACAAAATCAATTAATCTGTGCTTACCACCAATCGGCACACTTGCAGTTGTACGAGATGCTGAAAGCTCAGGAATTTTATCATCAAGAGTAGCAGCAAAAATAAATCCAAGAACATTATTACTTCTCATTGCCGTTTACCTCCGTTTCACCATCTATCATTGATTTAGCCTTAATAACAGCATTATCCGCAATTTTTGTATTTGCACCAATTACAGTTATGCCCCAGTTATCACGATTTTCAACTTCCTCAGGCTTTTCACCGACTTTAGCATTTTTACCAATAACGGCATTTTCGGCAACAATAGCAAACTGAACATTTGCACCATCCTCAATTACAGCACCAGGCATAATTATTGAAGAATTAATTGTAACATTCTTACCAACGGTAACACCTGCAAATAAAATTGAAAATTCAAGATTTCCGTAAACATTACAGCCGTCTGCTACAAGTGAATTCTGAATAAATGCATCACTTGAAATATAGTGTGGTGGCATCATAGGATTGCGTGAATAAATGTCCTTGAGGTCAAGGGTAACCTTTGGATCAAGTAAATCCATATTAGCCTCCCAAAGGCTGTCAATAGTTCCAACATCCTTCCAGTAACCCTCAAACGGATAAGCAAACATTCTCTCTCCTGCATTAAGCATTGCAGGAAGAACATCCTTACCAAAATCGTGGCTTGAGCCTTCTTTTGTTTCATCCTCAGTAAGATACTTTTTAAGCTCTTTCCAACTGAAAATATATATACCCATTGAAGCATTTGTGCTCTTTGGATGCTCAGGCTTTTCATCAAATTCGTAAATTTCGCCATCCTTATGAGTGTTAAGAATACCAAATCTTGATGCCTCTGAAAGCGGAACATCAATAACAGCGATTGTACAAGCCGCATTCTTCTCCTTGTGATAATCAAGCATTTTATTGTAATCCATTTTGTAAATATGGTCGCCTGAAAGAATCACAACATACTCAGGGTCATAACGCTCAATATAATTGATATTCTGATAAATGGCATTTGCTGTACCAGAATACCAGTCAGCACCATTTATTGCCTGATAAGGACTAAGACAGTTTACACCGGAGTGCATACCATCAAGATCCCATGGCTCACCATTACCGATATATTCATTGAGAATAAGTGGCTGATACTGAGTGAGAATGCCCACAGCCTCAATACCAGAATTAACGCAGTTTGACAAAGGAAAGTCAATAATGCGATATTTGCCGCCAAATGGAACGGCAGGTTTTGCAAGCTTCTTAGTAAGCACGCCAAGTCGAGAACCCTGACCGCCTGCAAGGAGCATAGCAACTACTTCCTTTTTTGGAAACATTATAAAATACCTCCGATATATTTTTAAGATTATGGAAAAGACAAGGCTGTATTAAACAGTTGTCTGAATTTCCTGTATATATTATTCTTCAGAATACTCAGCTTCAGGATAATCAAGCTTCTGAGTGCATCTGAGATAAATTACGCTAAGTGGTGGTAATGTAAGCGAAAGCCCCTGATTACAACCATGAATTTTAATGCGTTCAGGCAAAATATTACTGCCATTTGTAACACCTGTACCGCCATATTCCGTTCTGTCAGAATTGAAAATTTCATCATAAAGACCATAAACAGGTACACCGATATTGTATTTATGATGTAGCTTAGGCTGAAAATTGCAAACCGCAATAATGTTATTTCCCTCGCTGTCAGTTCGCTTGAAGGCGATTACACTGTTTGTATAGTCATCGTGATGAATCCAGTCAAACCCTCGCCAGCTATTATCAAGGTCAAACAGAGGACGACACTTAAAGTAAAACTCATTCATCTCCCTGAAAAATCTCTGTAACTGGCTATGTTTTTCAAATTCAAGCAAATCCCATTGAACAGATGCATCAACATTCCATTCATCAAACTGACCAATTTCAGTACCCATAAAGATAAGCTTTTTTCCTGGATGAGCAAACATATAAGTGATAAATGCACGAACTCCTGCGAATTTTTCATCATAATCACCAGGCATTTTATTCATAAGTGAACACATCCCATGCGATACTTCATCATGTGAAATCGGCAGCAGAAAATGCTCTGAAAACGCATAGAAAAAACTAAATGTAAGATTATCATGATTGAATGGACGCCATAATGGATTAAGTGACATATAATGGAGCATATCATTCATCCAGCCCATATTCCATTTATAATCAAAGCCAAGTCCGCCCTCTTCAACAGGCTTTGTAAGCTTAGGCCACGAGGTGGTTTCCTCAGCAAACATCATAACATCAGGGTGGTACATATGAACTGCGGTATTAAGGCGTGCTATAAATCCGATAGTTTCAAGATTTTCCTTACCACCAAATTTATTTGGCTTCCATTCGCCAGCTTTTTTATCATAATCAAGATAAAGCATTGATGATAATGACCCTACCCTTATGCCATCAATATGATACTTGTTAAGCCAGAACATTGCAGAAGAAACAAGAAAGCTTAAAACCTCATTTTTGCTTAAATCAAAAAGACAGGTTCCCCATGATTGTCTTTCATTTGTCATAGGGTCGTCACTTTCATAAAGATATGAACCGTCAAAACGCACAAGACCGAAATCATCTTTAGGAAAATTAGACGGTACCCAATCTAATATAATGCCAATACCTGCATTATGTAGCATATCGACAAAATACATAAAATCATCAGGAGTACCATAGCGTGATGTAATCGCATAATAGCCTGTAACCTGATAACCCCAACTGCCGTCAAAAGGATATTCCATAACAGGAAGAATTTGTATATGTGTATAATGCATATCCTTTAAATATGGAATAAGCTTTTCAGCAAGCTCACGATAACTCAGGGAATTTCCGTCATTATCACGCATCCATGAACCGAGATGCACTTCATAAACACTCATAGGCTCTTTTGAGTGATTACAGCTTTTTCGTTTTTCAAGCCATTCATTATCATTCCATTTATAATCATCAAGATTATAAACAATAGATGCACTTTCAAGGCGTGTCTGAGAGTAAAAAGCATAGGGATCTGACTTTAAAATTTTATCGCAAGACGGAGTTTCTATACAAAACTTGTACATAGCCAAAGTCTTAATATTCTCAACAAACAGCTCCCATACACCGTCACTTACTTTGTACATAGGCGAAAGGTTATTATCCCAGTTATTGAAATCGCCAACAACCGAAACAGAACGAGCATTAGGTGCCCATACTCTGAAAACAACACCGTTCCTATTATCCCAGTTCACAATATGTGCCCCAAAAAGTTCATAGGCATGAACTGAATCGCCAGCGTGAAAAACATCAAGTGCAGTTCGTTCATCATTCAGGGTGTAATTCATAAATTCAACCCCCTTTTCAACAATTTTAGAAAATTATAACCCAATATATTTTTACCTGTATATATGATACCAAAAAAATATGTTGATTTCAAGCAAATTCAAAAATTTTAAAACTAAATTTTCGTTTAATTTTTATAAAATATGACCAAAAATTTACAGATTAATTCTAATTCGCCAAAAATACATAAAATTTTTGTTAAAATTTTTTAAAATTAAAATAATATCAGTCACACAAAACAACTTTCATAATGCAAAAGCAAAACTGACAACAATTAAAAATATCGTTGTCAGTTTTAATATAAAAGCTAAAAATTATTCTCTGCCGTCAAATACCGCTCCGCTATCATTTGCGGCATCGTGAAATATTACTCCGTTTTTATTATCATACTTTGAGTTGCTTAGCTCTTCCCTGTCGATTTCCTCATCATTCTTATAGTAAACTCTCCATGCACTTACATCATAATGAGTGCTCCCGCAATAACCCAACTCATTCTCAGTCTTTATATAATCATAGCTTGATGACTTATATCCCCAGAATGTTGCAGTAAGTGTTGAGCCTTCAAGCTTACATTCAAGAAACATCTGATAATCTGTTGGATTATATATTACCAAATCAAGATTAGGATAATCTATAGTCGCATCAAGTCCTGTTGGAACATAGGTTGATGCATATTGATGACAATATCTTTCATCAAAATCAAGATTTGCTCTTATTGCGGCATTATATATTGTTGAGCTTGCCTGACAGATTCCTCCGCCAATACCGTCTATTATTTCTCCCTCTGAAATAACATGTGCCGCCTTGTAGCCATTTGACTCAAGGTTAGAATCTCCTGTGCAATCGTTAAAAGACCATTCCCCATCTGGCTCTATTATTGAACCATTGCAGGCTGATAATGCAACACCCATATTTGATGTGCCATTTGCTGTATTATATGAAATAGTCTGATAGGTTGCAAGCTTTACTATATTATTTTTTACATCATCAATTTGTATATCAGCAGAAATTGGAGTTGTAACAGCATTTATTGCTACCTGCTCAAGTCCACTTGAAAGGGCATCTGAAATTCTGTTATTAAGGTCATCTGAATCAATTTCTCTTCCTGCAACTGCTTCTTTATATGTAAATCTCTGCTCAGAATATGGTGAAAACTCTGATACGCAGGCGTTTACAGGCTTTTTGTATGCATTATCAGCAATTTCTTCAACCTTTTTCGCTATAGACTCTACAATCGGCTCAACAGTAATTTTATATTCCTTTATAGCAGGCTGAGTTTCACTTGAAAAGATTCCTTTCTGCTCAGTTGCACTCTGTATATCATCATTTTTTACTTTGTCAAGCACCTTATCTATATCATATGTATATTCAAAATCATTCTGATTAAGCTCGGTTATTTCTCCGTCTATGCTTATCATAAGCTTGATAGGTTTGATAAATCTTTCTTTATTCTTATCAAGAAGTTCCTTTGCTTCATCATAGGTTTTGCCTGAAACAGGTATATCTGAAATAACTATATTTTCTGAAAATGTAAATTCAACCGGCTCAGTACTTTCAGTGGCTATTGTAGGCTTAGCCTCAGGCTTACTGTTTGAATAAATGCAAAATCCAGTAACTCCAAGTACCACTACCATAACTACAGATATTGTTGTAACCAATACTACATTTTTTTGAACGGAATTTTTATATTTTTTACCTTTTTTCATTTCTGCGTCTGTAAACTGATTTATTGATGTAATATCAACTAATTCACTTTCATTATTTTCTTTATCTTCATTTTCATTTTCTACATCTATGTAATTATTGTTTGAATTTATATTAAATTTATTTTTAATTGATGATACTTTATCAGATAAATTTATTTTAGCGTTTAAAATATCAACTGTATTTTCAAGATTATTTTTATCTAATGCAGGACTTATGTCAGACTTTACAATTTCAGCGGTATCTGCCATATCAAATGCTTGCTGTTTTTTACTTTCTTTTTGAGTAAAATCTACTGTGCTGACATATCTGTATTTACTTTTAGGTGTTTTGCTCTGAAATGCTTTTGCAAAATACTTTGATTTTTTGTATCGTTTGCCAGCATTTTTCTGAACATTATCCGAAGAGTTAATATCAATCATCTTATCCTCAGATGCAAAGTGCTTATTGTCTGCCAAAAAATCACCTCTAACTACGCTTATGAAGCGTAACTTATCCCCAATATACTATTTCTTTATACTATACATTTTACTATAAACCAACTTAAAAATAAAGGGTTAAAATAATAATATTATTAAAATTTTTTCAGGTTAATATGTGTATTTTTTACTACCTTAATTTTATGACTATAAATGAGCAAATTTCAAATTAGATGTTAAAATGCACAAATAAAAAGCTAATTTAAAGGTGTTAAAACCTGATTTTATATTGAAAACAAGATTATTTTTCTTGATTTATTGTGCAAGTTGTTATTTTTGCTCATTTATAATTTATGATTAAAATTTGCAGATATTATTACTTTTACAAATTTTTTTACTCCTTTTTCTCTCACAATTAATTCCATATACTCTGATTAATTTCCCCTCTGACTAAGCATAAATTACTTAATTGTTAAAAATATGATTTTTGATAAAAAAATTTTTTCATAAAATGCAAAAAAGGCTGTGAAAACAAAGTTTTAGCAACCTTGGATTTCACAGCCGATAATATTTTTGTAAAGTGAATTACTTTAATTCGATTTCTGCACCAGCAGCTTCGAGCTTAGACTTAATGTCCTCAGCCTCTTCCTTAGCAGCAGCTTCCTTAACAGTCTTAGGAGCACCGTCAACAAGAGCCTTTGCTTCTTTAAGACCAAGACCTGTAACCTCACGAACAGCCTTGATAACAGCAATCTTGTTGCCACCGGCTGACTTAAGAATTACATCAAACTCTGTCTGCTCAGCTACAGCAGCAGCCTCAGCAGGAGCAGCAACAGCAACAGCAGCAGCAGCTGATACACCAAACTCATCCTCTACAGCGTGTACAAGCTCTGAAAGCTCGAGAACTGTGAGGCCTTTTAATTCTTCAATAATAGCAGTAATTTTTTCTGATGCCATTTTAATTTACCTCCAATATTGTAAATAATAAGTTATTTTTAAAGTAATAATTGCAGATTATTCTGCAACAGGAGCTTCGGCTTCAGCCTCAGCTTCAGCAGGTGCTTCTTCTGCTGACTTAGCAGCAATGGCAGCATCTGCACCGCCCAAATCAACAACAGCCTGTACGGCACGCGCAAATGAAGCGATAGGTGCCTGGAATGCACCAAGAACATTTGCGAGAAGAACTTCTCTTGTTGGGAGCTTAGAGAGAGCTGTGATTGTATCCATATCAATTACAGCACCATCAAGATAAGCTGACTTAACCTTAAAGTTGTCATGATCCTTAGCATAACCGCAAAGGATTCTTGCAGCAGCAGCGTATTCGCTGTCACTTGTTGCGAGAGCTGTTGTACCCTCGAGTACAGGCTTTAAGCCTTCAAGACCAACTTCATCACAAGCTCTTGCTAAAAGAGTGTTCTTTACAACAGTGTACTGAACATTGTTTTCACGAAGTTCTTTTCTGAGCTTTGTATCGTCCTCAGTATTGATACCCTCGTAGCAAACAACTACACCTGTGATTGAGTTTTTAAGTCTTTCAGAAAGCTCTGCAACTACTGCTTTCTTCTGCTCTAAAACACTTTGACTTGGCAAGTTTGATTCACCTCCAAAAATATTTATATCGCAGTTCAAAAATAAAATCAGCCGTCCAAGTAGCCTCGGACGGCTGCAAAATTACATAAATAAGTAATTTGCATCTTCCTCGGCAGGCAGGGATTGTCCCTTTACGCTATTGCACCTGCTGTCTTTAGAACAGCGAATTTATATATCCACACCAAATGGTGTAAATAACTTAATAATTATAAAAATCAGATACCAAACTTAGTTGGGTTGATTCTTACGCTTGGGCCCATTGTTGAAGTAACAGCAACTGAGCGGATATACTGACCCTTAGCAGCAGCAGGCTTAGCCTTAACAACTGCGTCCATAAGTGTATCAAGGTTCTGACCGAGCTTTTCAGCACCGAAAGAAACCTTACCGATTGGGCAGTGAATAATGTTTGTTTTATCAAGACGGTACTCAATTTTACCAGCCTTAGCTTCTTTGATAGCCTTAGCAATATCTGTAGTAACAGTACCAGCCTTAGGGTTTGGCATAAGACCACGAGGACCAAGGATTCTACCTAAACGACCAACAAGTCCCATGCAGTCAGGTGTAGTAATGAGAACATCAAAGTCCATCCAGTTTTCCTGCTGAATTTTCTGAGTCATATCCTCAGCACCTACGAAATCAGCACCAGCTTCCTTAGCGAGGTCTTCGTTAGCACCCTTACAAATAGCAAGAACTCTAACCTTTTTACCTGTACCGTTAGGAAGAACTACAGCACCTCTAACCTGCTGGTCAGCGTGACGGCTGTCAACACCGAGTTTAACATGAATTTCAACAGTTTCGTCAAACTTAGCAGGAGCTGTCTTGATTACTGTTTCAAGTGCTTCACCTGAATCATATAATTTAGTTCTGTCAACGAGCTTAGCAGCGTCAACATATTTCTTACCGTGTTTCATCAGTTTTCCTCCATTGTTAGGTGGTCAATCGGAAATATCCTCCCACCCGGATTATTAGTCAACTACTGTAATACCCATACTTCTTGCTGTACCTGCAATCATACTTGCAGCAGCTTCGAGTGAGCCTGCATTAAGGTCAGGCATTTTCTGCTCTGCGATAGCATTAATCTGCTCACGAGTAATCTTTGCAACCTTAGTCTTATTAGGTACGCCTGAACCGCTTTCAATACCGCAAGCCTTCTTTAAGAGAACGGCTGCTGGTGGAGTTTTAGTAACGAAAGAGAATGTACGGTCAGCATATACTGTGATAACAACAGGAATGATAAGACCGATGTCATTCTTAGTGCGTTCATTAAAATCCTTTGTGAACGCAACGATATTTACACCATGCTGACCAAGAGCAGGACCAACAGGTGGTGCCGGAGTAGCCTTTCCGGCAGGAATTTGCAGTTTAATTAAGCCTACAACTTTCTGAGCCATTGTGTTTGCACCTCCAAAATTCGTGGTAAATTGCGGAACGCCACTTTGTAGGGTTCCTCCCACAGGGAGCATTCTTGCTCCCAATAAAAAGCCTGGCTGGCTGATTATTGTATAAATTAATCTTCTAACGGTTCAGCCTGACCTAATTCAAGCTCAGCCGGAGTTTCTCGTCCGAACATTGATACAATAACTCGGACATAGTTTTTGTCGGTATCAATTTCTTCTACAACACCGACGAGATCCTCTAAAGGACCATCAATAATTCGTACCGAATCGCCTACAGAATAAGAAACCTTAACTGAGCGTGTTTCAACGCCCATTCTGTAAACCTCAGCTTCGGTAAGAGGAACGGGTTTTGATCCTGGTCCTACAAAACCTGTAAATCCACGGGTATTGCGGAACACTGACCAGATGTCATCATCATAGACAGCTTTAACAAAAACATAGCTTGGATATATCTTCTGCTCAACTTCCTTAGTTTTGTCGCCGACAGTTTCAATTACTGTTTCGGTAGGCACTTTACAGTCAATAATTCTGTCTGTAAGGTGTCTGTTTTCGGCTGTGCTGAGCAAATCATTCGCTACTTTGTTTTCGTAACCCTGATAGGTATGAATAACATACCATTTTGCTTCTGTTTCTGCCATTATAACTTTCGTCCTTTCGTAAGTATAAAGTAATAACTACAGAATTAAGCAGAAGTGTCCATAACAAGACCAAGCAAAGCATACAAGCCCTGATCAAGAGCGAACAGGAACAAGCCCATTACTACGATTACTGCGATTACTATACCGAAGTTTTTAGTAGTCTGCTTTGGTGAAGGCCAGGTTATTTTCTTTAACTCACCCTTACAAGCTACAAGGTACTTTACAAGCCTTTGGAAAGCATTAGGCTTATTGCTTTTCTTGGCAGATTTAGCAGATTTGTCTTTTTTCTGAGACTTTTTGGTATCTGCTTTAGCTGCATCAAGTTTTTTGTCAGCCATTGTGTACCTCCATTATTTTGTTTCCTTGTGAAGAGTGTGTTTCTTACAGAAGCGGCAGTACTTGTTCATTTCAAGTCTGTCTGGACTATTCTTCTTGTTCTTCATTGTGTTGTAGTTACGCTGTTTGCACTCTGTGCAGGCCAATGTGATTTTAACTCTCATAACGGCACCTCCCGGTTATTTCGGAATA
>JAKSRB010000021.1 GCA_024403825.1 Ruminococcus sp. | reverse complement strand
TAATAAAAGACATATAAATATTAAAGGGTGTGCAAAATTATATCATTGCACACCTTTATGTATTTTATAAATTGTGATACCATAGAATATGTGACAGACTATAAAATAATGTTATTTTGAGGTACAAGTTTACTAAAATGTAATATATCAGTTAATTGTTTTTGGTAAAATAAACAAAGAAAATTATTTTTCTTATGTATTTTGCGTATTGAAATATTTTGCTGTTTGAGGTAAAATTTTTGTAGGCTTAAAAAAACAAAATATGCCTAAAACAAGGAGGATTTTTAAATGAAAAGGACATTCAAAAGAATGACTGCCTCAGTTTTATCAGCAATGTTGCTCGTTTCTATGGGTACAACTGCTATAAGTGCATCTGCTGCAGAGATGCAGGCAAAGGCTGTAGCTGCTGAGGAAGCTGTCTATGTTGTAGCTGGTATGGAAGCTCTCACAGGTCTTGCTTGGGACGGAAACCCTGAGACTGCTGCTGACAATGTTATGACAAAAAATGCTGATGGCACATACTCACTCACATTTAAGGATGTTGAGGCTGCTAATGCTCTCCAGTTCAAAATTGTTAAGAATGGTGCTGAATGGATTGGTGATGCAACTGGAAACAACTTTACTCTTAATGTTGTTTCAGCTTGTGATGTTACAATCACATTTAATCCTGATACTAACGAAGTTAAGTATGAGGGTACAGGCGTTCAGGAAGCTACATTTAAGCTTGACGCTCTTTATGCTGTAGGTAACGGCGATGGCACATGGCTCAATGATATTGGTTGGGACCCTGCTGCTGAAGAAAACAAAATGACTGAGATTGCTCCAAGCGTTTATCAGATTGTTATGAACGATGTAGAAGCTTATGATAACTATCAGATTAAGTTTGCTGCAAACGGTTCTTGGGCAGACAACTGGGGCATTATGGATACAGATGGCGATGGTACAGGCGATCCATATACACTCGGTTCAACTATTGATGCTACATATAATGGTCAGAATATCGTTCTTGACCTTGGTGATGATGAGCAGGTTTACACAGTAACATGTACTGTTGACCTCAGCACATTTGATTATGCAACAAAGACAGGCGGTTCAATCGCTATTACAGCAGTATCTGCTGATGATCCAGCACCAACAGAAGCTCCAACAGAGGCTCCAACAGAGGCTCCAACAGAGGCTCCTACAGCTCCAGTTGAGAATGATGTTTATGTTGTAGCTGGTGTTGAGGCTCTTACAGGTCTTGTTTGGGACGGCAATCCTGAAACAGCTACTGATAACATTATGACAAAGAAGGCTGACGGCACATATTCAATTGTATTTAAGGATGTTGCTCCTGCAACAGCTCTTCAGTTCAAGGTTGTTAAGAACGGTAAAGATTGGATCGGCGATCCAACAGGCAACAACTTTACATTTAATGTTGCTTCAATATGTGATGTAACAATTACATACAATCCTGCAACAAATGCAGTTGTTTATGAAGGTATAGGCGTTTACGAAGCTACATTTTTAGTAGATGCTATGTACGCAGTAGGTAATGGTGACGGTGCTTGGCTTAACGATGCTGGCTGGGATCCTGCTGCTGAAGAAAACAAGATGAAAGAAACTGGCAAGAATGTTTATGAGCTTACAATGGAAGGCGTTGAAGCTTATGACAACTATCAGATTAAGTTTGCTGCTAACGGCACTTGGGCTGATAGCTGGGGTATTATGGATTCAGATGCTGATGGCACTGGCGATGCATATACACTTGGTACAACTATTGATGCTACATACAATGGTCAGAATATCGTTCTTGACCTTGGCGATGATGATAAGCTTTACACAGTTAAGTGTGTAGTTGACCTCAACGGCTTTGATTATGCAACAAAGACTGGTGGTACTATCACAATCACAGCTACAGAAGAGAAGCCAGTTAAGAAGGATACTTACAAGATTGTTTCTGAAAACTTTACAGTAAATATGACAGCTTGCGGTACAGACAAGGTTAGAGGCGTTATCGCTCTCCAGAAGGGTACATACAAGTTCAAGGTAAGCGTAAATGATGTTCTTTACGGTTATGGTAAGTCATTCACAAACTCTTCAACAGGTCTTACAGTTAAACCAACATATCAGTCATTTATGACACTCAATGCTACTGGTGGTACATATACATTCCAGTACAACACAAAGTTAAATGTTCTTATCGTTAATTACGATGCAAATCTCCCAGTAAACTACCTCATTGGTGACCTCAATGTAATCCTCTCACCTGTAGCTGGCAGAACAGTTGCAGTTGGTACAGCTTACCTCGAGGCTGGTGAGTATTCATTCCAGCTTTCAATCAATGGTGTTAAGTTCGGTTACGGCAAAACTGTATATGATACAACTGCTGGTAACTCACTCTCATTCAGCAGCAAGTACGGCTCATCTGTAAAGCTTATTGCTAAGGGTGGTAACTACACATTCAACCTCAACACAAAGACAAACAAGCTCCAGATTTCTTATGCTCCTGTAAAGGACGAGGCTATTGATGATGTACATGTATCAGGTGACATCAACTTAGTTCTTGATGATAATGGTGGTAATGACAATGTAGCTGTTGGTACAGTAACACTTACTGACAATGTATATGGCTTCAAGATTTACAACTATGGTACAGCTTACACAGCTGGTGTTAAGGTAATTGATGCTGGTTCTAAGCTTCTTGCAAGCAACTACACATCAAGCGTAACACTTATCGCTTCTGGCGGTACATACACATTCTCATTTGATAAGACTACACACATTCTTACTATTGAGAAAGCTTAATTTATCTCATATTGAAAAGGTAAATTAGTTATAATAATTAGTGTTTCTAATTAACTGAAAAAGCTCTCCGATTATTGCCGTAATCGGAGAGCTTTTAAATGTATAAAATAATAATGCGGATTAAATAATCCGCATTGTATAATTTTATTTTCGTAATAATTTTATAATAATATTGTAAAATGTTTTTTCAAGCTTTTCTCTAAAAGTAAACTTATATCCGTTTTTGTGCATTTCATCAAGTATTTCCTTGTAACTGCTTACATTCTGATGTTTAAACATATAAGTAAAAAATCTTTTATGATTTTTTTCAAACATTTCAAGGTTAAAAGCATTTTTGTATAAATCGTGCTTTCCTATTGCAAGCAATTCAAGCTCTGTTCTGCAACACTTTTCGCAATTACTGCAATTTTCATTGGTATATACACATACATTCAGATTATCATATGATAATTCGTACTCTGAAATTGCCTTTACCTTATCAAGTCTTGTTTTGCCAAGTCCAGTAATGTAAAAGCTTGTGCTTTCTGTACTGAGCATATGTGCCAGATATGCCTCATAGTTTGCTGAACTCAAATCGCATTTTTTTATTGAAAATTTGTCGATAGGATAACCTGAGGAATAGTAATAATTTTTAAACAGCTTTTGCATTGCCAGTACAGCCGAGAAACTACAAAAATGGTGTATCTGAACATATTTTGCATTCAGATGATGTCCAAGGTTGGAATTTACGCTTACCAATGGGAGCTTAAATAATTTTGCTGATTCTATGGTAGTTTTCAGACGCTCCTGATATAGCTTTGATGATTCTTCTTCAGTTGCATTATTTGTACTGCGATGTGAGCCAACATTGAAGAATGTGAGATGAGTTAATGTTTCAGCGGTTTCCTGAATTGTATAAAATGAATCTACACCTCTTGAAAAGCCTGTTCCACAGGCTTTTTCTGTGTTCAGCTGTTTGTCAGATTTGTTTGGTGTTTCAAGCTTTATGCTGTTAAATATTTTTGAATATTTTGTTAAGGTTGGTATCAAAAATTTATTTAGCTGTAATTCAAGCTTTTCAGAAATTGTTGCATCTGATACTATATCAAGTGATTTTTTCATAGCATACGGCAGTATTCCGACTACAAATGCATCTATTCTTTCAGGACATAGAAAACAAGCATATTCTTTTTCTGTTTCGTACCATAGCTCAAAGGTGTTGTTATCCTCTCGAATTTCAGCTACCAACTGCGTTTTATCTCCGTTTGTACGAAGAAACGGAACACCTATTTTTAATTGTTTCATATATATTGACCTTGCAAATTATTATTTTTTAAGAAACTTTTTAGCTTTCTGTATGTACTCAGGTTTTAGCATACTTTTGGCTTTGCCTGCCATTTTCATTTTAAATCCACCAAATTGCTCTCTGTTTTGCTGATAAAAGCTTTCGGTTAATTCAGCGTCCTTTTTCATATCGGTGAAAACCTCAATAAACATTGGTTTATCACTTTTCTTTGCAAATGCAGGCAGTACCTTCTGTAAATCTTCTTTTGAGCGTACTGCGTGATAGTCATATCCAAGGGACTCTATCCAGCCTTGTGCTACCTTGTGATGTTCTGCACATATATGCTGATTAATTCCCTGCAATTTATTGCCCATTAAAAGCTGGAACTCTGCTCCGCCTGTATTATTAAGCAAAACTATGCGTACATTATTTCCTACAGAGCGAAGTCCTGCTGCGTTCATATCATAGAAAAAGCTTAAATCACCTACTACTAAGTATGCAAGCTTATCAGGTGATGCGGCAGCCTGTCCCATAAAGGTTGACATACAGCCATCAATGCCCAACGCTCCAATATTGCTGTAGGTTTTTACACCCTTTGCAAGGTCAAAATACTGCATTGTTCTTGTACTGTTGAGTATTGCAAGGTGTAAAATTGAATTTTCCGGAATAATTCCCGCAATATTTTTTGCTACATAGAAGTTTGAAAACTCAAAATCAGGATAAATAACATTATCGTGCTTGACTTTCCAAAGATTATAGTATTCAAGGTCATTTTTTGCTTTTGGAGCATTTTTCGCAAAATATTTAAAAAATGCTTTTGGTGTACATTCAAAGAGGTCTGTCAGTCTGTCGGAGAAATCTCTGATTCTGCCTGCCTCGTCAATCTGCCAATGAGTATAAGCGGATACATTTGCCTTGATTATCGGCTTTAGTCCATATGATGCTACATTATTTCCAAGTGAAATTATCAAATCTGGAATTAAATCAGGATATAAACCAGGCAGATTATATTCTGTAAGCCTATATGTATGTACACATCCCTTGCAGTTAAGATTTGCCATATGCTCAACTGAGATTACACAATTATATGTACTTGCAAATTTTTCGATATTTGCAATGTCCTCGCTGTCAAAATTAATATTCTGACCCACCATTACAAGTATCCTTTTTGCCTTTGAGAGCTTGTCAATATATGGCTTCCAGCTTTCCTGCTCAGCCTCGTAAGCAAGATTGATTTTCTTAACCTTTGGAAGTACCTCGCAGTCGTAAACTCCGCCACCCTCAATAATCGGAATATTGATATGCACAGGACCAGTGCCATGGTGGTTAAGCTCAATTAATGCCTCATTTATAAGTCTTTCACAGTACCAGCGGTCCTTGCCGTCCCTGATAATCGGAAGCTCAACAGATTTCTTAGTAACTGAAGTAAAAATGCTGTTCTGGTCAATCTTCTGGAGCATTAACTGATTAAGTCTGTAAGGCTCTTTGTCCGCAGTCAGGGCGATAATTGGCACATCCTGATAAAAAGCCTCGGTCATTCCAGGAAGATAGTTGCTTACAGCGGTTCCTGAGGTGCAGACACACGCAACAGGAGCATTTTTTTCCTGGGATATTCCTATCGCAAAATAGACAGCACTTCTTTCATCAACTACTGAATAGCAGGTGAAATCAGGGTCGGTTTCGATTGAATGAATAATTGGAATATCACTTCCGCCTGGTGAAAGAACAAAATATTTAATATTATACGCCTTGAGGAGTGCCACAAGGATTTGAACATTTTTAATATTAGAATACATAAAAGCTACCTCTGTTATTCAATGATATTTCTGAGATATTCAAGTGAACTCTGAGTTTCCTCAGCAAGCTTCCTGTTTACCTCGTTCCAGTTGATTTTGGTTTCAACAGCATTGCCGTCAACAATTTCACGATTAATTCCGAGTTTTGTAAGAAGTCCCTCTGAGCGGATATTTCTGCCTGCGGTATTTTTAAATTCAACAAAAAGATTGCGGTTGAATATTACAGAAAATGCTGTGCCATGGAATGAGTTGGTTACAACATATTCGGCATTTTTAAAGTATCCGACAAATTCCTCAACAGTAGGAGCAAGGATATAATTTATGCCGTCCTTGTTAGGGTGGGGAGCATCGTTTATATAATAAACTGGGAGATTTTTTTCTTTAGAAAGCTTTTTTGCAAATGCAACCATAGATACAGGAGGATTTGCAGAAAAAACAAGAATATATGGCTGATTAAGCTTGCGTACAGCAATTTTGCTCCACTCGTCAGCAGATAAAAGCAAAGAAGGGTCAAGATGAGTTACAGCCTCTCTGCCTGTAAGCTCCTTTACCAGCTTTTCTCCGCTCTGCTCTCGAACAGAAAAGCTCTGAAAGCCTGCAAGACGCTTCTTATATTCTGGGATTTGCTCTTCTGGCAAATCAGGAATTGCAAAGCTTGCTGCATAGGAATATTTCTGCTCATCTCTTGCAAATGTAAGAAAGTACGCTGGGTCAAAGCCTACACATCGTGGACTCCAAACCTGGTCACTTCCTGCAATGAATAAATCATAATCGTCTTTAGCATCTGAAATGTTGTCAGGGGTATATTCCTTTTTGCTTTTTACAATAAGATTATTGAAAAAGCTTTGAAAGGATTTTGCTCTTATGGCTCTGCGTCTGAACATTACACAGCTTTTTGCAAATGATTTGAGCAAATCATTTTTGTATATGCGAAATGGTTTGTAATCGGTAGTAATTTTGGGGCAGATATAATCCACAATGTCACAATCTGCACCGAGCTTTGTAAGGGTTTTCTGCAATGCATAGCCCTGCAAAACCGCTCCGTAATTTAATGCTCTATGAAAGGTAAGTATTCCAACCTTTTTCATTTTTATGTCCTCCGTATGTAAGCATAGACTATTTTTTATTTAATATAAATCCTATCGGAAAAGCAAGGGTAGTAAGGATTTTTTTGCCTGCTGTATTTGGGACTTTTATTATTTCACCAAAATTCTTACCGCTTGCAAGTCCGTCACGATTAAGTCCTATTATATTTTTTATAAAATGCTTTGGATTATATTTAAAATAATCCCAGCAATCATTTATAAAATGCTCTCTCATAAAGAAAAGCTCTTTTGACGGCACATTATTTTTATCGGTGAGTGAGTTGTCGGTGTCATTGATATAATATCTGAGCGGTATATCAACAAATCGTGTAATATATTTTCTTCCGACATTGTTCCAATGAATATTTTCAGGATAAAAATGAAGCCCTGAAATTTCTGGATAAGGAAATTCCCTGATAACCTCTGTTCTTGTCATTCCCCATAGCTCGCCCTCAATATTATACTTGAATCTTAAATCCAAATCGTTGCAATCAAGGTATTTTTTCGGAAAAGCATTGCCTATTCTGTTTCCCTCAAGGTCACAGGTACGGCAGGAAATTCCTTTATATTTTTCTCGGTCACTCTGAGGAATTTTCTCCCATTCCTCAATAAATACGCTCAAAGCCTCTGGTTTAAAGGCATCGTCAGAGTCAATCGTGATAAAGAAATCTCCGCTTGCAGCCTTTACTGCCTCGTTTGTCGCAATATGCTTTCCTTTGTTTTTCTGAGAAATTGCCTTTATTTCAATATCAGGCGAATTTTTTACAAACTCATCAATCAGCCTTTGGCTGTTGTCTGACGAGCCGTCATTCACTATTATATATTCAAAATTTTTATAGGTCTGATTTTTTATACATTCAAAAAGTCGTGGTAAGGTTTTTTCTCTGTTATAAACAGGGGTGAAAACCGATATTTTATATTTTTCCATATTACACCGCTTATTTATTGATTTTAGATTTAACCATAGCAGAAAGCTTTGAAAGCTCCTTGGTGTTGAAAATCAAAGGAATAGAGATTACATATCCGCCTGCACCGCACACAACGCAAAGTGAAAGGAATGAAAGCCAGTCTGTAGCAGTTGTGCAGGAATTAATAAATGCAAAAAGTGCAATCAGAACACCAAAGCACAGCCAGCCACGCAGAATTGACGGATAATATGTAGTCCATTTGATTCCCTGAATGTGGGCTGAGTAAATCGGAACAAAGATTATTGCTTTAAGGCTGATAAGCACAGAGCTTACACCTGCAATTACAAAAGCAGACATCTCATTATTGCCCTTGAAAACGAAAATTACAAGTAAAAGTACAATGGTAACATTTAATATGCCATTGACAAATGAAACAAGAACAGACGGTCTGAGCTTGTTATAAACAATGAACAGGCTTGAAATTGTCCTTGAATGGCAGGTAAACAGGTAGGAAACACAGGCAAGCACAGATATAATCTGGATAATTCTGATTTCCTCAGGAGTCTTAGTAGGCTGCCATAGTGTATAGAATTTATTTCCGAATGCAATGAAGCCTGCAAGCGGAGCTGTCATAATCAGGCTCATAACCTTTGAAGAAAACTCATTTTCTTCAACAAGTCTTTCTTTATCGCCTGTAGCATACAGTGTTGTAAAGTGAGGGGTAAAGATATTTGCAATAGTTGAAATAAGCAAATCAATGCAGTTTGGAACAGTTTTTGCAATAGAAAGCAGTCCCATCATTGTAGCACCCAAGGTAAGGTTACATATAAGCAGGTCAAGACCGTTATTAAGTGCATTGCAAAGCTGACCGAGAGAATTCCAAACACCTGCGGCAATTAAGGTATAAACGAGCTTTGGAGTAAAAAGTCTGAAACTCATTTTTACATCAGGCAGAATTTTTCTTTTTACTGTAATATTAGCAACAAGCAGGAAAATTCCGCTTGCAAGTGTAGCAGTAGCAAGAAAATATAGCTTTGCATTGCAGAAGGTAAAGAGTGATACAACAAGAGTAACCTTAAGGGTATTGGAAATAATATCACGAATAGAATTAAGATATAATTTATTTTTTACAAAAGCCGCAGTAGTAAAGATAGCAGTAATAATGCTGATTACAAAGGTAAGGAAGGTAAGACCGAAGGTAACCTTTACACTCAAAATCAGGTTTTCAGGAATATTTAAAAATACATCCAGATACAGAGTGAAAACAGAGGCAACAACAAGCAAAATACCTGCAAGAATTAAATCAGCAACCAAAACCGAGCTGAAAAGGCGGGAAGCCTTGTCCTTATCGCCACGCTTATATGCAACCGCAATAAACCTGCCTGACATAGAATTAAGGGCAGCGGTTATTATTGTAGCATACTGAACAAAGTTATTAGCAAGTCCTATAAAGCCGTAAGCCTCTGTACCAAGCTTGCGTACAAGGAAAGGGGTAAGGAAAAAGCTGATACCAATGTTTATTGAAAACGAGAGTATTGCAGCAATTAAGTTTACTAACATTTGTTTGCTTGTAGATAAACCTTTCATAATTCACCTCATTGTGATTCAAAGCGGCATAGTTAAGTTTATTAGAAAAATTTAATCAGATAGCTTTTAACAAAGTGTTAAAGCTTTGGGAAACATTCAAAAAGCTGTTTTTTCTTTAGTTCAACCTGTTCGGCACTTATTTTATAATTGTTGATTATGTAGCTTAGCTCAGGTAAATCTCCGTTTGCACAATCAAACGGATTATGGGTTACACCAAATCCTGACAAATAATCATTGAATTTATTGCCGTCACCAAACATTCCGTTATTGAGTGTAATATGTATGTTTGGTATATGAAAGCTGTCTGCAACAATCATTCCATGCAGACTGCTTGAAATAATGATTTCACATTCACCGATTTTTTCAACAACCGCCTTTGGTTCTTCCTTTAAATCTATAAGTGTGGTGTTGTCATATTTTGCAAGCAGTTTTTTTACAGATGGGTGTTCCTGTTCCTTAAAATGTGGAATAATTCCAACCTTGTATTTTTTCTCAGGAAAATAACCAATCCACCTTTCTGCAAGCAGACCACCATCACCTGTTGGGACATCAAGCTTTTTGTCAAGAACCTTTTCAAGGCGTTTTCTTGTAAGCTCGCCCCTTGTTGCGTGTACAATAATATCGCTGTAGATAGGCTTGGTATCTTTTGCAGGATTTCCTCTGATAAAGCCAGTTCCCCAGATGTGAACATGGTTGTTGAATGCAAAATGAATTTTCTGCTTGATTTTCTGCATTGTATCTGTTGAATACATAATCTGGTCAAGCGTTGAGCCTATTGCAATAAGGTTGCAATTAGCCAGAGTGGAATGATTAACAGAAATTCCAAATACATCTTCAAGCATATTTTTATTTAACAAATCGCCCATATTGGGGATTTCGGGATAAACTACATTATACGGCATTGTCGATACTCTCCTTGCTGTAGTGCGAGTGGTTAAGTTTAAGCTGTGAAATATTGTGGGTTTCCATAATATTAATAAGTGAGTAGGTAATAAGCATCCATATAGTTGTTGAAAGCCATGGCTCGTTTGACAGCAGATAACGAGGAATTACACAGCATACAAGTGTAGCACAAATTGCAAATTCCTTTTTTGTCGAAATCATTGTGCATAGAACCTTTGCTGTAAGAATAAGCGAAAGGGCGATAGGGATAAGACCGAAAACAATTCCGCCCTCAAACAGATATTGCAGTATATACTGGTGAACATAAGGCCATGTTCTGCCGACCTGTTCTGTTGCAAATGCCTGAAAAGTTTTTATGCCATGACCGAAAATAGGTTTTTCTGCAATGGCAGAATAAACATAAACATTGATGTCTGCACGACCGTCCGTAACATCACCCTTGTTTATATAATAAATCATTTTTGAAATAAAGCTTGGAACGCTGTGGAAAACATCGTTCATAAAATCTCTTGCCATTTCAAGCGCCGCAAGAAGATTCATTACGGTGAAAATTGCAGCGGAGCTGAAAATGATAATTAAAATTATTTTAATTGCAGAAAGCTTTTTTCTTTCTTCACTTTCAGAATAGCCGTTGATAAGTAAAACCGCAAGACAAAAGATTATACATACAACCGCACCACGATTAGCATATTTAAAAATGAGAAACATTACATAAAGATTGTATAAATATGCAATTTTGGTTACAATATTTGATTGCTTTCTGTATAGTCTGAAATGAATCATTGCTATAAGTACAGGCGAAAGCACCGCATAAATATTTCCCATAAATGCCTGAGATACTGATGTATATTGTATTCTGAACATTTCATTTATGCAGGTGACTGTCAGCATTGAGATATAAAGCGAGTAACGCATAACAAGCTCGCCATCCAGTCGCTGACTGATTACATAGATTGGCACTATGGCATAAAATATAAACTGAATGGGCGATATAGCGGAATATGACTTAAAAAATATCATTGTATAAACATACATTATGATAAGTAAGCCTGAAATTGACAGGAACGGAATAGCAATTCTGACTTTGCCTGAATTTAATATGCTGGCAAAAACAACAATACAGACCATTCCTAAAACAAATAAATTGTTTTGAAAATTTGCTAATCTTGCATTGATATGCCCAAGTGTACTTGTAATACTTGATGCAGCTATCATCAACGCAACCGCAAGACTATTCAGTTTTATTGTAAGCTCGTCTTTATCATTGTATAGTTTTATTGCCATTAAAAATCTCCATTATCAGTGATTTCTTTTAAAGTATGCAAGGGCATCTCTGCCATATACGAACAGGGTTTTTATCGGATTACTTGTTTTTCCTGCCCATTTCAATGCAGTTCCGAAGTTCTTTTCCTTCATATAGCACTTGCCGATTTCTGTATAGTGTATGTTATAAAGGTATTTCTGCTGTTCTGGCGAAAATTCCTCTATTATAGGCTTCATTTTGTTGAGATAATGCATTCTGTATTCTTCATATGCTTTTCCACGAGGCATATTTCTGTCAAGCTTGAATTTTTCTATGCACACATCTTTTATACAGCTTACCTTGTAATCGTGTGCAACTCTTGCAAAAAACTCCAGATCCTGATGCCTTCTGAAGGTTTCGTCCCACTCAACTACTGTATCAAGCACCTTTCTGCGAATCATAACTGTGCTTGAGCAGGCAATAACCTCATTGCATAAAAATCTGAAAAGAAAGTTATCTGCGTTGTCTGCCTCAACGGTTCTTGTATAGGTTTCTGTCATATGCTCTATGAAGGAGCCGTAAACAAGACCGTAATCATCAGGCAAGGAACGGAATTTTTCTACTTCCTTAGCGGTTTTTTCTGATAAGAATAAATCATCATCATCAAGAAAGCCGAGATATTCTCCCTTTGATGCCCTTATGCCTGTGTTTCGTGCTGCCGCACCGTTTTTGTTTACCTCGTGAGCTATGTACTTTACTTTTGGATTGTCGGCAAATATCTGCATAGCCTTTTCAGTTTTTTTCTGCTCCTCTGTGCCTTTGCCGTTATCGTCAACCACTATTATTTCAATATTCGGATATGTCTGATTTAATACACTTTCAACAGCAGCGGCTACCTTGTCGCTGCCCTTGTAGGTTGGAATTATTATTGATACAAGCTCCATTATTGTAATTCGTCCTCATTTTATTCTATATGTTATATGCGATATATCGCAATGTATTTTATTTTTTCAGGCGTGCCTCAAGGGTGCGTTTTTCATAAAATGCCTGCAGCCATTGTGCGGTTTCTCTGATGTCAAAGCCTGATTTTACTGTATTGCTATACTGGTCTGCTCTTTTGTAGTCATTAAGCATTCCGAATACCTTATCTGCCCATTTGTCTGCACTTTCATTAAGTGACATCTGCTGAACATTGTCGGTCACGATACATTCGTTTGTAATAACATCACTCATAAGAATTGGCAGACCTGCTGTCTGTGCCTCAATGCTTGTAAGTGGTAGTCCCTCCCACAATGATGGGAAAAGGAAAAAGTCAAATGCCTGATATACTCTGTTTACATCGCCTCTTACACCAAGGAATTTTACGCTGTCTGAAATTCCAAGTGCCTGAGCGTGTTTTTCGACCTCGTCCCTTGTATCTCCTGCTCCGCAGAGTGCAAGCAGTGTATCAGGATTTCTTTTATGTATAACGCTGAATACCTCAAGCAAAAACTTGTGATTTTTTGGCTGGTCAAATCTTCCTACATGACCGATTACAAGCTTATCGCCAAAGCCAAGCTCCTGCCTTAATTCAGCTCTTGTCTGCTCGTTAAATCTAAATCTTTCTGCTTCTATGCCGTTTTTGATGAGTGTTACTTTTCCCTCATCAACTGCCTTTTTGCCGTAAATAAATTCTCCTGACGGTGTGGAACACATAAACATATCTGTTGCGTGTTTGCTAAGACGAGGGGTCTGATACCTAAAGAAAAAGTATTTTAGATTAAGTACGGTTTTTGCATTGTGGCTGTGGGCAATTCTTGTTGGAATACCTGCCTCATGTGCGTATTGCAAGGTCCAGAGCTTTAAATCCTGATGAACATGGATTACCTTATATTCTGGATGTTCAAGCAGAATTTTCATATTTTCCTTTTTATATTGACCAAGCTTTGCTGGATTAAATGGACAGGTACGATATATTTTACCGCCAAGACTTTTTATTTCTGGTTCATAAAAGGTTTCTTCGTCACGATGAAGTAAAAAATCAAAAAAGAATCTGTCATGGTCAACATGTCTGTATAAATTCATTACAAGGGTTTCAAGTCCGCCTGTATTCATCCATACTATGTCCTGTAAAACTCTTATCGGTTCCATATAATCCTCCGTATATATGTATTCTCTGAAAATAGGGGAGAGGTGTTATCTGCTCTGTTTTCAGAGATGCTGTTATTTATTTTAAATGAAAATTCAGATAAATTCTGTTGTTCTGAATTTTTTGTTTTATTTCTTGTTGTGCTTGTATATTTTTGCTGGCTTTTGATTGATTTTGTTATTCTTGCTTACTTTTGTTAGCTTTCGTTTGTCTTTGTTAGTTCTTGTTTGTCCCTTGAGTTTGTGAATAAGCGGAATAAGGTCACTATGCACAAATCCCATTGTTGTTGCAACAAATGACTGTGGCAGAAATCTGAAGGATTTATACATTATTTTGCGTGGAAGATTTCTGGTATCTTCCCATAAAGGTACATCTGCCCATGGTGATTTGCTCTTGTATTCAAGATATTTTTCAAGCAATGGATGTACATCGTTTTCTATCCATGGTCTTGAGCCGTCCATAAAACAGGTTGTAAAATGAACGATTGCAGGATTTTTTACTGCCCTTTGAACCTCTTCCTTTGTGTAAAAATTAGTTACATGCTTTACCCTTTTCAGGTTTTCATATCTCATATAGTATATCATTGAGTATGAATTATAATCAAGCGGTACAACCATTTTTTCATTATTTGGCACGCAGGCATTAAGTACTGCCTGATCAACAAATGAAAGCTGTTTATGCTCTTTGATATATTTTTTGAATTTTTCCTCAGTTTTGTCCTCTCGGATTTTCTTGAGGTTCATCATTATATTTCCTGCATTTATATAGGTGTCATAAGGATTTATGCCTATTTCTGTTTTGTATTTGTC
This sequence comes from Ruminococcus sp., assembly GCA_024403825.1. GTDB lineage: Bacteria > Bacillota > Clostridia > Oscillospirales > Acutalibacteraceae > Ruminococcoides. Next base: position 11,293 of record JAKSRB010000021.1, on the reverse strand, counting down.
ACCAATACATTCAAGCACTCCTGCTACGGTTTTGCCTGTCATATCAAGCTTCCATAAACCTTCAAGTGATGACATTACCAAGGTATCGCAGTCAATGTGTATTACCTTTTCTACACTTTCTGGCAATATGCTTGCCTCAAATAGTCTGCCAAAGGTACTTATATTCCAACGACCAATGTTTATAGTTGTTCCTGCAAGCTTTTCGATGTCTGAAATTGGTACAAAGGTTACACTTCGCCCAAATTCAGCACACATATCTACAAATTTTTTCTTGTTTGCTTCGCTGATGTGGTTATCAACTATATATAAATTAAGTTCCTCTGTACTTTTATTGTTACAAAGCAGGGAATAGACAGATACACCTGCAACAGATGCATAACTATCCGAGCTTGAATATACTATGTTCATTGTTCTGACTCCGCTCTATGGAATATTGAATGTAAAAATTACATTGGCATTGAAAATAAGTTTTAAGAACTTATTTTATTATTTGCAATAATCACTTAATATTGAAAGGAAATTATTTAAGATATTTTTCCTGATACTCTTTAAATGACTGTAAATTTTTGTCCTTATCTGCAAGAATCAGATTTTCAATTCCTCCAATTTCTTCAAAAGGCCATTCTACACCTAAATCAGGGTCATTGTACATAATTCCGTCATCATATTCTCCATAGAATTTTTCACCGCATTTATATGATACGATTGATGGCTCAAGCACCAGATAGCCATGTGCAAAATGCTCTGGTACATAAAGCTCATTGTAGTTATCCTCTGAGAGATAGAAGCCCTGCCACTTTTTGAAGGTTGGTGAATCAGGTCTTAAATCTACGATTACATCAAATACCTTGCCTTTTACACATCTTACAAGCTTAGCCTGCTCATTAACTCTCTGAAAATGCAATGCTCTGATTACGCCCTTGTGTGAAACTGTATAGAATACCTCTGCAAGGTTGTGTTCAAGTCCGTTTGCCTCGAAAACTTCCTTTGAATAATCTTTTATAAATGCTCCTCTTATGTCTGTAGCAACAAATGGCTTGATAAGATATGCTCCTTCAAAGTCTGTTTTGCAAAATTCAAATTTCTGTATCATAATTAATCACCGTAATTTTTATGTTGTTATATTTTCTGTATATCAAATATTTGCCAATAATCACTTCATTTAGTTAAATTTTTGACAAAATATTATATTCTCACTATAAAAACGCAAGGGCGAACCCCTGTCGCCCTATTATTTATTTAGTCAACTGACTTAATCCAATCCATAGTCAGCTTTGCACCCTCTGCAAATGAAATTTCAGGTTTAAAATGGCAGTCCTTTTCTATATCGGCTGTGCTGAATGCCTCAAGTGGCATATTTACTCCTGTAAACGGAATATCTCCGAATATTGGCTCTGCCTCCGGTGCAAGTGCCTGCTGCATTTCGATTATAAATTCTTTTAACGGTCTTGCATTGCCACTTCCGATAGTGTATTCCTTGTTTGCAATGCCGTATTCTCCAATAGCAACAAATGCCTTTGCAACATCATCAATGTATATAAAATCATAGTTCTGGGTTGCGGCTGTGAATTGTAAAGGCTCGCCTGCAATTATTTTGCGAATTGTTGAGTTTACAAAGCGTGGAGAAAATTCCCCTGCTCCGTAAGCATTTGTAATTACTGCCCAGCAAAGGTCAATGTTAAGGCTGTTGGCTATTGGCTTACATATTGAGCGTGCAATGAGCTTGCCTGCTCCGTAAATATATGGAAGTCCAGGCTTGCTTTCCTGTGTGTAAACTGCTGTGTAGGTTTCTTTTTCCATAATTGAGCCAGCGTTTACAAATTTTTTGCAGTTCATTTTATCTGCTGTTCTTAACGCCTGTGCAGTCCACAATGCGTTTTGCAGCTGAATTTCTTCATTACATCTGAGCGGTCCTGCTGAACCTACCCACGCAAAGTGATAGAATACATCAATATCCCTGTCGCTGATTTTTTCAGAAAGAGTTTCAATTTCGTTAAGCTCGCAATATACAATTTCAATACCATCAAGATTTTCAATAGTGCTGATATTTTCATTTGTATCCTTGATTACGGCATAAAGCTTTACACCTCGGTCACTCAGCTCCTTGCAGACATGTGAGCCGACAAAGCCGTTTGCACCTGTTACTATTGCCTTTTTCATATGGTATCAACTCTTTCTATATTAATAAATTAGTTATCAGATACTGCTTGCTAAAAATTCCTCAATCTGCTTGTCCATACATTCTCTTACATTTCCGTCATTGAGCCAGATTTCTGACCATTCAACGGTTTTAGCTACAGCCTCATATATATGCCAATGTGGCTGCCAGCTAAATACTGATTTTAGCTTTGAGCAGTCAAGCTTTAAGAAGTTTGCTTCGTGAACAGCATTCTTCTCGCTTTTATTTATCCACTTGATTTTTCCGTTTGTACATTCAACAAATAAATCTACAAGCTTGCCTGTTGTTACGCAGTCGCACTCGTCAGGTCCTACATTATAATAGTCCGCATACTTTATATCTTCATATTGTGCCTTTGCAATCATCATATATGCAAACAGCGGTTCAAGTACATGCTGATATGGTCTTGTAGAATGTGGATTACGCACGATTATATCTGTCTTATTCTGCAATGCTCTCACGCTGTCAGGTATAATTCTGTCGTTTGCGAAATCTCCGCCACCAATTACATTACCTGCTCTTGCAGTTGAAATGGCGGTTTTTCCGTCAGCAAAAAATGAATTTTTATAGCTGTGTGTTACAAGCTCGCTGCAGCTTTTACTGTTAGAATATGGGTCAAAACCGTCAAGTGGCTCGTTTTCACGATAACCCCATTGCCATTCCTTGTTTTCATATACTTTATCTGTTGTAACATTTACAAATGACTTTACACAGTTACTTAATCTCACACATTCAAGTATATTTACTGTTCCCATTACATTGGTTTCATATGTGTAAGCAGGGAGCTTGTAGCTGTCACGCACAATAGGTTGTGCCGCAAGGTGAAATACAATTTCAGGCTGTGCCTCGTCAAAAGCCTTTTTTAAAGCTTCATAATCACGAATATCTCCGATTACAGAGTTTATATCCTTTGAAATTTCAGCTATTTCAAAAAGATTTGGATTTGTTGGCGGTTCAAGTGAGTAGCCTGTTACTATTGCACCTGCATTTGCAAGAATTTTGCATAACCAACTGCCCTTAAATCCTGTATGACCTGTTACAAATACTTTTTTGTTTTTATAAAAATCAAACATCAGTCATTCCACACTTTCCAAAGGGCGTTGCCGTCTGACCATACCTTTTCAAGCGTTTGTTTGTCACGCAATGTATCCATACATCTCCAGAAGCCTTCGTGCTTGTAGCACATAAGCTCTCCGTCCTGAGCAAGCTTTTCCATAGGCTCACGCTCAAACATTATGCTGTCATCTTTAATATAGTCAAGCACCTGTGGCTCAAGCACCATAAATCCTGCATTGATATAGCCTGAATCTGTATCACTTTTTTCTCTGAATGCCATTACCTGACAATCATCTGAAAGTTCAAGCACTCCAAAACGGCTTTCAGGCTTTACAGCTGACATTGTAGCAAGCTTTTTATGCGATTTGTGATAATCAATCAGCACTTTTATATTAATATCAGAAACACCGTCACCGTAGGTCATACAGAAGGCTTCATCTCCGATAAAGTCCTTAATTCTTTTAAGTCTGCCACCTGTCATTGTATTAAGACCTGTATCAACAACAGTTACCTTCCATTTTTCTGCTCGTTTATTATGGAAAATTACCTCACCGTCATTTGTAAAATCAAATGTTACATCGGAGGTATTAAGAAAATAGTCAGAAAACCATTCCTTGATAATGTGCTGTTTATAGCCTGCACAAATTATAAAATCGTTTATTCCATAATGTGAGTAAAGTTTCATAATATGCCACATAATCGGCATACCGCCTATTTCTATCATAGGCTTGGGTGTAACCTGAGATTCCTCGGAAATTCTTGTTCCAAAGCCTCCTGCAAGCAAAACTGCTTTCATTATATATCCCCCTAAATGGTGATTCATTGTTTGTAAATGGTAGCTGTGAAAAATAAGCTTAATATTTTCCGTAGCTGTAGCTGTAGCCACCAGACTTGTATTTTTTAGTGTTTTCAAGCTTGATTCTGTTAAGAATAACTCCAAGAATTTTGCCGTCAGTTCTTTTTAAAATATCTATTGTTTTATTAAGCTCTGGATATGTTGTAGCGTTATCTCTGACAACAATTACCACGCCATCTGACTTATTTATAATAGGAATAGCATCAATTACAACTCCTACAGGAGGGGTATCAAATATAATGTAATCGTAGTCCTTTTCAACTGCCTTAATAAAATCATTCATAGCATCACTTGCCATAAGCTCTGATGGGTTTGGAGGAACTGCACCATAGCTTACAGCCTTCATATTTTCAACCTTGGTCGGCTGTACTATATCAGAAATTTCACATTCATTGTTAAGATAGTTTGTTATACCCGGTGTTGGTGCAATTTTAAGTGCAGAATGAACATGCGGTCTTCTGAGGTCGCACTCTACAACCAATACCTTTATATCTACCTGCTGTGCAAGGGCGGTTGCAACATTCATTGCAGTAACGGTTTTTCCCTCACCTTTGGAAGAGCTTGTAAAGGCTACCTTTTTACAGCCTTTCTTTATAATTGAATAGGCAATGTTTGTTCTTGCTGCTTTATATGATTCACGAACCTGAAAGCCGAGAGCTTCAGCATTGACAGCTCGTTCAATATTGTTTTTCTTAGCCATTTTACATCACTCCTTTAATTATTTCTTACCTTTAAATGGGTCATTATCGAGTTTTTTGTTGTTAGCAAATGCCTCAAAATCAGGTACTGCCGCAAGCACTGGAAGATCGCAGAGAGTTGTCATATCTTCGTTGTATCTGATTTTTGTATCGAAGTAATCACGAATAAATGCAAATATTATTGAAAGCACAAGACCTGCGATAAATGCAAGGGCTGCATTGTTTTTTACATTTGGTGAAATCGGAGACTTTGGAACAACAGCCTCATCAACAATTTTAAGCTCGGCAATGTTGCTTACATTTGCGATTGCCTTAGGAGCGGTTTCTGCAACTGCATCGGCTATGGCTTTGGCTTCGGTTGGACTGTCTGAACGAACTACAGCTTCAAAAATATCAGTATTATCGACACTTTTAAATGAAATGCGTGAGCTTAGCTGAGTTGCAGTATATTTATCATTTAAAGTTTTTGCTACACTGCTGTAGTAGCTGTTTGTGTCGAGAATTTCAACATAGGTGGCAACAAGACGCTGAGCAAAGTTGTAAGCCTGCAGGCTTTCGTAGCTTGAATTGGAGCCTGAATTATAAGAAATAGAAACACAAAGCTTGACACTTGTTTTATAGGTTTTAGGTATAAAAAACTTAGTATAAAAGAAAGAACATAAGGCAAATATAATCGAAACGCTGAGTATGATGATAATGTTCTTTTTTATAATGTTTAATATGTCTTTAAGTGATATTTCCATTGCAATACTCCTTTTAGGAATTTAAATAAAATATGAAATGCTCCAAAAGCACACAATAATACAGTTTAAACTATTATACACTATAATGTAATTAAAAGCAACAACTAATTTTTACAAATGGCAATTTTTACAATTTTCAATTACAAATTTTTCCACGAAAAAATGATTGTATAAAATATAAAAGTAACTATTTTGTAATAAATAGTATAGTAAAAAGAATTACTGTAAAAAAGTAATAAATAACACAATTAATATTCATAATTGCTTTGATGTAATTAAATAAAAATGCAAAAATAGTACTAAAACACTTTACAAATAAAATATTTAATGATATAATACAAGCGTAAACCGAAAAAATCGGTTTTATACAGTAAATTCGGAAGGTGAATTGCCGAATGATAATGAAAAAACAAAAAAGGTGGTAGAATTCAATGAAAAAATTCACAGCAATTATGGTTGCACTCATTCTCGTTGCAATGACTGCAGTTACTGCTTTTGCTGCTGGTATCAATGAGAATGAAAAGAAAGTTATTGATGCTCTCGGCAATAAGATTGCAATGAAGAACGGCGATATGGTAGTTCCTACTGATTTCGTAAATCAGGCTGAGAACTATTTCAACACAATCGATATGACTGCTGAGCAGGCTGACAAGATTGTTGATCTTCTCAAGACTACTGGCGAGTTTATGACAAGCACAGGTGCTACAAACATTCCTACAATGACTTATGCTCAGAAGAAAGAGCTTCTTAATCGTGGTAAGGAAATTGTTGCAGTACTCGGTATGACAATGGAATATGACTTCGTTAAGAAGGTACTCTTCATTTATGACCCACAGGGCAATGTAAAATTTGAATCTGATCCAGTTCTTACAGTTGTTAAGGTTGATCCAACACAGTCAAATACTGACTCAACAAATTCAACAAGCACAACAAATAAGACAAATTCTTCAACAACTTCAAACACAGCTATCAAGACAACAGGTCTTGCAACTGATTTCAGTGGTTTCGTAGCTGTTGGTGCTTTTGCTCTTGTAATCGTTGCTGGTGCTACAGCATATGTTTTAAAGAAGAAGGAAGCTTGATTTAATGTCTGGTAATAGAAACAGACGCAAGCATAAGAATTTCAATGGGAAGAGTTTTATAATTCTTCCCATTATATTTTTAGTGGGTACTTATCTGGTTCTATATGTTGCTCTTGCTCCTTCTCTTGGTAGCGTTGCATCAGCGGCAGGGTTGTTTTTCTCGGACACAGAAAAGGATTATTCCACTGAATATAAGAATATTTTTGTGCCTGTGGTCGAAGATGAATCGGAAGATAAAGAGGAAAAACCACAGGAGGTTAATATTGATGATATTACCTATCCTGAATACAGCAATCTTTTTGGAGAGCTGATAATAGAAAATTGCGGAATAGATACGAACCTGTTTTTTGGCGATGGTGATATTTCTTTGAGAAACGGTGTCGGAATATATGCAGGAAGTTTTATTCCTGGTTACGGAAAAACAATTCTTGTAGCAGGGCATAACAACACTTATTTCAACGGTTTAAAGAATGCTTCTGAGGGCGACATCGTAAATATCAGGACAAGCTATGGCAACTATGTCTATGAGATTACCGAGTGTAAGGTGCTTAAAGCAAATGATAAATCGGCTGTTAATATGGGTGCCGAAGAAGAAAATCTTGTAATGTACACCTGCTATCCGTTTGATGAGCTTGGTCTTACAGCATACAGATATTTTGTATATGCAAAATATGTTTCAGGACCTTCGATAGACAAAAATTCTCTGGAGGGTTGATGAATGGCTAATAAATCAGGTGGTAAAAGGATAAAAGGCATTATATATTGCGTTTTATCATTTATATTGTCACTTATCTTTTTTACCTTATCATACAGCATAGTTCTTGAGGTTACGCTTTTTAATAAAAGCTTTTATCTGGAGAATATGAATGCCGTAAGCTATTTTGCTGATAAAAAGAATGAAATAGTCAGAAGTCTTACGGATTTGGGTTATGCCAGCGGTCTTGATGAGGAGTTTTTCAAAGGTGTAGTTGATGAGGTTTCCTTGAATGAGCTTACTCAGCAATATTTAGATAACTATTTTGACGGTAAGGGTACAGAAATTGACACTACAGATTTTCAGCAAACCTTTACAAAGGCTCTCGATAAATATATTGCAGATAATAACATTACTGTTTCTGATGCTTCAAGTCGTAATTATATGACTAAGCGTGCAATGAGTATTTACCGTAATTCTTTGGAAATCCCATTATTTTCAGCAATTTCTGCGTATTTTCTGAAAATAAAGTTTGCTTTGCCATTTGTAATAGGTGGTTGTATTATCTTGATAGCTTTAATCATCATATTATTTGTAAAAACGACTGAGTGGAAGCACAGGGCTTTAAAATATACCTATTATGCAACGGCAGGAAGCTTTTTGTCGGTTATGGTTGTGCCAGCATATGTATTGCTGTCAAAGGGTGCTGCTAAGATTAATCTTACTTCAAGAGCATTGTACCATACCTTTGTTCAATGCAGTAACAGTATTATGATTGCTTTGCTTATATGTGCATTACTCTTAGGGGTTATCTCATTGGCACTTGCAGTTCAGCATCATAATATGAAGAAAAAGGTTTCAGAAAGTTAATTTTTGAAGTAAATTTAATATTTTGTAAAATTAGTGCTTTATCACGATGTGTTGTGGTAAAGCACTTTGTCATTTTTATAAAAATGCGTTTGAATAATTAAAAAATATGCTGTATTTGCAAAATAGAAGAATTTTTTTGTTTAAAAAAATATGTATTGTGCAAAGTGACAACTAAGTGAAATGAAGCTAATAGTACCATAGCTTTAAATGTGCAAAATCACTAATTTGAAGAATGAAATTTATCTATTATTACCTAAATAAAATATATTTTTGCATATTGGCAAAAAATCGGAGAAATTTGTGGCTATTTTGCTGACTTGCAAAATAATAAAATTTGTAGTATTATAGTAATAAAGAATGCTTATTGTTTAATGTAGCATTATTTTGTTGTTTTAAATTGTGTTATTTTTTTATTTGAAACTTATTTGGAGGAAGTATGGAAGAAAAAGATGAGATTGTTTTATCCTATAAGATTATTCTTGAAGTATTAAAGCGTAATGTAATTTTTATTATAGTAACAGTATTAATATTTTCCCTGAGTTCGTATTTTATAACTGAATATTTGATTGATAAGCAATATACAGCAAGATTGTCACTTTATGTTGATACCACCAGTAACTCTGAGTATTTATCAAATCCTGCGGCTAATGACCTTAATTCTTATAATTATGCTCAGAAGCTGGTTGCTACATATATAAAAATGCTGAATACCAAAACATTTTATTCGGCACTTTCAGAAAAGCTCAATGGTAAATATACAGCGAGTGAATTAAGTGAAAAAATCAAGTTTTCAACTGATAATGAAACAGAGATATTTGATGCATCTGTTGTAACAGCTAATCCGGCTGATGCAAAAGCGATAGCTGATGCTGTAGCTATTGTTGCACCAAGCACAATTTCAAGGCTTGACACAAATGCTGAACTTAAAATTGTTGATTATGCATCTACTCCAACTGTGCCTTCTTCACCAAGTCTAAAGAAAAATCTTTTTGTAGGCTTTGGTGCCGGACTTGTGCTGTCTTTGTTGATTGCTTTCATAAGAAATTTCCTTGACAAAAAAATTAAATTTGATGAAGATGTTAATATGATTGATGATATTCCGATTTTGGGTGCTATACCTCATTTTGAGATTTCATCTGCTAATACTGCACATAAAACAAAGGATTGAGGTGACTGCTATGGGTAAAAGGAAGAAAGTTGATAGTAAAGGTAACAGTAACGCTAAGTCTGCTGAAAATCTTGTTGATTTGGAAACCACTAACTTTCAGATTCGTGAATCCTATAAATTTGTAAGAACAAATCTTATGTACTCTATCATTAAGAAGGGCTGTAAAAAGATTGCATTTACAAGCTCAGGAAAGAGTGAGGGTAAAACTGTTACTTCCGTTAATATTGGTTCAGCCTTTGCCCAGCAGGTAGATACAAAGGTTCTTATTGTAGATTGCGATTTAAGACGACCAATGGTTCATTCTGCTCTGGGTTTGAAGCCTGAGTTGGGTATTGCAAATTACCTTAATGATGAATGTGAGCTTGAGGATATTATTATAGATACAAGATATGAAAATCTTAAGGCTGTTTGTTATGGTGCAATTCCTCCTAATCCGTCAGAGCTGCTTGCAAGCAATAGTATGCTTGAGTTTATTAAGGCAATGGAGAAGGAGTTTGACTATATAATTTTTGATACGCCACCTATTGGTGTTGTAATGGATGCTCTGCCTATTTTCAGATATTCGGATGGTGTTGTAGTTATTGTAAAGCATAATTCTACAACTTATCCTGAGCTGAAAAGAACCCATGAAATGTTAAAGCGTAATGATGTTAAAATACTTGGTATCGTTATGAATGATGTTGAAATTCTAAGCTCAAAGAAGTACAGTAAATATAAGAAGTACAAGAGTGGATACGGCTATTATGGTTATTATGGTTATTAAATCTGAGTGCAATGATTTTGGAAGGAATGAATTTTATATATGAGAAACAAAGAGTTTGAGCAATATAATATGGAAAACAACTTTGTGGAAAAAGGAGCTTTCTATGAGTTTGTTAAAAGAGGCTTTGATATTTTTGCATCATTGCTGTTTCTCATAATATTTTGTTGGTTGTATCTTATAGTAGCCATTGCAATAAAAATTGAGGACGGCGGTCCTGTAATTTATGTTTCTAAAAGAGTTGGCAAGTATGGCAAGGAATTTAATTTTTATAAATTCAGAAGTATGTGTGTAGATGCCGATAAAAAGCTTGCGGAATTGCAGAAGCATAACAAAAACGGTGTAACCTTTAAAATGAAGGATGACCCACGAGTTACAAAGGTTGGAAAATTCATCAGAAAGTTTAGTATTGATGAAATTCCGCAGATTGTCAATATCTTAAAGGGTGATTTGAGTGTGGTAGGCCCACGCTCACCACTTCCTCACGAGGTTGCACAGTATAATGATTACCAGAAACAAAGATTGGCTGTAAGAGGAGGTCTTACCTGCTACTGGCAGGTTATGGGCAGAAGTAAGCTGCCCTTCAGCAAAATGGTTGAGCTTGACTTGCAGTACATAAGAGAAAGAGGTCTGATTAAGGATTTATCAATAATCTTAAAGACTATACCTGCGATTTTCAAGGGTGACGGAGCATTTTAAGTTGTGTGGGGAGTAATTTAGAAATGAAAAATTATAGAATAGCAGTTGCAGGTACCGGATATGTCGGACTTTCGATTGCAGTTTTACTATCACAGCATAACACCGTTACAGCCGTTGATATTTTAGAAGAGAAAGTAAACTTAATTAATAATAAAAAATCTCCTATTCAGGATAATGAGATTGAGCAGTATTTAGCCGAAAAAAATCTTGATTTGACAGCTACGCTTGATGCAAGGTCTGCTTACAAGGATGCGGATTTTGTTGTTATTGTCGCACCTACAAATTATGACAGCAGAAAAAACATTTTTGATACCTCTGCTGTTGAAGCTGTAATCAAGCTTGTAATGGAAGTAAATCCAAATGCAATTATGGTTATTAAGTCAACTATTCCTGTAGGTTATACTGAATCAATTCGTAAAAAAACGGGGTCTGATAATATTATTTTCAGTCCTGAATTTTTGCGTGAGAGCAAGGCTCTATATGATAAT
>JAKSRB010000020.1 GCA_024403825.1 Ruminococcus sp. | reverse complement strand
TGAAATCTCCGTTGCCGTCTGGTATGCAGGTAAACATTGTCAGCAAATCTCTGTCATCATTTATAAATATCGCCTGTGCTTCATTTGGCTGGTATATCTCCATTTCTACCACTTCATACTCAAGCTTTGCCCAGTAATTTGTCAGCTGTACTGTTTCCCCTATGCTTAGCTTGCGGATATTGTCAAAAAATATCCTGCCGATATATCCTGAATGTCCTGCTATTACTGTATTTGTCCGCTTTCCGCCTGTCGGCAATGATGTATATGTTAGGTGTGCCGCCCCATAACTCATATTTGCATTGCTTGCTCCAAGATATATCGGTAAATTCATATCTATGCTTTCTGCCGTTATATATCCGTATATTCCGTCATATATTCCGTAATTTCTTAAATCAAGCGACTGCTCCTCTACTGAATATGAGGCAGTAAGCATTTCTCCTTGTCTGGTTTTCAGCTCTTCATTGTATGCAATACTGTCTGTCATCAGATTTTCTATATCTGCCTTATATCTGAATGGGATATTGCTCGTCCTTTTGCCGTTTTCATCTATCGGATAACCCTCTTCATCTATCTCTCCGCTTTCAAGTGCCTGCTGATAGGTTTTATCCTCAATCAGGTTTTCCATTTCTTCATCAAAACGCTTTATCTCTGTTTCGGCAATATTTTTTCCTATAAAATTTGATATTGGCGGAAACAGCACAAATCCGATTCCTACTACAAGCATAAGGCAAGCCACAACAGTTACTATCTTTTTTACCATTGCTTTTTGTCCTCCTGCGATTCACTATGATTATAATATCTTAACTTTTTTGTATATTTTCTTGTTACAAACATCACAAATACTATTATTAACAGGATTACAATTACTATAAACAATCCTGCCGCCCAATATGGAATTTTATAGCCCAGAAAATAAAGGTAATCCTGAAATGATACCAATGATGCACTCTGCGTACTATACTCAGTATCATCATATTCAACCCTTTTTCCACGCACCAAAAGTCTGTGAGTATTAATACTATACGGAGTACAGGTCAGCAATGTGACATAGTCCTCGCCCTCAACAATTCTCATTGCATCAATAGTATCCTCAGGCAACAGAACTTCTATATTATCTACCTCATACTTTAAGGTGCGGTCAAGTATATGTATGAAAAATTCGTCACCTATTTTCATATCAACCAGATAATCAAAAAATGTTTCTCCAGGATATGCTGAATGTGCGGAAATTACTGAATGTGTACTCTCTCCGCCTATCGGAAAAGATGTATTCATTACATGGCCTGCATTTTTGGCAAGAATTTCACTTCCTGTGCCATGTCTGATTGGAAGATATACATTGATTTTTGGAACATCTACATATCCGATTAAGCCGGCATTGTCAACATTTAGAGTCGATTCATAATTTGCTCCGATTTTATCGTATGCCTCTACATCAAATGGGTCTGTGATTATCAGGTTGTTATTCAGGCTTGCGTTATACTCCATTGCCTCCTGCATTAGCTTTTTTGTCTGTTCACTTGGCATAGCCTTTACCGCTTTGGTATATTCCTCTGCCTGTGAACGGCTCGCAATATTATTTGCAAATGAGCTGAACAGCGGATATGTGAGTACCGCCACACCTGCAAGCATCATTATCACTATCAATATAATAGGAAGTTTCTGTTTCATATTTATAAATCCTTAACCTTGATTAAATTCTGCAATAACTCAAAATCACTTATTATCATTATAATTATATCATATTTAAGAATAATTTCAATGACAGAGGCAAAAAAAACAAGAGGCTTGGAAAGAACCAAGCCTCTTGTGAATTACATATATTAATTATACAAGTATGATATTATGTTTTATATCTATTCCTTACAAATTACTTTGCAGAATTTCTCTTTTTTACTACTAATAAGAGAACGCCTGCACAAGCAATAAGTCCAAGACCTACGATTGTGAATACCATTGTACCATTACCACCTGTTGCAGGAACAAATAATGGTGCATCTGATACTGTTACACTATACTTACCACTTTCAGAGCCTGTACCGTCAGCCTTGATTTCTACATCATATACTGTGTAGTCAAGAGCATAGCCAGCAGGAGCTGTTTTTTCCTGAAGTGTGTACTTGCCAGCCTTAAGACCCTTTACTGAAGCCTTACCTTCTGCATCTGTAGTTAAATCCTTAACATATGAGCCGTCAGTACTCTTTAATGTATAAACTGCATTAGGAAGTGGCGTTGCTGTTTCTTTATCTGTCTTGATAAGCTCAAAAGCAAATGTATAAACCTTAAGTGTTGGACCTGGAAGCTCCTTGTCAACATTAAAGCTGTTTGTATATTCAAGCTTTACAGTATTGTTGTTAGTTGGGTCAACATTGCCGATGATAGCATTATCATTTAAGTGAGCAACATACTCAGCAACTACTGTTGTGTTATCATATAATGAATCCTTAGCAAGCTCAGCGCTTGTAAGAGTTACTGTAAGAACATGATTACTATATGTTGATGTATAATCATCAGCACCCAAAGCTGTTTTGCCACCATCTGCATTTAAAAGATATACAGATGTAAAATTATCAAAGTCAAGACCTGCTGACATTGTATCAACTAAAGAATACTTGAGCATCTTGTTGTCCTTGTCACCAACGATTGAACCTGAAATTGTGTAGTTGATTGGCTTGTTCATATACTCAGTGATTGAGTCCATGCTTGGATAATCTGAGAAAATCTTATCAACATTAGGATTGTCATCAGTTACCTTTGAAGCAATAGTTGCTGAAAAGCTTGTTGTTCTGCCTTCAGCTGGTACATAATAAGGAACTGCAAATACTGAGTTTGCGATTGTCTTAGTTGTAGCATTAGCTGTTGTCTTTACATAGTAAACAGCAGGAGCAGCTTTGGTTTTTACAACATTGCCTTTTGCTGTCTGGTAAGCAGCCATACCTGTTACATCAAGAGCATCACAAGCAGCGAGAAGTGCAGCACTGTCAATGCCATTATCATCATTCTTATTAATAAGAGCATTTTTAACAGCATCAGAAGCATAATCACCAAATGTCATTGTCATAGGATTAACAGATGCTACCTTATATACTGTATAAGTATAATCAGGATTACCTGTGAGGCTGTATGAATAGGTTTCGTCCTCTGTGTACTCAGCGGCACTTGCTGTAAATGGTACCATCATAGCGAGCATCATAACAGCGAGAAGTGCAGCGAAAATTTTCTTTGTAGTTTTCATTTTCTTTCTCCTTTGTTTTTAATATATGTAATTTATTCTAACCAGGTTGGGTTATACAAAATTAATGCATATTGTAATAGTCATAATCCTTGTTTTTGAAAAATCCTGCAAGCTTTCTTCTGCGTTCCTCAGAGCAAAGAATATATGCACCTGATAGAAATGTTGACGCAAATATTATTGAAAGTCCTGCAAATAACCATTTTGATGTACCTGTACCGCTTGCCTCAGGGACAATTAACACACCGTCAACATAATCAAAGGTTATTGAATATTTATCAGCTACAGGGAATGTAACATATTTTATAGTATAGTTTGGATTATAGCCTGTGGAAGGCTTGTACTCAAGCAGACAATAGGTCTGATTTGTTTCAACATCATACTCTTCAATATACTGTCCGTTTTCATCAAACATTCCGTCTGAGTTCTGGTGTATATCAAGATTATCAAAAATTATCTGACCCTTGCTGTTGGTTGAACCTGTCATATATGCAGATGAGTAATCGCCGCTTTCAATAACAGCTACGATATTTTCGTATGCCTCGGCTGTATCCAAAGCCTCCTCATCAATCACCTTTACAAGTGCAAAATATGTATCAGAAATATTGTTGCCTACCTGATTTGACTTCTTAACAGTAATCTTTGCTGTATTATAGTTATCAAATGCAGGGATTTCTCCTCCGCTCAAGGCATTTATACCTAAAACCGCATCTAATTCAGATTTGTAATACTTTGCTGTTGCCTCATTATTCTGAACTGTTACAACAACATAATATACTGTTGAATCATAAGTATAACTTTTATCGCTGAGTGCTTTCTCAGAAATTGTATAATAATATTTCTTAGCCGTACCTGCATTATCGTAAGTATTCATATCACTTACATATATTTCATTAGGCTCAAGGCTGTAGGCTCTTGCAGAGCTGTAATTGCTCCAAGTACCTCCAATTTTCTCCCAACCACTGTTGGCTGTGAAGCAGTTGCCACCGTCCTTAAATTTGAGGTCGGCTGTCTGATTCCACTTGTTACCCCAGCTTAATGTTGAAGTGTCATTTGCATTCATTCTTACAAAGATTGCATTTGACCAGCTTTTATCAGAAATAGTCACTTGATAAACACCTGAACTGCCTATTTCATTCAGCTTATACCATGTATTATCTGTTGTACTATTATACAGATATATCGCAAACCACGCATTATCCTGTTTCCATTCACTTGTCGGCTTGAAATATACAGTATTTGCAGCCGGAGCCGTTGTTGGCTGTGTTGTTACAGGTGCTGTTGTTGGTTTAACAGTTGTTGGAGCTGTTGTCGGTTTTGTGGTCGGCTTAGTAGTTACAGGAGGCTCTGTAGGAATTACCTCATGCGGATAGCTGATATTGAAGGTTATTTCTGAACCGTAATTAGTAGCTGTATCCTTAAGCTTACCATTCACAAGCTTATCACCAGAAAGCTGATACTCTGTTAAATCAAACTGGAAAATATTTGTTCTGTAATCGCTTTCCATATTTTCGCCATTCAGTCTTTTCTCTGCATTTAATGTTATCTGTGTATCTTCATAATTAATTTTTACATTATAATACTCAAATTCATTTTTTTCTTTGATTTCGGATACGGTACCTGAAACTGTTCTGTTTCTTTCTCCGTCAACTGAACCGATATAGGTTTCATACTCTGCATTTGAATCTTCTGTTATTGTGTAATCTGCACCAACAGGAATATTTGTAAATATTGCCTTCTGCTGACTTCCAAGAGTAAATCTGCCGTCATCAGCAGTTAAAGTATCTACAAAATTACCGTCCTCATCATACAACTTATACTCAAGATTATATGCCTGACTTCCGCCCTCTTCGCCTACATCAAGCAAAATAGTAAAGTCGAAATAATCCGCTTCATCAGTAGTGAAAAATTCGCCTTTATCATCACATACTGTTTTGTTTACAACCAAGTCGCTAAGCTTTGGAGTATTTACAAATTCCACATTATAATTAGTAAGCTTTTTCTCGTTTACTGAATTGATAAAATGAAATTCTGCTGTATCTCCAGTCTCTTGTGTTGCAATAGCCTTTTGATTAGCAACATCGGTTATAGAACAAATTGTATCATAAAGAATTTTACTTCCTGATTTATCCTCAGCAACCTTGAGATAATCTCCTGTTTCTGTGATATTTGTAAAACGAGCTGTTTCTTTATCTACGATAGAATATTTATTATTAACTGTAACGGCATCACCTGATTCAACAGTGCCGTCAGCCTTAATAATATCGTAGGTATATGCCTTTTCATTAAGTGGCTCATACTGTGAAGAACCGTTTGTCTTAGCTGAATTGGAAATTGTAAAATCATTGTCTGCAATTACATCTTTAAGACCGCTGTTTACATCCTCTGTATTCAGAATTTTATTAGTTGTCAGAATATTATCAAGTGGAACAAAGGTGAAGTCTGCCTTGAAGTTTGACTCAATTGTACCTCTTTCCATATAGAAAATTGTCATATGGTAGGTTTTGTTCTTGTCGAGGTGTTCTCCGTTATTAAAGGTAGTAACCTTCTGACCTAAATCATTTACACTGCCGTCACTATTCATAGTAGCCGCAGATGCTACAGTAGCTTTCATTGTGCTGAAATCAATAGAACCTGATGCCATTTTATGGTCACCGCCAAGGTCAAGCACTAATTCTGACTTAGCCATAGTGCCAACACTTCGTGCATTGTCATCCTGTTCCTCACTTATATATACCCAGATGTCATCATCACCTGAGAAATTGAACTTAACAGCCTCTCCATTTGGAAGTAAACCGTCCTTTGGAATTCTGAAATCAAGCTCAATTTTTACGCCAAAGCCGTAATCCAGATTATTATTGCCAGGATTCTTTTCAGTATGATTTGTTGAATTATTGAATGGGAAAATACCATATCCGCTTTCGGTATTATACATAAAGTATTTCAAGCCGTCCTGCACGCCATAGTCAGAACCATTGCCATAGTGAACAGTCTTAGGCTTATCGTTTTCCCAGCTAAAATATACATTATCCTTAGCATTTGTAGAATCAAAGCTGTATTTTGAAATTTTTGTTCCATAATAAGCTGTTGTAGTTTCAACAAATGGGAAGTATGACTTGTATATCTGCGCAACACGCTTTCCGTTGTCGTCCTGTGTTACATTTGAGCCATCGAAACTATACTTCTTTGACAAAAACTCATTGTCAAAATACGGCATTACAGTTTTACCGTCAGCCGCCATAAGCTCGCCATTTTCACCAAGCTTGTCTGATACAAGCCCCTGAACAGCAGTATCCACGTTAGGAATACCCTTGCTCTCTATCTTTTTTTTATCATATGCATAATCCTTATTAGAGTTATTTACAGCATAATTAAATCTTGTAACATTGTAATCATTTGTTGCATTCCAGAAGTCACCGTTATGATCTGAGGTGTTACCTGAGAATTTATAAGAACCGCCTGTGTTACAGAAGTTACCAAAATAAAGTGGGTATGTCCAGCTTGAATTTGGAACTGCAACCTCCTTATAAATAAGTCTGTTAAACATATAAAACGGATACCAATCATCGCTTGAACCATTATAACCAGTACCTGCCTGTAAAGGGTTTAAATATGTACCATCAATTTCTTTATCAGACATATAATCGTAATATGTAGCAGTTGCCGCATAAATTCCTGCACCGAAATCATTATCAGTCACCGCATCAGCATAAATATTCGGTGATGCAATATCTGAATTATCATTAGCTGTAACAACGCTTTCTTCTGAGGAGGCTACACCATATACAGAAAAGCCTGATGCAATAAAGGTTGTAGCAAGCATTGAGGTTGCAAGCAACATTGCTGTTGACCTGTTGAATACAGATATTGATGCCTTTTCCTTACGCATATGTCTATAAAATTTTAACCGTTTCATAGGCTACGCACACCCCCCTGTGCCAAAAAATATACAAGATAAAGCAATCATTTGCTTTCACTCCTTCAAGCTGAATATTCAGTATCAATAAACATTCTTTTCATAGTCACAATAAATTCAGCTTACTTTCGTAGTATATAAAACTTTATAAAATTTTAAATATACAATTATTATATAATTTTTTGCTCTTTTTTTCTACCGTAATTTCTAACAAATTTATCCTTAGATTTTTATGCATTTTGCCAAAACTCTTTTTATATATATAAATGTTACACATTTAAAATGCTCGAAATTTGTAAAAATTTGCCTAAGAACTAAAAAAAATATGTTACAGCAATATTTGCTTTTTAAGCAATCACAAATAATAAAACTTATTTTAATTAAAACAATTTTATAAATTACTTAACATATTATATTGACATTGTTTTGGTGCAGTTATATAATTGCTTTAACAATATATTAATAATTATTGTTGATTTTATTTCAAAAATGGGGAGATGTAGTAATGAAAAAATCTAAAAAAATTAGACTGCGGAAAGCTGTCGCAATAGGACTTTCTGCAATGATGTCGCTTTCATCTGTTTCAATGCTCGGTGCAGGTGCAGTTGTTACTGACAACAACGCCTCTATCAACTATAATGATGACTACGATTACGATGTTGAGTATGATTATGGTCGCAGAGAATATAATGGCTTTGCTATTTCTGTTACAAGTGCTGCTACTGCAAAAATTGTCGGATTTATAGAAAGCCACCATATATCAAGCAACGAAAATCCTAATACATTATATATTCCGTCTGAAATCGCAGGCCTGACGATAACCGAAATAGGCTATGGTGCTTTCAGTAAATGTAAATTTGCTGAGGTTGTTATCCCTGATACTGTTACAGCTATCAGAAAAAATGCATTTAAATCAGATGATTACAGTTCAATTTGTGAAATTACTATTCCTGAAAGTGTAACATTTATTGATGAGGAGGCTTTTGGCACAAACCCTGATAATGAACCTATTCATAATTATTTTTATGGTGATTTAAATGTTGTCCATAACTCATATGCTCAAAAATTTGCACAGGAGCATAATATTCATTGCCACGAAATTATTGATGAAGAAAATCCTGTAAAATACATAAAACAGTATATGTACGATAATTCTTATGGGGCAGTATTAATGGATTATACCGACAATACAGCGGATATAACTCACTTTGATATTCCTGCAAAAATTGACGGTTATCCTGTTATTGGCATTGATGACTATTTTTTAAGATGCTTTCCAAATCTTACTTCCGTTGAAATTCCAAACAGCATTTCGTATATTTCAGAAAACTGCTTTGAGGGTACTAATATAGATACAATTTATGGCTGCCGATATTCTTATGCTGAATATTTTGCAGAAACATACGGATATAATTTTATAGAAGATGATGAATATGCAGGATATGACATATTATTTCGAGGTGACCCTGAGGGAATAGAGCTACGCTCCTTGCCTTACGAAAAATTTCAAAAGGAAGCCGGCTATTATGCAATAGAAATTCCGTCAGAAATATTTGGTGAAAAGGTTGTAAGCCTTGACCTTATTGATAGTTATGACTATTACGGAAAAATCCTGATTCCGTCAAGTGTAGAGGAAATAATAAATATTCCATATAATTTTACTATATATTGCGACAAGGATTCGTACGCCGAGCAATGGGCAAAAGAACACAACAGAATGTATGCTGATGCAGACAGCTTCAACTTTGAAATAATGGTACATTCTGAGGGTCAGGAAGATGTAGCTGAAATACATATGTATGACGGCAATGACAAGGATATTATAATTCCTGAGTACATTGACGGTTATAAAATAACCCACTTAGCTCCTGACACATTCCGCAACTGTAGTGATATAAACAGCGTAACATTTTTATGTGACATAGAGCATATGGGGTGTAACTTTGAATATCTGGATACAAACACAATAATTGCAGGATATGATTATTCAAATATTCATCAGTATGCTGAGCAATATGGCTATAAATTTATTCCGATTACATCAGACAAATATTACTATGATTTTATAGAAAATACTGATACTATAGAGCTTAAACAGTCACCTGCCGATTTAGAATATTACAATAAAATCGAAAATGGTTGCATAGAAATTCCAGCAGAAATAGACGGATACAGGGTTGTCGGAATAGATACGCATTTATTCCAACCGCTTGACACATTTTTTTACGAATTTGACATTAATTTTTCAGAGATAAAACTGCCTGAGGGGCTTGAGTATATCAATGATTATGCTTTTGATGGATGTAATGCTTTAAAAACCATTTCAATACCGTCAACAGTTAATAAGATAGGAACAAGCATAGCAGGCTACAGCAATGGCATAGAAAAATACGAGGTAGCAGAAGGAAACGAAAATTATATAACTGACAACGGAGTATTATACACTTCAGACTACAGCAGATTGCTTGCATATACACCGACAAGTGACGCAACCTCATATATAATTCCTGACCAAACAGAATTAATTGATGACAATGCTTTTTACGGAGCAAAAAATTTAAAATCTGTATCTGTATCACCAAGTGTTAAAAAAATAGGAGCCGCTGCATTCAGATGTTGTGATAATCTTGAAAGTGTAACACTTTCAAACGGCTTGGAAACAATAGAATCAAGTGCATTTGGCGAAAATCCAAAGCTCCAGAACATATTTATACCATATACAGTAACAAAAATCGGAACATATGCATTTTCAGGCTGTAGTTCATTAAAAAGCATAGTAATACCTGAGGGAGTAACAAAGCTGTATGACAGCGAATTTATAAGATGTTATAATCTTGAAACCGTAGTATTACCAAAGAGCCTGACATCAATCAATACAAAAAAATATTATGAGCCTTTCAGAGATTGCAAAAAGCTAAAAGCAATATACGGTTACAGCGGAACATCCGCAGAAAGCTATGCAAACGAGTTCGGATACACATTCAACGCACTAAAGGAATTTGAGTATGGCGATGCAGACCTTGACGGACATATTAACATAAAGGATGCAACATTACTACAATGCTATATTTGTGACATAAAAGAAATGAATGTAAATCAGCTTTTAGCGGCAGATGCAGACAAAAGTGGCAAAATAAATATAACTGATGCAAGCTATATTCAGAAGAAAATTGTAGGACTTTTATAATATAAAAATCTGGCAATTATTATTAATTTTCAATCAAAATATTTCATATACTAAGCAGAGGTATTTTTATTATCTCTGCTTTTTATAATTACAAATTTAACATTGAAATGATTTTTTTCGTATGATATAATAATCATAAACCAATAATAGTATAAACTTACCGAGAGGGGAAGACTTATGTTTTTAAAAAGTCTTAGAATTAAAAATTTTAAAGGATTTGAAAATATCAAAGTTAAATTTGATAATAAAATCAATCTGATAATTGGTAATAACGGTATGGGTAAAACCTCTGTTCTTGAGGCGGTTATAATTTCTCTTGGTGGATTTATTTGCGGTATTGACGGAGTAAAAGGCAAAAACATAACTGACATAACTGAGGATAATATCCGAATTGAAATGCATAAAACAGGTGAAGGTTCTATTGAAACAATATATAAATTGCCTGTGGAAATATGTGCTGATATAGATATTAATGGCAAAGCATTTGAATTTTGCAGAAAAAGAATTAGCAGAGATAATACCTACACAATAACCGAGCCTGAGGATGTACAGTCAACAGCCTCTGAAATGGCTGGGGATTTAGGCTCAATATTACCTGTTGTCAGCTACCAAAGCTTTAAAAGATTATCTGAGCAGGGAAAAAATAAAAATAACTGGATTAATCCATTTTCCGAAAATAATTTTCCAAGAATTGTAGGTTATGACGATTGCTTTAGTCAGGAATCAAACACCTTACAAATGACAGAATGGATTAAGCGAATGGAATATATTTCATGGCAAAATGATAAAGAAGCCGTTGAATATAGTGCTGTCAAAAAAGCTGTTAATTCATTTATGTCAAAGATGATGGATAATCAGGATATTAATATTTTTTACGATAAACGAGCAGAAGAGATTATGTACTCCTCTGATAACGAAACCCTGCCAATCAGAATGTTAAGCTCAGGATACCGCTCTCTTATTGGTATGGTTATTGACATTGCCACCAGAATGGCTGTATTAAATCCTGATTTGAAAAATGATATAATTAAACAAACTCCTGGAATTATTTTAATTGACGAAATAGATTTACATCTGCATCCTGAATGGCAATGGAAAGTATTATCGGTTTTATCTGAAACATTTCCAAATGTGCAGATTATTGCCACTACACATTCGCCTATAATAATTGCATCCTGTGATAAAAACAATGTTATCACAATTCAACAGGACGATAGTATTAATTCATCATCGGCTAATGGCTGGCAAATCAGCGATGTTCTGAAGACATATATGAATACTGCAAGCAGAAGCTCAGCAACCTTAGATAAACTTAAAAAGCTTAAAAGCTTGGCTGACTTGAAGTATGATGATGTCATAACAGATGAGGAATTAACAGAATATAATAATATTATATCTGAGCTTTCTGCAATTTTACCTGAGAGTGATATAGTAATAGAAGAAACAACAATGAGCTTAGTAAGAGAAAAACTGCTCTCAAAGCAGGATAGCAATGATGACCAGGCAAAATACTTATTGGAAAATTCTAAAAATTACTATGAAAAGGTAGATTATTCAACTGCATTACGATATGCATTAAAAGCACTTGAGGTATTTAAAAGCACCCACTCTGATAAAACCGCTGACATTTTTGAATATTGTTTTCAGATTAGTGACTGTTATTATGCATTAGGCGATTATGATAAATTTATTGAATATATGACTCATGCATTAGATTTGGCAAAGGATAATTCCGGCGTAAATTCTGATATTTTATTTAAGATATATAATCAGTTAGGTGAGTCATATCTCCAAAAATTTGATTGTAATATATCTTTAGAGTATTTTAAAAAAGCACTCATAATTGCACAGACTGAATCTGAAAACAATCCAAATCACCCAGCCTTGGCGACCTCATATAATAATCTTGGAAATGTATGCTATTATAAGGGAGCGTATGACAAAGCAATAGAGTATTATAACAAGGCACTTGGAATAAAAAAAATAGCATATAAGGACAATTCAAATCACCCTGACTTGGCAATAGATTATAATAATCTTGGAACTGCATACAATAGTAAGGGAGAGTATGACAAAGCAATAGAGTATTATAACGAGGCACTTGAAATATATGAAATAGCATTTAAGGACAATCCAAATCGCCCATACTTGGCAGCCTCATATAATAATCTTGGAAATGCATACCAAAATAAAGGAGAGTATGACAAAGCAATAGAGTATTATAACAAGGCACTTAAAATTGTTGAAATAGCATTTAAGGACAATCCAAATCACCCATACTTGGCAGCCTCATATAATAATCTTGGAAGTGCATACGGTAACAAGGGAGAGTATGACAAAGCAATAGAGTATTATAGCAAGGCACTTGATATAAGAAAAATAGCATATAAGAACAATCCAAATCACCCGTATTTGGCAGAATCTTATAATAATATTGGAGTTGCATACCAAAATAAAGGAGATCATAACAAAGCAATAGAGTATTATAGCAAGGCACTTGATATAAGAAGAATAGCATATAAGGACAATCCAAATCACCCAGACTTGGTAACCTCATATAATAATCTTGGAATTGCCTTCCAAGACAAAGGAGAGTATAACAAAGCAATAAAGTATTTTAGCAAGGCACTTGAAATATATCAGAAAATTTCACCAATTAATAACACTAAAGTATTATTTGTTTATAAAGAATTAGTTGCTTCCTATGTAAAATTAGGTGATTTTGAACATGCAAGTAAATATATTGCAGAAATTGAAAAAATAGAAAAAACAACTAAAGACTAAAATAATAAAAGCTCTCATAAAAATGGGAGCTTTTATTATTTTATTTGTGTATTTTTTATCGTTTCGTATAATGTTCTTTCTCCAAGTAGCTTTATATTATCTTCTATGTATTGCAGTTCTTTTCCTTGAAGTGCATATTTGCAATATGCAACAACTATTCCCTTACGCTTTTCAATTAATTTTGATCTGTTTAAATCTGTGTGTTCTATTGTTGTTTTAGCTCGTTCGTTGTTATTTATTGGTTCATATTCACCGCTTATAAGGTTTATCCTTAAATAATCCTCAATCCTATCAACTGTTGGGTCTAATATTGGATTATTGTCATCCCATTTAACCTTTTTTGTAGTATTACAAATTCCACAACACAAGTGCAAATTTTCCCATTCAAATGCATATTCAGGAAACCTTGATTCAGGCTTTAAATGTTCTATTGTTCCATAGCTTACATCGCCAACTCTACCTTCACAATAACAGCAACAACCATCATACATTTCTTTTAATGCTTGTTTTATTTCCGGCTGATTATATCTGCGTTTTATGGTGTTTGAAACTTTGCTATATGAGCCATTTTCTTCAATCGCTTTTAGTAATTCCTGTGTCCATTGGTCTGCTTTTTCCTTTAATATTTCAGGTTTTTCAGTTCTTTTCACACTTCTCATATTTTATTCACCTAAATTCCAAGCACGAATATATGACTTTTTTATAATATAACACATATTTTGACGATTTACAAGATAATTTAACATAATAGTGCAGATAGCTCCTACTGCCAAGCCTGTAGTGGATTTTCACCACCAAGCTACTGCCCATTCTGGGCAAACCAAATGAAAAAACACCACTTGATTTTCATCAAATGGTGTTCTTGAATGTGAAAGAGCGACCAAAAGGTACACTTTCAAGGTAAGTACGACTAAAAGGTACGTGCGGCCGACTTCCGATAATCAATTATTGATCCGATTATCCGTCAATATACCATACACATATGATGATCCGATAATTCTATGGTTGAATTCTTTTTTGCTTCCGTGAATCAACAGCAGAGCTTTTTCAAATAGATTTTTCGACAGAATCCACTTACCGTCACCGTCTCGGATAGGTTGTATTTTGTTTTCATCAATGAAATCATACCTATATGGCAAACCGGTTACTGTATAAAATGTTTCACCCTCAAACTCTTTCATCCTTTTCCATATTGTTTCAATGTTCATATTTTTACCTCCTTTTTGATTTTTTAATAAATTCCTTTTTCAAAAACAACATATTCAGAAAGCAAATTTACTTCTACCGTTTTATATCCAACTTTTAACCAACTGCAAGCTAAAGATTGCGAAGTTGAGTTTGCCCAATTTGCTCTATTCGTTCTCGCGGAATACGACAAAGGACTGCCGATAATTTTTTCGATTTCTGCAAACGTCAGTTTTATCCGTTCAAAATTGGATTTTTTAAGATACAAAGTCAAAGCTCTATACTTGTGCCCTCCGGTAATCTCCTCGCTCTTTCCGGCGTTTCCCATAGACGCCTGATTTGTTTTAACTTCTTCAAGTTTTGCGACTTTTTCTTCAAGCGTTTTAATTCGGTCAAGCAACTCAATTATTATCTTTTCATAATTCATTTTTCTCCTCCTTTTGCTATATTGTATCACATGAAATTAATGTAGACAATACATTTAACTACTATATTCTATATATTAATACTTATTCATATGTTTCAATAAGAATGACTTAACTTATGATTTTCATTTATGCAAAAAAACGCACTTTGTCTTGGTAGACAAAAGTGCGTTCTTTTATGGTGGAGGTGACGGGAGTCGAACCCGTGTCCGAAGATTGTTCGCCAAGGCTTTCTTCGTGCGTAGTTGATGTTTTTGCGTTCCCTCCCTGCATCGCCCATCAACTGGCTCTACAGTTCAGTATTTCCTGTTTTATGACAAAGGTCGGAAAATCCCTCTGTTCACATTTACTGCTAATCGACGCCCCTTATGCGGTCGCAGTCCTCCGCACAGGAACGAGCAGCTCTTAGGCTGCTAATGCAACTTTATTGTTGTCAGTTAATTTTAATTTGCTGATTTTTAGGTGGCTCAGCACCACCGCACGCTTACCAAAGTTCGCAATCCCCGTCGAAGCCTTTACACCCCCATATATTCTTTCATTATCTTATCTATTCTGCTCTTTTATGGCTCGCTCCATATCTCTTTTAGCACTTCGCTTTGCCATATCCTCTCGCTTATCATATAGCTTTTTACCTTTGCATAAGCCTATCTGCATTTTTACTCGGCTATCTTTAAAGTATAAGCTTATTGGTATCAGCGAATATCCTGTTTGTTTTACTGTTCCATACAGCTTATTAATCTCTTTTTTGTGCATTAATAATCTGCGTACTCTCATTGGATCTCTGTTAAATATGTTTCCCTGCTCATACGGAGATATATGCATTCCATTTACAAATATTTCTCCGTCAACTATTGAACACCAGCTATCCTTTAGGTTTACTCGTCCGCTTCGGATTGATTTTACCTCAGTACCGCATAACTCTATTCCTGCTTCGTATGACTCTTCGATAAAATAATCATGATGTGCCTTTTTATTCTGGGCTATCGTCTTTAAGCTTGCCATTATTGCGGTACCTCCTCTTTGCTTTATATTTTTTACTGCCAGAGCAGTTTTTTATCTGCCCTGACAGCTTTATTTTACACTTTATTTAAAGCATTTGTCAATCATTTTCTGTCGTTTTTGGCGACTATATTTCATTTCTGCCTTCGAGTGCCTTTGCTAATGTATATTCATCTGCATATTCCAAATCTCCGCCTACTGGGATTCCATATGCAAGCCTTGTTACCTTGACTCCCATTGGCTTCAACAGCTTTGATATATACAATGCTGTTGCATCTCCCTCTATTGTAGGGTTCGTTGCCATTATTACTTCCTTGACAGTATCATCTGAAAGTCTGGCTATCAACTGCTTGATTGTAAGATTGTCAGGTCCTACATCATTCAACGGTGAAATTGCTCCATGCAATACATGAAATACGCCCCTATATTCGTGAGTATTTTCTACTGCTGTCGCATCTCTTGGCGTTTCGACCACGCATATAGTCGAATTATCTCTCACAGGATTAGAGCATATCGGACAAAGCTCTTTATCTGTAAGATTACAGCATTTACTGCAATAATGGATTTTTGTATGTGCGTCCATTACCGCTCCTGCCAGCTCCTCGGCATCAGATTTTGGCAAATTCAGAACATAATACGCAAGCCTTTGTGCTGTTTTATGCCCTATGCCTGGCATCTTTTCAAACTGCTCCACCAGCTTTTCAAGCGGTGCTACATTGTACTGTGCCATAATTAAAACATTCCCGGTATGTTAAGTCCACCTGAAATTGTTTCCATTGTATCTTCTTTTTCCTTTGCCGCTGTTCTGAGTGCCTCGTTTGCTGCTGCCATTACGAGATCTCCTAACATCTCTACATCCTCTGGATCTACTACTTCTGGTGATATTTCTATCTTAGTAAGCTCCATTTTACCTGTTACTGTTACCTTTACTGCTCCGCCACCTGCTGCTGCTGAATATTCCTTTAATTCAAGCTCTGCTGATGCGGCTTCCATATCATCCTGTAGCTTCTGTGCCTGTCTTGCAAGCTGCTGTATATTGGCTGCTCCGCCTCCGTTATTATATCCCTTTGGTAATCTTGCTTTCATTTTATTTCTTTCCTTTCTGTTTTTATTCTTCTATTATTTCGATATCCGTTCCCTCAAGCCCTCTTTTTAGCTTTTCAAGCGGATCTTCTTCCTGTTTTGTTTTCTGTGGTCGCTTATATGGCCCAAGCTTATATACTCTGCCTGTCGTTTCCAGTATTATCTTTCGGACTTCCTCTCGCCTGCTTCCTTTTTTTAGCAGTTCAAATGCCATTTCGTTGCTTGTATCTATCAGCAGATAACCTCCACTCACATATGCCGATGAGCCTGCAAATGATGCGGCTATCGTTCTTGATATGCTTTTCATATTATCTACCACATTTATCCACTCTGGAAACGGCTTGGCATTTCGATAGATTTCATCTATATTTGTATTTGTCTGTCGCTCTGTTCTGCTGTTTGGCTGCGATTCAGGACTTATTGGAGCAGGAGGCTGATGTATTCTATATGCTGTTTGTTCAGATTTTTCCTCAACTATCTCCATTGGCGTTGGTGTCGATATTTGTACCATACACGCATTTTCAACCACTGATTTTTCAGCTTTACTCAAGGTATCCTTTTTAGCCTCTGTGAGGGTTTCGCTGTTTTTATTCTCAGTATCAAGCTTGCTTTCTGATTGATAATTTACAGTTATACCCTTTTTTACGGCTTTTTCAAGTGCTGTTATTCTTGCGGTCAAAGCCTCAGCTGTTGCATCAAGCTCTGGTGATGACAGCTTTACCATTGCCATTTCAAACTCAGTTCTGTCACCTGTTCCATGCCCCATTCGCTGATACGCTCTTGATAGCACATCCATATAATAAATTATATCTGCAAGTGACAGATAATCCGATTGGGTTTGTGCTTCTTCAAATTCATCATCAGACATCACAAGTATATCTCTTGGATTTCGCACCGATTTTATCAGCATTAATGCTCTGAAATGAGCAAGCAACTCATCACAAAGCCTTGACATATCCTTTGATTCGCTATATAAGCTATCAATTATTTCAAGTGACTTCGCTGTATTTTTATTTATAACACAAGTGGCAAGCTCATAAAGATAAGTTTTTCTTGCAAGTCCTGCGGCACTGCGGACAACATCTTCATCAACCGATGATGATATTGCTATACATCTGTCAAGCAACGAAAGTGCATCTCTCAACGCACCATCTGCAACCGATGCGACAAGCAATGCGGCACCTTCTGAAAGCTCAACACTCTCCTGACCTGCAACAAAAAGCAATCTATCTGCAATATCCCTTGGAGGAATACGGTGAAAATCAAACCTCTGACATCTTGAGAGAATGGTTTGTGGCAGTTTATGAACTTCCGTAGTAGCAAGAATAAAAATTGCGTGTTCCGGAGGCTCTTCAAGAGTTTTCAGCAAGGCATTAAATGCCTCAACTGTGAGCATATGCACCTCATCAATAATATACACCCTAAACCGACTTTTTGCAGGCTTGAACTGTACCTCATCAATAATAGAGCGAATATCATCAATTTTTCTGTTAGATGCGGCATCCATTTCAATAACATCCATAATACTGCCGTTATCAATACCCTTGCAGATTTCACATTGACCGCAGGGATTTCCACTTACAGGTGAAAGACAGTTTACAGCTTTGGATAAGATTTTTGCACAGGTAGTTTTGCCAGTACCACGAGAGCCTGTAAACAAATAAGCATGATTAAGCCTGTTTTCAGACACCTCATTTTTCAAGGTTGAAGTAATATGCTCCTGACCTGAAACATCATCAAAAGTACGGGGACGCCATTTGCGATATAAAACCTGATACAAAAAACCACCTCCGCATTTAACAAAAAATGCAAGCCGCCAGCCGAGAACGGCAAACATACAAATAAGTGAACGGCAGACTTACTGCATCGCATCAGAAATACTGCTTAATGCTGCTCGGTTCCCCGCCTGACATGGTTCACAGACCCCAATCGCACAGGGCCTGCCGCTCACTTAATTGCACGCAATGGCTTCTTGCAAATTCAATTTATTATATCATATGAAAACCTAAAAATCAATAGTTTTTAAAATTTTCTGAAAATTTTAAATGAAAATTAGTGGTATTTTTGGCATAATGTTGTATCATTTTAAGCTTTTTGACTATATAAGACTAAAATTTGCAAAACTAACTAATTATTAAATCTGGTTTTGTTTCAACATTATTTTGATTTTATGTGGAAAACATTTAAAAAAGTCCACACATCCATATGAATGCGTGGACTTTAATAAATTCATACCATACAACAGATTATTGTTGATTATTTGAGGTAAGATGATGTTCCGCCAACTGCACCATCAATTCCTGTGAAGCCGTTTGCACAACATACATATACTCTCATATTAGCTGTACCGAGTGATGGTACTGTAAGAGTGCCGTCTGTTACCTGCTTTGTATCACCTGTAACAGCATCAATATATGTACCGTTAGGAATATTCTTAAATGTTGCATTTCCAGAAATTGTTACGCAAGCAAGGCTGTCTGTAGTGTCATCAGTAAAACGACGAACAAATGCCATATTTCCGCTTACATATGTGCTTGATGTTGTGTACTGTCCCTTCTGGAGTGCTGGTACTGCACGCCTGATTGCATTGAGCTTCATTAAGTGCTTTGAAAGTGGTGAGCTAAGAGTTTCTGCAACTGTTCCTGTTGCTGTATATTCACCAAAATCACTTGCTGTTACATCACCTTCAAGATAATCGCCATAATATGCACGACCAGTAGTATTAAGAGGAGCATTTGGTCCGACATCAATCAATGCACCCTTCATAAACTCTACTTCAGAACCATAATATACACATGGAATACCTCTGAATGTAAACATTAAGTCGAGGTTTTCTGCCCATGCCTGTGTTCCGCCTGAGAAGCGTGATTTTTCGTCTGGCTGTTCAGGTGCATAGTCATGTGAATCTACATATGTTACATTATATGTTGCATCATTGTAATACTTGTCACCGCTCTTTGCAATGCCAAAAGCACTGCTTGCATTGCCAAACATTCTGTGCATCTGGAAGTCGATTGCATTCATACCTGATGCCATTGAATTGTCAGGTGTATGATATGTAATACCTTTCAGAAAAGCATTGTCAGAGGTTGGCTCGTCACTTGTGTCATCCTCTTTCAGATAGTGATCAAATGTAAGGTTCATATTGCTGTTTACATCTTCAGCAGTTGTACCCCATTTCCAGTTCTTAGCCCAGTAATCACTTGACTCTTTCCAGGTGTAGTATGGGGTTGACTCTTCAGCATGGTCACGATACCAAATCTGAGTGTAACGAGTACAGATTTCACCAAACATAAGGAAGTTGCTCTTGCCAAATGCTGATGCTGCACCAAGAATCTGGTCATTATACATAAGATTGAGTGTTACTCTTGGAATATGACGAACTGTATCAACTCGGAAGCCGTCAACACCACGCTCAATGTAGCTTGAATAGCTGTCAACAACATACTCCGCTACAGCAGGATTTTCTGTATTAAGGTCAACGCAGTCGCCTGCAATCTGAGCAAACTTACAGGTCCAGTCATCCCAGTTAAGACTCTGGAAATATCCTGAATGATAGTAGTTGTTTGAATTGTATGTATCGCTTGTTGATACCTTATCCATACCATAATCTGCTTCACCAGGCTGCACACCTGTTGTGTTGTTAGCAGTAATGGTTGTGTTTTTCATAAGATTAAGACGCTGTGAATACTGAATTTCACCCTTCTGTGCCCAATATTCCTCTGGTGAGCTTAAACCATATGTATCAAGCAACAAATCGGTTGGTATCATACTATCCTCGAGGCTTGAAAGGTCTGCTGAATAATCCTTTGTAAAAAGATTGCAGAAGAATGCTTCACCAAAGTTTCCTGTATGCTGGAAAACAACATCCTGTATAATTTTCATACCCTTTTGATGAACAGCAGCAATTAAATCGTCATAAGTGAAATCATCACTTTCATAACGAACATCAACTGTTGAAAAATCAAAAGCATGATAGCCATGATAGTCATAGCCTGATGCATTTGAAACTACCGGAGTTACCCAGATAGCTGAAAAACCAAGAGCCTTGATATAATCAAGCTTTTCTGCAAGTCCCTTGAAATCACCACGCCATGCAGGGTCTTCATCAGGGTTATTTGCCTTTGTATCATCCCAGCAATGAACATCATTGCCTGTATCACCATTATAGAAACGAGTTGTCATAACAAAGTAGATACTTTCCTCACGCATATCTACATCTTCAACAGGATCTACAACAAGAGGATTATGGCTGTACCATTTGCCCTCATAGAACCACCATTCACCGGTGGTAAGTTTTTTCTCGCTTGAATACTGTTTGCCATCCGCATCAGTAATAATTGCATTGACCTTAGTCACATTGCCAACATTATAATCAAACCAGTCACCTGCTTTTGCAAGCTTTTCACCCGGATATGATTTTGACATTGCATCATTTGTTGGCAAAGAGTTCCATAAATATACATATGGTTGTGAAAGATCATCATCCATAGCGTGGATAATAATACCTGTGGCAGCCTGTTCGTTGGCTGCCACCTGTTCATTATTATTATCTTCTGCCGCACCGACTGAAACTACACCGGCTGTAGCAATTATCATAACTGAGAGGACAAGTGCAAAAAATTTCTTTAAACCTGTCATAATTACTCTCCACTTTTAAACAAATTAGTAAGGAAGTCCTACAAGCTTCTTCTGAATGTAGGTTGCATCCTTAATTGAAAGAACTCCGTCCTTATCCATATCACAAAGAATCTTTGTATCCTCGTCCATTGCATATGCAGGAAGCTGTACAAGGTAGCCCTGAATATGTGTTACATCAAGAACTGAGAGAATACCATCTCTGTTAGCGTCACCCGCAACACCTGTTACAGGCTTTCTTGTTGTTGTTGGAACTGTTGTTGGTTTTACTGTAGGCTTTGTTGTTGGCTTAGCTGTAGTTGCTACTGTAGCAGTTGTTGGCTTTGTAGCTACTGTTGCAGATGTTGGAAGTGTTGAAACAGTATTTGTTGGAACTGCACCATTGATTGCAACATAGTTATAGGTTTTATTAACTGTAACATTGTCAGAAGCCTGAACGAAAACCTGAACCTTGTATGTACCTACACCATTTGGTGTGAATGAGTATGTATTGTTAAGAGTATAGTAAGGTGTGTTGGTTGTACCGTCAGGATTTGTAACAATATACTTATAGAAGAGGAGGTTTGTACCTGTGATACCACCGCCTGCCTTTACAGTAACAGTTGTTGACCTGCCATTTGAAATATAGTTGAGGTCAGCAGGATTTACACCCTTGATAATTGGCTTTGCAAGGCTTGAATCATCAAGAACTGCAAGAGTTGTTGAACGGCTGTTTGTGTTGCCGTCTGAATCCTTGAACTCAAAATTAATTGTGTATGTACCTGATGCTGCAGGTGTCCATACAACAGAATTTGCTGTGCTGAAGTCAGAAACAGTTGTCTTTTTGCCGTTAGGATCTGTAACAACAAAGCTGTAAACAACTGTAGCACCAGTAACGCTCTGAGCTGAAGCTGTGAGAGTTACATCTGTGCCTGCATAAACATTGGATGCAGGATCTGCTGAGAAAGATTTAACCTGTAAATCGCTTGTATCATATACAGACCATTTACCTGTTTTGTTGTCGTAAATCTGTCCGCTGACAACATTAAGGTCAGCAGTCTGGTTTCCGCCACCGTTGCTGAAAATACACTTTGCATAAGTTTTTGGAGCAGTAAACTGCCATACCTTTTCACCTACAAATGTCATCTTAGCACCAGGCCAGCTTGTTGGAGCATCAGTTGAGTCGTTCCATACATAGCAGCAAGGATTTGACCAATCGTTCTGATTGTCAAGATAAAGTGTAAATGAACCGCTTGGTGTAGTTGGTGTGGTAGCTGTTGTTGCTGTTGTTGCTGTTGTAGAACCCTTAGTTGCATCCTGATAATCAGACCATGTACCCTTTGAAAGGTCATAGATTTTGCCGTCACCGCCATTACCTGTGTAAGTAAGGTCAGCAGTCTGAGCACCTGAGCCGTTATTGAAGATAACATACTTAAAGTCTTTGTTGTAGTGATAGCTGTAAACACCATCAGCATACTGTGTCATCTTTTCGCCCGGCCATGAAACGCCTGTGTCGCTGGTAGAGTTCCACATATAAATGTAAACCTGTGACCAGCCGTTATTAAGTCTTACATAAACTGTGTCACCGGCAGCCGCTGCAACAGAAGCAGTACTTGCAAATACTGCACTGAGAGCAAGCATAAGGCACAGGATAAGACTTAACACTCTGTGTTTTTTCTTAACCATAATGATTTTCCTCCAAATTCATTAGTATGGTATGTGTGGAGAGATTACACTACTCCACAATTACATTATATATTCTACAATATATAATATTTTACTAATTTCCATTTCAGAATTATAACGCAGTTTTACCCTCCAAATTATTTTGCATTAATTTGTGTATTTTAACCAATACTTTTTTCATTTATATATGATTGTTATTTTTATGACCATTTATAAATTACACAAGCAGGAAATATGCACTAAAACTCAATTTTTACAAGCATAATTCAGTACAATTATGCTTTGTGTCGTTATGTCACTACGCTTAAAGTTTTTTAACGAAAATTATACATTTGCATTAGATTCAAAAGACTTGACAACTAAATTCAACAATTTTATAATAGTTTCAGTAAATTCAAACTTTATTTAAAATGGATAATTATATGAACACAAACACTCCTTCTATCGAAAAAATAATATACATTATATATTGTGCATTAACCCAGACAAAGCCTGATACCGACATTGTAAAAAGCATACCTCTCGATAAGCTTTATAAGCTCTGCGAAGCACACCACATTACAGCAATGGTATGTATGGCACTTGAAAGCATAGGAATGGCAGATGAACAATGGAAAAACAGCAAAGGCAATGCAATCAGAAAAAGTATTCTTTTGGATGCCGAACGCAAAAGCATACTTGCGGAATTTGAAAAGAAAAAAATCTGGTATATTCCGTTAAAGGGAATAGTATTAAAAAAATATTATCCAAAACTCGGAATGAGAGAAATGTCAGATAATGATATTCTTTATGACATTGACAGGCGAAGTGATGTCAAAGAAATTATGATTGCACGAGGATATGACCTAAAGGACGGAAAAGGCAGTAATCATGACGAATATCATAAAGCACCCATATATAAATTTGAAATGCACCACTCACTTTTTAATGAATATACAGGTGCAGGATTTTACAGCTATTACGGCAACATTGAAAGTAAATTGCTAAAGGACAGCAATAATAATTATTCACGCAAATTCAGCAATGAAGATTTCTACATTTATACCACAGCTCACGATTACCGCCACTTCATAAATGGCGGAACAGGCTTAAGAACCTTAACAGACTGCTATGTAATGCTTAATAAATTTGAAAGCACCCTAAACTGGGAATATATTGAAAAGCAATCAAAAATACTGGGAATTGAAGAGTTTGAGAAAACCAGACGAAATATCTGTAAAAAGCTTTTCACAGACAGCAAGCCACAACCGCTTTCAGAAAAGGAAACCAGATTTTTAAACAAAATAGTAAACTCAGGAGCATTTGGCACAATAGACAATTATGTAATTGAAAAGGCTGACGGCTCAAGGTTCAGGTATATAATACAAAGAGTTTTCCCACCACTCTCAATCTATAAATGCTCTTATCCGTTTTTTTACAAGCATAAAATACTGTTACCCATAGGATTTTTTGTCAGATTATTTCGGATAATCACTCGCCGTAAAAAAGTAAAAGCAGAATTTCAGGCATTGAAAAAGGTAAAATAACAAAATTACTACATTAAAATAACAGAGGCAACACCATAAAATTTAATCGGTGTTGCCTTATATCAGGAGATTAAAAAGTGAAAATTACACCATTTATCAAACAAAATATGGTCATGTGCATTGCCGCTGCTGCGGCAGGCATAACCTCTCTTATTGTACCACCTGACAAGGAATATCTGAATTATTTTGACATAAAAACTCTGACCTGCTTATTTTGCGTTCTTGCCGTTGTATGTGCGTTCAAAAATATAAATTTCTTTTACATATTAGCTCAGGAAATAGTAAAAAAATTTCAGAACACAAGAAAAGCTGTACTTGCACTTGTATATATTACCTTTATCGGTTCAATGCTGATAGCAAATGATATGGCATTACTTACATTTCTACCGCTTGGATATTATGTACTTAGCACTACAGGAAAGCAAAAATATATGGCATTTACATTTATAATGCAGAACATAGCGGCAAATCTTGGCGGAATGCTGACACCATTCGGCAATCCGCAAAATCTGTATTTATATACTAAGTATAAAATACCCACCGCAGAATTTATAAAAATAATGCTTCCGCCATTTATCATAGCAATATCATTAATAACAATCTGCTGTTTATTCATAAAAAAAGAACCTTTGGAAATTAAAAACGAGCCTTACACGCTCAACGCTCCCAGAGCAATAATATATTCTCTGCTCTTTGCATTTGCAATAACCATTGTTTTCAGATGTGTTCCTTATCAGGCTGGCTTAATCGTTATACCTGTATCATTGCTTATAGCCGACCGCAAGGCATTAAAAATGGTAGATTACCCCTTATTGCTGACCTTTGTATTTTTCTTTATATTCTCAGGCAATATGGCAAGAATTGATATAGTACAGGACATATTCAGTTATCTGTTGAATAAAAGCACATTAATATTCAGCGTTCTTTCTTGTCAGGTAATAAGCAATGTACCATCAGCAATATTGTTATCACAATTTACTGATAATTACAGAGAATTGCTATTAGGTGTAAACATAGGCGGAGCAGGAACATTAATTGCATCATTAGCAAGCCTGATAACCTTCAGAGAATACATAAAACACAACCCAGACAAGGTGAAAAGCTATATATTATTATTCACCGCAATAAATTTTGGATTTGTGATAATATTAACTATCGCTATGTATGCGATAATGGTATGATTCATTCGCTTATTAAAAGGATGCTGAAATTTTTATTATATTTCAGCATCCTTTTACATTATTTATTTTTAATATTTTAATAATCTTAAAATATAGCCTTAATTAGATATACTCTTTCTATTGCATAGCTTCTACTTACTTTATTATTTTTTCAATTTTACAAGTATGTTTTTTGTAATTAGTTTCCTTGTCGGTTGTATAGTTTATGCCTACAAGGATAATTTCTCCGCTGAGATTTTTTAAGCTGTCTGCATATTCTCGGTTTTTAATCTGCTGGAGTGCGATACTTTCGGACTCTTCCTTTTTAAGCTCAATTACTATTGCAGGCACATTTTCAT
>JAKSRB010000002.1 GCA_024403825.1 Ruminococcus sp. | reverse complement strand
GAAAGAGCCGTCCAAAAGCTCAATAGTTTCTATTGGATAGCGTTCAATTTTTTTGAGTGGATGTTCTTTGTAATATTCTTCCAATGCAGAGAAAACATCAATTACTGCTTGACCTATTTCCTCGACTGTAGCATTGGGAGGTAAATTAATTTTCTTAATAGTATCCCCATAAATTCCTTTTTGATTTTCTGAATGTTTTGCAGAATAAACATCATAATGCTCATCTTCGTATATCTCGAAAAGTGCAAAATTGTTGTTTTTCCAAAAAGCATTCCAAGTTTTATACTTAGAACTTTTTTTCCATGCTCTTTCCTGTTCTTGCTCTTTTAGTGTTGCACAAGAAATGTTACTTTTTTCTATAATATTTTTCATTTGTAAAACATTGTTACCTATTGAGGTACAATCTATATTTTCAATGTTTACAAAATAACCAAAATCCACACGATATCCACCCAAATGGCTAATAAGTGGAATAATCAATATACGCCCTTCTCCTTTATATATTTCAATAAGGAAAGGAAATTTTTGTTTACTCATAAATTCCTCTTTTTTATTTTGTTACTAAATACCAGACTTCTATACCATAATTCTCTAATGTATTTTCTTGGAAGTCTTGCAATATTTTTAATGAGGTTTCAGTTATTATTGTATCGAATTTTTATTGTAAATTATTTTTAATCCCTCAAGTATAAGGTCATCATTTACTGTTATTTCATTTTTGCAATGTTTTATTACTACCGATGCAAATCCGCCTGTTGCAATATGAAAACATTTTTCTCCTACCTCTTCTTCATATCGCTCTATCATTCCGTCTATCATACTTGCATTTCCATAGATTATTCCGCTTTTTATGCAGTCTGCGGTATTTGTTCCAATCACTTTTTTAGGGTCGGTTATATTTACTGAGGGAAGTAAGGCGGCATGGCTTGTTAATGCATCAAGTGATACCTGTACTCCAGGCAGTATCGTTCCTCCACAATATGACCTTTCTGAATTTATGTAGAGTATTGTTGTGGCTGTGCCTAAGCCCACTACTATTGCTGGACAGGGATACTGCTCCTTTATTGCAACGCAGGTGCATACAATATCAGAGCCTACTGCCGCAGGATTGTCAAGCCTGATATTTAGTCCTGTTTTTAGTCCGGGTCCTACAAGCATACTTTCTATGCCTGTTACTGTTTTTATTGCCATTCTCAACGGCTCGGTTACTATTGGTACTACGCTTGAAATGATTGAACCGCTGATTTCATCTGCTTTTACATTGTTAATCTGAAATATTGTGAATAAATCTACTGCATAATCATCTGCGGTTTTGCTGTGGTTTGTGGAAAACCTAAGCTTCATTAGCAGTTTTTCGCCTTTATACAGGGCAAATTTTATGTTTGTATTTCCTACATCGGTGCATAACAGCATTTTTTTCACTCCATAATTATTTTTGTGATTATAATTATACATCATTTTTTTATGCGTTGCAATATTCCGAATGTCCTCAGTACCTATTCTTATAGCATTTTATTACTGTTTTGTAAAATAATTTGTAAAATTATCGAAGTTTGGCAGAAATTCAGCCTTATTTTCTAATATCGAAAAATAAATAATTAAATTTGTGTTACTATTTTATACGGTATGATTACTTCTAACTGGGAGGATATTATTATGGATTGCAATGAAATTAAACAACTGCAAATTCTTGCTGCTAAATCAAGAATTGGTGCTGTTCTCGGTACTTATCACGCTAAGTCTGGTCATCCAGGTGGCTCACTTTCTGCGGCTGATATTTTTACTTATCTGTATTTTAAGGAAATGAATGTTGATCCCAAAAATCCTGATTGGGCTGACAGAGATAGATTTGTTCTTTCTAAGGGTCATTGTTGCCCAAGCCTTTATGCTACTCTTGCGTTAAAAGGATTTTTTGATTGGGACGAATTGAAGGTTTTGCGTCATATCGGTGCTATGCTTCAGGGTCATCCTGATATGAAGGGTACTCCCGGTATTGATATGAGTACCGGTTCACTTGGTCAGGGTATTTCTGCCGCTTGCGGTATGGCTCTTGCGGCTAAGCTTGATAATAAATCTTATCGCACATATACTGTTTTAGGTGACGGTGAGGTTGAAGAAGGTCAGGTATGGGAGGCTGCTATGTTTGCCGCTCATAATAATCTTGATAACCTTGTTGTTATTGTTGACCAGAACGGCTTACAGATTGATGGTACTGTTGCTGAGGTTGCTGGTATCGAACCTCTTGACAAGAAGTTTGAGTCCTTCGGCTTTGAAGTAATCAAGATTAATGGTCACGATTTTGAGCAGATTGCAGATGCCCTTGAAAAAGCTAAAACTATTAAGAATAAGCCTACAGCTATTCTTGCTGCTACTGTTAAGGGTAAAGGCGTTTCATTTATGGAAAATCAGGTTGGCTGGCATGGTACTGCACCTAACAAGGAGCAGTATGAACAGGCTACTGCTGAGCTTCAGGCTGAAATTGACAGATTGGAGGGCAACTGCTGATGTCAAATGTAATTAAAAAGGCTACAAGAGAAAGCTTTGGTATGGCTCTTTGTGAGCTTGCTAAAACTAATAAGGATATTATTGTTCTTGATGCAGACCTTGCGGCTGCTACAAAAACAGGTGTTTTTAAGAAGGAATTTCCTGAAAGATTTTTTGACTGCGGTATAGCTGAGTGTAATATGGTGGGTGTTGCCGCTGGTTTGGCTACAGCTGGTAAAATTCCTGTTGCTGCTTCATTTGCAATGTTTGCAACAGGCAGAGCTTTTGAACAAATCAGAAACTCAGTTGCTTATCCACACTTAAATGTTAAAATCGCAGGCAGTCATGCAGGTATTTCAACAGGTGAGGACGGTGCAACTCATCAGTGTCTTGAGGATATTGGTGTTATGCGTACAATTCCTGGTATGGTTGTTCTTAACCCTGCTGACCATTATGAGATGATGGCGGCTACTAAGGCTGCAATCGAATATGACGGTCCTGTTTATATCAGATTGGGCAGACTTGCTATTGACAGCTTTAATGACCCTGATAACTATACTTTTGAGCTTGGCAAGGGCATTACCTTGCATGAGGGTAACGATGTTGCTGTTATTGCAACAGGTCTTGTTGTAAATGAGGCTTTAAAGGCTGTTAAAGAGCTTGAGGCTGAAGGTATTAATGCAAGACTTATCAATATCCATACAATTAAGCCTATTGACAGAGATATTATTATTAAGGCTGCTCAGGAAACAGGCAGAATTATTACTATTGAAGAGCATAATGTAATTGGCGGTCTTGGTGATGCTGTATGTGAGGTTACAAGCGAGGAATGTCCTGTAAAGGTGACTAAAATTGGTGTTAATGACAGATTTGGTTACAGCGGTCCTGCACTTGAGCTTCTCGACAAGTTTAAGCTTACACAGCCCCACATTGCAAATGTTATCAGAGATGTAGTCAAAAATGGTTGATTAATACTTTTTTATACTTGTTAATGTATGCAAAGGGCAGACTTGATTTTAGTCTGCCCCTTAATTGATTTATTTGGATTTTTATATTTTGCGATTATTCGGTAATAATAAATTCAGATTTATACTTTGGAGTGATAGTAAATGGTAAATAAAATTGAAAGTGCCGATTTTGAAAATGAGGTATTGAAAAACAGCAAGCCTGTTTTTGTTGATTTTTTTGCAGAGTGGTGTGTACCTTGTCAGATGTTAGGTCCGATTGTTGAGGAAATCAGCAACGGAATCCTTGCGGATAAAGTAGATTTTGCAAAGCTTGATATTGATAAGGCGATTGAAATTGCAGGAAAATATGAGGTTATGTCTGTTCCTACAATGATTATTTTCAAGGACGGTAAGGAAGTTACCAGATTAATCGGCTTGCAGCCAAAGGAAAATATTGAAGAAATTATTGAAAATGCCATAGCTTGATTTTATGAGTAAAAAACTTATTGGTAATAAAGCAATAGCCTGTATTCTTGCGGTGTTCTGTACTCTTTTATGGGGAACAGCTTTTCCTTTTATTAAGCTTGGTTACTCGGCTTTTAAGATAACAGAAAATGAAATCGGTACAAAGCTGTTATTTGCAGGCTTTCGTTTTACACTTGCTGGCATTCTTGTATTCTTA
This sequence comes from Ruminococcus sp., assembly GCA_024403825.1. Taxonomy (GTDB): domain Bacteria; phylum Bacillota; class Clostridia; order Oscillospirales; family Acutalibacteraceae; genus Ruminococcoides. The sequence goes on along the minus strand of JAKSRB010000002.1, from coordinate 72,905 downwards.
TTTGTCTGGTTCTCTGGGAAGAATTTACCGAAATTAACTAAAAATGATATTTTTGCTGTCGGTGGTCTTGGCTTTGTACAGACTGCCGCTCAGTATATTTTTACATATATTGGCATAGGATTTACAAGTGGTACTAACACATCAATAATTACAGCTTGTGCTTCCTTTTTTACGGTTCTTGCTGTTCCGCTGTTTTTTAAAGAGGACAAGCTTACTTTTATTAAGATTGTTGGTTGTGTTTTTGGATTTTCGGGTGTTATCGCTATAAACTGGGGTGGCGGAATTTCAACTGATACCCTATTTGGCGATGTTATGATATTGTTTTCTACTATATCAGCGGCTGCTGGTAATATTATCTCAAAAAAAATTGCAAATGGCAGAAATCCTGTAAATATAACCGCTTTTCAACTGATTATCGGTGGTTCTGTGCTAATTATTTCAGGCTTAATATGTGGTGGAAAGATACATTTTTATGATTTAAATTGTGTGATGATTTTATTGTGGCTTTCATTTGTTTCTGCTGTTGCTTTTTCTATTTGGACAGCCCTGCTTAAGCATCACCCTGCAAGTATGATTACGGTATTTAATTTGCTTGTGCCTGTTTTTGGTACGATTTTATCAGGAGTTATGCTTGGGGAAAATGTTTTCCGTATTGAAACAGCTGTAGCATTGCTGCTGATTTCAGCTGGAATTACAGCGGTAAATTTGTCTAAAAGCAAACAGGTGGATTAATTATGATTAAAGGTATTATTTCTGATATGGACGGAGTTATCCTTGATACTGAAAAGCTATATGTGCGTTTTTGGTGTGAGGCGGCAAACTTTTATGGCTATCCTATGCAAAAATATCACGCCTTGAGCATTCGTTCAATGGCTCGTCCTTTGGCAATTCAAAGGCTTAAAGGATATTTTGGTGAGGATTTTGATTACTATGCAGTACATAGCAAGCGTATTGAGCTTATGGATACATTTATAGAAACAAATGGAATTGAGGCAAAAAGCGGTGCAGATGAGCTGTTGAGCTATCTGAAAGCTAACGGATATAAAATTGCTCTGGCTACTGCAACAGGTATTGAGAGAACAGAGAAATATTTAAAAAGGCTGGATTTGTATAAATATTTTGATGAGATAGTTTGTGCCTCTATGGTGGATAAAGGAAAGCCTGCTCCTGATATATATTTGTTTGCGGCAGAAAAGCTTGGATTTAAGCCTGATGAATGTATTGCACTTGAGGATTCGCAAAACGGCATTAAATCTGCAAGCTCAGCAGGATGTAAAACCGTTATGGTTCCTGACCTTGACGGACCGAGTGAAGAGGTTTTGCCGTTATTATATGATGTTGCAGAAGGGCTTAGCGATGTAATCCGTATTTTAAATAAATAATTTTTATAAATAATTTAAAACAGAGGAGAGAGATGATGAATTTTATATCCGAAATCGCAGAAAATATTGATAGCTTTCTTTGGGGATTGCCGATGATTATTATTTTGCTTGGAACTCATATTTATATGACTATCCGAACAAGATTCATGCAGAGAAAAATCGGTACTGCTATCAGACTTTCTGTTACTAAAGACCCTGAGGTTGACGGTGATATAAGTCCTTTTCAGGCTTTGACAACCGCTCTTGCCTCAACTATTGGTACAGGTAATATTATTGGTGTAGGTACTGCTATTACTCTTGGCGGTGCAGGTGCGGTACTTTGGTGCTGGCTTACAGGTGTTTTTGGCATTGCAACAAAATATGCAGAGTCTTTAATTGCGATGCGTTATCGTGTTAAGGATAAGGATGGAAAAATGCAGGGTGGTGCAATGTATGCCATTGAACGAGGCTTGCATCAGAAGTGGCTTGCAGTTTTATTTGCTTTGTTTGCTATACTTGCTTCTTTTGGTATCGGTAGTAGTGTTCAGACAAATGCTATTGCTAATGTTATGAATAATACTTTTAATCCTGATAACAACCTTAACATAGCTTTCTATGGTCATACGGTTTCTATGGTATCTCTTATTTCAGGTTTATTGGTTGCACTTTTTGTTGCTCTTGTAATTTTTGGCGGTATTAAGTCAATTTCAAGCGTTTGTGAAAAGCTTGTGCCTTTTATGGCTGTAATGTATGTTCTGGGCTGTATTATTATTCTTATTATTAATGCTGATGTTTTATGGCAGGCTGTTTGCACAATAGTTTCAAGTGCTTTTTCTACGCAAGCATTTGGCGGTGGTCTTGTTGGTACTGGTGTTATGATGGCGGCAAGATACGGTGTAGCAAGAGGTCTTTTCAGTAATGAGTCTGGTATGGGTTCTGCTCCTATTGTAGCTTCCGCTGCTCAGTCAAGAAATCCTGTTCGTCAGGCTATGATTTCTTCAACAGGAACATTCTGGGATACTGTGGTTGTTTGTCTTATGACAGGTCTTGTTATTGTTAGCTCCTGCATTAAAAATCCAAACATTGATGTGGGTGTGATTGACGGTGATCAGCTTACTTCTGCGGCTTTTGCTCAGATTCCTGTTATCGGTACTCCGATTTTGGTTGTCGGAATTGTACTTTTTGCTTTTTCAACAATTCTTGGCTGGTCATATTATGCAGAAAGATGTGTTGAGTACATATTTGGCAGAAAAGGCATAATTCCATTCAAGCTTGTATTTGTACTTGTGCTTATAGTTGCACCTGTGACGGCTCTTGATTTGGTATGGACTTGTGCGGATATTTTCAACGGACTTATGACAATTCCAAATGTTGTTGCCATTATTGCACTATCATCAACCATAGTTAAGGACACAGATTACTATATTTATGGTAATCATCTTGATGAGTTTGATAGAACTGAAATCCCTGTTGTTGATAAATAATATATTTTACATTTTTACTAATTTTTATTTAGAAAAGCCTGTGTGATTGTATCATATGGGCTTTTTTGATATGATAATGACAAATTATTTAAAATCATATTGCCAAATGTGGGGAATTTATGTTATAATTATACAGCAGATATGTTGAATATAGATATTATATTTGTAATTTATACGATATTATAGATGTGAATTATTGCTGAATGATTTAAAGTGCAATTTTTAAATTTGTTTTTATAAGTGAATTGTACGGTTAAATTATTCAGCAGTAATTATATTACTATAATTACTAAATATTAAAAGAAGGAGGTCTTCGTATGAAAAGAATTGCTTTGAAAGCTTTGTCAATTATTTTGACATTGTGTATTCTGACTTCAGCATTTTCTATCAGTACATTTGCGGTATCCGGTGGAACAGTTTATGTTAAGATTAATGCAAACTGGGCTAATGTTTATTGCTATATGACTGGTGAAGATGGTGCGAATCAGAATAAGCCTGGTGCTAAGATGACTTTGGTTTCTGATAAAACCTACTCTTATGAATATACAGGCGACTATACAAGCGTTGTTTTCAGTGACGGAAACGCAAACTCAACTGACACCCTCAATTTCCCAGGTTATGGCTATGTGTATGATATGCAGAGCGAAATCTGGTACCTTTATGGTAGTGAGGCTCAGTCAGGAACCTATTCGTATCAGATTTTAAATGGTAATTTCTGTTCAATTACCAGCTATTCGGGTGATGATGAAGTGTTAAATCTTCCTACTCAGCTCGATGGCTATCTTGTTCAGAGCATTGCCGCAAATGCCTTTAAGGGTAACCAATCATTAAAAAGTGTTGCTATCCCTGAGGGTGTTGAAACTGTTGGTGCAAGTGCATTCAGCGGTTGTTCAAATTTGGAAACTGTTAGATTGCCAAACTCTATAGTTACCATTGGTAACAGCCTTTTTGAAAACTGTGAAAAGCTTGAAACAGTAAGCTTCTCTTCAAAAAATGTTACTTCTATTGGTAATAAGGCTTTCTATGGTTGTAAATCTTTGACAAATCTTGTACTTGCTGACAGCATTACAAAGCTTGGCTATAATATTTTTACAAACTGTCCAAATCTTACAAAGATTAATCTTCCGGCAAGTTTAGAGGAATCTGTAAAATCAGGTACAAGTGGTCCTTTTGCAGGTTCAAGCATTGTGACTGTTGATATTCCAGAGGGAATAGCTGAAATTCCTGATTACACTTTTGCAGGATGTAGTACGCTCGCAAACTTCACTCTTCCTCAGTCACTTCTTAAAATTGGCGAATATGCTTTCTATAACTGTTCTTCAATAGTAAATGTTAATTTGCCAAATAGGCTTGCAAGCATTAACCATTATGCTTTTGCTGGTTGTAAGGAGATTCAGAGCCTTACACTTCCAGATACTATTACATATCTTGGAAGCTCAATTATCAGCGGAAACACAAATATTGTTAGTATCAATATTCCTGCAAGTCTTGCAAGCTGTGGTACTACTAATACTACCTACTATGGTCCGTTTGCAAATACAAGAATCGTAACTGCAACCATTCCATCAACAATGACCTATATTCCTTCCAATACTTTTTCAAACTGTACTCATCTTACAAACTTTACAGTTCCTGATGGTGTTTTAGCGATTGGCAGTTTTGCATTCTATGGATGCCACGAGTTTACTTCATTTAACTTCCCAAGCAAGCTTATAACTATTGGTTCAGCTGCTTTTGCAAACTGTCTTAGCCTTGCAAATGTTACACTTCCTAATAGTATTACACTTATTAATGTTGATGTATTCTTTAACTGTAATAGTCTTACTAAGGTAGTATTACCAGAGGGACTTACATTTATTGATAGTGGTGCTTTCAGAGAGTGTACAAATCTTACAAGCATTACACTTCCGTCAACTCTTGAAGTTATCGGACACAGCTGTTTTGAAAATGACACTTCATTGAGTAGTATCAAGCTTCCTGATGCAGTAACAACAATGGGTTATACTGTATTTAATGGTTGTACTAAGCTTAAATCATTAATTCTTCCAAAGAGTCTTGTTGATTGTCGTGCAAAATCAAATGCAGGTACTCTTGCAGGTTCAAGCATTACAAGAGTAACTATTCAGGATGGTGTTGAGGTTATTCCTGCAAATACCTTCTCAAAATGTACTACTCTTACAAGCATAACAATTCCTAATTCAGTTAAGCGTATTGGTGATTATGCTTTCTATGGCTGTATCACACTTACAGAAGTGAATATTCCTGGTTCTGTATTGGAAATTGCTCCATATGCATTTAATAAGAGTACAGGTTTACAGACAGTTACTATGAATGAGGGTACTTTAAAAATCGGTCATCATGCTTTTGCTGACTGTACTGCCCTTAAAACAGTAAATCTTCCTGATTCACTTACAAATATTGGTTATCTTGTATTTGATAATGCTAATAAGCTTACAAATATAAACTATCCTGTTTCATTGGCAGTATGTGAGAAAAATGGTTCTACAGCTAATGCTGCGTTCTCAAATACAGGTATTACAAATGTAACTATCCCTGAGGGTGCAAAAACTATTGCGGATTATGCATTCTCACAGACTCAAAACATCAACCAGATGATTCTTTCAGATACTGTTGAAGCTATTGGTGCTTACAGCTATAATTATTGTACAGGTCTTGAAAAAATCTGGATTCCTGAGAGTGTAACAGCTATTAATAAAACTGCATTTACAGGATGTACAAAGCTTACTATTCATGGTGAGGCAAATTCATATGCTCAGCAGTTCGCTGAGGAAAATGGTTTCCCATTCTCAACTGAAAAATTTTTCTATCAGACAGGTCCTATCTCTGGTACAGTTAAAATTTCTGGTGGAGGTGCTATAAGCGGAGTAGAGGTTACTCTTTATGATACAAAGCTTATGAGAGTCTTTGGAACATATACTACTAACGGCTCTGGTGTATGGACATGTCCTGATGCTGTAGTAGGCAACACCTATAGAGTTTCCTACAGTAGTCCGGCATTTTACTTTGGTAAAATTGATACTGTAACATTACCTTCACCAGACGGCATTAAAATTGCAACTGTTTATGGTACAAAAAATATTAATTCAACCTCAACAGTTGCCAGTGATTTTGAATATAAGATTTTAAACGGTACCTATTGTGCAATTACAAAGTATATTGGTACAAATACTGAGGTTTCAATTCCTACAACTATTGACGGACACAAGGTTCAGGTAATTGCAACTAAGGCTTTCAGCAATACACCAGTAAAGAAAATCAAATTTTCAGCAAATATCGAAACTATCGAAGCTAATGCATTTCTGAACTGTACTGGTCTTGAATATGTTGGCTTAAACAGCAATCTTGTAACTATAGGTGCAAGTGCGTTTAGTGGCTGTACAGCCTTGAAGGCTATAGATATTCCAGCAAAAAGCATCAATACTATTGGTAATCTTGCATTCAATGGTTGTTCATCACTTAATCAGGTAATACTTCCTGATTCATTGAATAAATTAGGTTATACTGTATTTAAGGGTTGTACATCACTTACAAGTGTAAATTATCCTATTGGTCTTGTTACTGCCGATAAGACAAGTACAAATGGTCCTTTTGCACTTTCATCATTGCAAAATATTGAAATTCCTGAGGGAGTTCAGAGTATTCCGTCATATGCTTTTGCAGGTGTTACAAGTATTAGTAAATTAACTCTTCCGCCATCTGTAAAAGCTATAGGAACATATGCTTTCTGTGGTGATACAGAATTATCTGATATTGTTATTCCTCAGAATGTTGAAACTATTGGCGACAGAGCCTTCTATGGTTGTACTAATATAACTGAAATGACTATCCCAGCATCAGTAAGTACAATCGGAATTTATGCTTTCTCTAACTGTAAGGGTCTTGTAACAGTTAAAATGAATGAGGGTCTTACAACTATAGGCAACTATGCTTTTGACCAGTGTACTGCACTTAAAACTATTAATCTTCCAGACTCTGTTACAAAGCTTAGTTATCTTGTATTTAATGGTTGTACAAAGCTTAGTACAATCAATTATCCAAAGAGTCTTATTGTTGCTGAAAAGAATGGTACATTGTCAAATGGTCCATTTGCTTTATCATCAGTAAGAAAGGTTGTTGTTCCTGACGGAGTTACAGATGTTGCTCCTTATACCTTCTCAAGATGTACAACAATTGCAAGAATGATTCTTCCTGATTCTACTGTAAGTATAGGTGCATCAGCATTCTACTATGCAGAGAACCTTGAAAAAATCTGGATTCCAGAAAGTGTAACCTCTATTGGTTCATCAGCATTTGCAGGCTGTACAAAGCTTGTTATTCATGGTGTTGCAGGCTCTTATGCCGAACAGTATGCAGCAGATAATGGCTTTGAATTTTCAACTGAGCCTTTTGATTATGATACTGGCACAATGAGCGGTGTTGTTAAGAACACAAGCGGAGCTGGATTGGCTAATATCAGAGTTACTCTGTATGATTCATATGATAAGAAAGTTCTTGAAACATATGTAACTGATTCAAATGGTAACTGGTCAACTGACGAGGCAGTTATCGGACATACATATAAAGTAACATTTAATAATCCTAACTATTATATTGGTAAAGTATTAACTGTAACAATGAGTGATGATACAGTTGATGCAGGTTCTGTTTCTGCGGCAACCATGAATACAAGTGGTGTAACAGATGCAAGCAACTTTACTTACAATAAATTAAATGGTACTTATTGTGAAATCACAGGATATAAGGGAACTGCTGGTACAGTTGTAATCCCTGATAAAATTGATGGCTATATTGTTCAGACTGTAGCTGATAAGGCTTTCCAGGGCAATACAGTTGTTAAAAAGGTTATCTTCCCTGATACTATGGAAGTAGTTGGTGCAAATGCATTTGACGGTTGTACTAACCTCGAATTTGTCGGTCTTGATAATGCAATAGTTTCAATCGGCAATTATGCATTCAATAACTGTACTTCCCTGAGCAAGATTATTATTCCATCAGAAAATACTGATAAAATCGGTTCTTATGCTTTTGCAAAGTGTCCTGCACTTGTTAATATTTATCTTGCTGACTCTATTACAACTCTTGGTACATATATCTTTAATGCATCTGAGAGTGTAAAAACAATTAACTATCCAATCGGATTTACTACCTGTGATAAGACAAAAACAGCAGTTTATGGTCCGTTTACAGGTTCAAAGATTACAAAGGTTACTATTCCAGAAGGTGTAACTGATATTGTTAATTACTCATTCTGTCTTGCAGATGCTCTTGTTACAGCTGCTATGCCTTCAACAATAAAGACTATTGGAGATTACACATTTAACGGCTGTACAGCTCTTACAACAACCAATATTCCAACAGGTACATTAAGTGTTGGCTCATATGCTTATGCTAAGTGTACATCACTGAGCAAGCTCAGCTTCCCTAAGACAGTTGAAACACTTGGTTTTGATTTGTTCAATGGAAGCACAAGCCTTACAACTATAAACTATCCTGTTGGTCTTGCAACCTGTATCAAAAATGGTTCAGCAGCTCATGGTCCGTTTACTGGTTCAAGCATCTGGACAATGAATGTTCCTGAGGGTATCACATATATCCCTGATTACACATTTGCAAGATGTGATTCACTTAATTCAATCAGCTTGCCAAAATCACTTATTAAGATTGGTGAGTATGCATTCTTCTACTGTGAAGGTATTAAGGTTATTAGTATTCCTTCAGAGGTTAATACTATTGGTACATTTGCATTCAGCCATTGCTCAACTCTTGAAAGCTTTGCTGTACCAGCTAAAATGACAGAGATTAAAGCAAGTATGCTTTCATATTGTACAGCTCTTGGCAGTGTTACTATTCCTGATACTGTTACAGTTATCGGTAATAATGCTTTTGCTGAATGTCCTGAGCTTTCAAATATAGTACTTCCTGATACTGTTACAACTCTTGGTTACAGCTTATTTACTAATGATACTTCACTTCTTACAGTAAATTATCCAAAGGCACTTACAACCTGTGTGAAGGGTAACTCAAACAGCGGTCCATTTGCAGGCTCATGTATTGAAAATATGACTATACCTTATGGTATTTCTGAAATTCCAGCAAATACATTTGCAGGTGCTGCATCATTACAGACAATCTCAATTCCTGAAACTGTTCAGAAAATAGGTACATATTCATTCTTTGGATGTTCAGGTATGGAAAGCATAAAGCTTCCTGAGGGTATTACTGAAATCGCAAGCTATGCATTTGCAAGCTGTACAGGCTTTAGTGAAATTGCTCTCCCTTCAACTATTACAAAAATCTGTAATAATGCTTATAGTAACTGTATTGGTCTTAGAACACTTGACTTCAATGAGAATCTTACAGTAATTGATAAGAATGCATTCTCAAGCTGTGAGGGTATTATCAGTATTGTGTTTAATGATAAGCTTACAACTATTGCTCCTACTGCATTTACATCATGTAAGAATCTTTCAGCTGTTCTTCTTCCAAATTCAGTAACAGGATTTTCAACTGACAGCTTTAAGAGCTGTCCGAAGCTTACAATATATCTATACTCAACATCCCCTGTAATGAGCATAGTAAGCAACTCAGCTTATAATTACTATATTCTTGATGAACATGAGCATAAGTTTGATGTATGTGTTGAAACCTTTGCTACTACAAAGAGAAAGGGTGCTTTGATAGCTACCTGCCTTGAGTGTGGTTACAACTATCTTGAGCTTGTTGACCCATTGTCAGGAATAATGGGTGATGTTGATGGAAGCGGTAGTGTTGATGTAAATGATGCTACATTAATCCAGAAGCATCTTGTAGAGCTTATTCAGCTAACTAATGAGCAGTGTATGTATGCTGATGTTGACCACGATGGTCGTGTATCAATTCAGGATGCTACAATGATTCGTAAATATCTTGTTGGTCTTGTTGATAAGCTTGACTGATTATGATAAATTAAGTTATAACTGAATACATTATAGGCTAAAGGTAGGCTGTTTCGGGTAAAACCGAAACAGCTTATTTTTAGGTTTTGATAATAGTAGTTGAAAAGCGGAGCTTTTATTGGCTTTCATAAAAATATTGAAAAATTCAGGTAAATGTGTTATACTTATACAGTATAAATTTAATTTTTCGGAGGTATAATATGGCTGATAATACCGTACGCACAAGATATGCTCCGAGTCCTACAGGTTTTATGCATGTCGGAAACCTTAGAACCGCACTTTATGAGTATCTTGTAGCAAAATCACAGAATGGAAAATTTGTTCTCAGAATTGAGGATACCGATCGTGAACGACTTGTTGAGGGTGCTGTTGATGTTATTTACAATACAATGGAGCTTGCAGGATTAAAGCACGATGAAGGTCCTGATATTGGTGGTGATTTTGGCCCATATGTTCAGTCAGAGCGTAAGGATATGTATCTGCCGTATGCTGAACAGCTTATAAAAGAGGGCAAGGCATATCGTTGTTTCTGCACTAAGGAAAGACTTGAAAAAATCCAGAATGAAACCATAGGCGGAGGTTATGACCGCCATTGCAGAGATTTACCACAGGAGGAAATTGACAGACTTCTTGCTGAGGGCGTACCGTATGTAATCCGCCAGAAAATGCCTGTTGAGGGTACTACAACATTTATTGATGCTGTTTATGGAGAAATTACTGTTGAAAACACAGAGCTTCAGGACCAGATTTTAATTAAGACCGATGGATACCCTACCTATAATTTTGCTAATGTAATTGATGACCATACAATGGGTATTACTCATGTAGTAAGAGGCTGTGAGTATCTCAGTTCAACACCTAAATATAATCTTTTATATGAGGCATTTGGCTGGGAAATTCCTACTTATATTCATCTTCCACTCATTATGGGCAAGGATGATGACGGCAATGTTTCAAAGCTTTCAAAGCGTCATGGAGCAACAGGATTTTATGATTTGATTGATGAGGGATATTTGCCACAGGCAATTATAAATTATATTGCTTTGCTTGGCTGGTGTCCTAAGGATAATCAGGAGATATTTACACTTGAAGAGCTTGAAAAGAATTTTGATATAAACGGAATCAGCAAATCACCTTCCGTATTTGACTATGACAAGCTTTCATGGTTTAACGGAGAATATATAAAGGCAATGACAGCCGAAGAATTTACAGAAGCTGCAATGCCATATTATAAAAAGGTATTTGGTGAAAAGGAAATGCCTTTCGTAAAATTTGCAGAAATTTTGCAGAAGAGAACTACACAGCTTACACAAATTCCGGAAATGCTTGATTTTTTTGCAGAGCTTCCTGAATACACAACAGATTTATTTGTAAACAAAAAGAGTAAGACAAATCTTGAAAATGCACCTGTAGTATTAAGAGAGGCATACGAGAGATTAAAGTCTATGCCTGAGTGGACAGCAACAGCAATTCATGATTGTCTAATAAATATGGCTGTTGAAAAAGAGCTTAAAAACGGAACAGTAATGTGGCCTGTAAGAATTGCAGCGGCAGGAAAGACAGTAACTCCTGGTGGAGCCGTAGAAATTCTTGATATACTTGGAAGAGAAGAGTCACTTGCAAGACTTGAAAAGGGACTTGCAATGCTTGAAGCTTAATATAATCAGATATTGAAAGGGAAGCTGTTTATGGCTGAAAATATTATTAATACAGAAAATGAAGTTATGCAGAATAATTTCATTCACGATTTTATTAATGAAGATATTGCCGAGGGTGGACAGTTTGAGGGAAAAAAGGTTCATACTCGTTTTCCTCCTGAGCCTAACGGATACTTGCATATCGGACATGCAAAGGCAATCTGCATAGACTTTGGCACAGCAGAAAAATTTGGTGGTATTTGTAACCTCAGAATGGATGACACAAATCCTACAAAAGAAGATGTTGAATATGTTGATGCTATAAAAGAGGATATAAAGTGGCTTGGCTTTGACTGGGATGACAGATTCTATTATGCATCAGAGTATTTTGACAAGATGTATGAATTTGCTGTGGAGCTTATTGAAAAGGGGCTTGCATATGTATGTGAGCTTACACCTGAGCAGATGAGAGAATATCGTGGTGACATTCAGACTCCTGCCAAAAGTCCATATCGTGACCGTCCTGTAGAAGAAAGTCTTGAGCTTTTTGAAAAAATGAAGAACGGTGAATTTGAGGACGGAAAAATGACCTTGCGTGCAAAGATTGACCTTGCATCAGGTAATTTTAATATGCGTGACCCAGTAATTTACAGAATTAACCGCTTAAAGCATCATCGCACAGGTGATAAGTGGTGTATATATCCAATGTATGATTTTGCACATCCTATTGAAGATGTAATGGAGGGCATTACTCATAGTCTTTGCTCACTTGAATTTGAGGCACACAGACCTTTATATGACTGGGTAATAAGTAATATTTCAGCTCCTTGTAAGCCACGCCAGATTGAGTTTGCAAGACTTGGAATTAATAATACCGTAATGTCAAAGCGTAAGCTAAGAGAGCTTGTTGAAAATAATTATGTAAGTGGCTGGGATGATCCGAGAATGCCAACACTCTGCGGATTAAGAAGAAGAGGTTATACACCAAAATCAATTCGTTCATTTATTGACCAGATAGGTGTATCAAAGGTAAATTCAATCGTAGAGTACGGATTTCTTGAGCATTGCCTGCGTGATGACCTTAATGAAACAGCACAGAGAGTGATGTGTGTAGTACATCCAGTTAAGCTGATAATTACAAACTATCCTGAGGGACAGAGTGAAGAGTTTGAGGTAGAAAACAATCCTAACCGACCAGAGGACGGCACACGAGTTGTTACATTCAGCAGAGAGGCATATATTGAGGCAGAGGACTTTATGGAAGAGCCTGTAAAGAAGTATCAGCGACTTTATCCAGGAAATGAGGTTCGTCTTAAATCAGCGTATATTGTAAAATGCACAGGCTGTAAGAAAGATGAAAATGGCAATGTCACCGAGGTATATGCAGAATATGACCCAGAAACCAGAGGTGGAAATACTCCTGACGGCAGAAAGGTAAGAGGTACAATACATTGGGTAGATGCCAACAATTATGCAGATGCCGAGGTAAGATTATACGATAATATGTTTACAGTGCCTGACCCAGATGTTGGAGATAGAAATTTCCTTGACTATCTCAATCCGTCATCACTTGAAGTAATAACAAATTGTAAGGCAGAAAAAAATCTTGAAAATGCAGCTGCACCAAAGAGCTTCCAGTTTATGCGACTTGGATATTTCTGCGTTGATAATAAAGACAGCACACCTGAGCATCTTGTATTTAACAGAAGTGTAAGCTTAAAGGAAAGCTTTAAAAAATAAGAATATAAAAATAATTGCTCCTGCATATCGTTTGATGTGTGGGAGCGTTTTAATATTTGCTTTTTTGTTGTTTATAATCTCATAGAATATGCATTTTTTGAACAATAATTTGATTGACTTTAATAGGTAATATGATATAATATTACAGGAGATTTATACCTAAGAGTTTGGCACAACAACATAAGCATTTCTATCCAAAATAGTGCTTAACATAACTCGGATTGAAAGGATGGTGATTATATGATTAATATTTACAAAAACGATATAAATCATAAGGTAATCAAAGTTGAAGAATCAGGACCGGGCTGCTGGATTTCGGTTACTGCACCTACTCAGAAAGAGGTTTCAATACTAACTGAAAATTATGGTCTGAACCTTGATTTTATTAAATCTGCACTTGACGATGAGGAGTCTTCACGAACAGAAAAGGAAGATGATCAGACTCTTATTATTGTCGATACACCTGAAATGGAAGTCAAGGATGAGAACACAATTCTGTATTATACAACCCCTCTTTCAATTATAATTAAGGATAAAATGGTATTTACAATTACTCTGAACACAAATACAGTGATTGAAGATGTAATAAATGGCAGAGTTAAAGGCATAAATACTGCATTTATGACAAAGTTTATATTACAGCTTATGTTGCGTTCAAATACTATTTACCTTTCATATCTTCGTAAAATTGATAAAGCATCAAACATTATTGAAGAACACCTCAACGAAGCTACAAAAAATGAGGAAATTGTTCAGCTGCTTGAATTACAGAAATCTCTTGTATATTTTTCAACATCGCTAAAATCAAACGAAACAACACTAAATAAAATATTCAGAGGTAATATAATAAAGCTTTATGAAGAAGACAAGGATTTGCTCGAGGATGTCCTGATAGAGAATAAACAGGCTATGGAAATGGCATCTATATATTCAAGAATTTTGTCAGGAATGATGGATGCATTTTCATCAGTAATTAATAATAATCTGAATACTGTAATGTGGCGATTAACAGTAATAACAGTTATTTTAGCTGTTCCTACCATAGTTTACAGCTTTTATGGTATGAATACTGATTTGCCACTTCCTTATACATGGTTCCCTTCAATTATTTCTGTTTTTGCAATGGTTGTTGTGTGGATAATTCTTATTAATTCAAAAAGTCTTAGAAAATAGGTTAAAAAGGTTCTGTATAAAAAGCAGAACCTTTTTTCATACTGTTTTTGGCAAAACAAAAAATTCAATTTTGTATTGCAAAAAGATAATATAAATGCTATAATAATTAAGATTATAGCATAATATGTGTGATTGTGCTGATTTTTTGAAAGGATTTTTTTACTATGGCTGTTAAGGTGACACTTCTTGCACATACTCCTGACCCTGAACAGGTTGTTGCTATGGCGGCAAAGCTTTGTTATTCTCCGTCAGATATTGATGATATTCGTGAGGGACTTACAGAGGATAAAACCGCTTCTTTTATCAATATGCTTGCAAGTCTTGGTCACGCAAGCCCTACCGAACATTCTTCCTTTACCTTTGGAATTGAAGGTATTTCAAGAGCCTGTTCGCATCAGCTTGTACGCCATAGAATTGCCTCCTATAGTCAGCAGTCGCAAAGATATGTTGATGGTACAAAATTTGAGTTTGTCACCCCTCCTGAGATTCTGAATAATGAAAAGGCATTAAATGCCTATAATAAGGTTATTGATGCACAGACTGAGGCTTACAGGGAAATTCGTGATTCTCTCATTGTCGGTTATATCAACGCTGAAACAAATAATAAATACAGCGGTTCAGATGAAGAAATTATGACGGCATTTAAGAATGATAATAAGTCAAAATATTCAGCTTTTCTGAAAAAAGCTAATGAAGATGCACGATTTATTCTTCCGAATGCTACAACCACTAAAATAGTATGTACATTTAATGCACGCAGTTTGCAGAACTTTTTTGCTCACAGATGTTGCAACAGAGCCCAATGGGAAATTCGTGAGGTTGCAGAACAGATGTTGCTTCAATGCCTTGAGGTTGCTCCAAATCTTTTTAAAAACTGCGGTCCGTCTTGTCTGTTTGGTCCTTGCCCAGAGGGTAATATGTGCTGTGGCAGACAAAAGGAAATGCGTGAAAAATATCGCAGAGATTAATTTGGTGAGATTTTATGAGCAGTAAAATTATAGTTATTGAGGGACTTGACGGCAGCGGAAAAGCTACGCAGACCAAAATCCTTGCTGACAGACTTGTTGATGAGGGGAAAAAGGTTAGAAAGCTTGAATTTCCTGATTATGACAATCCAAGCTCATCGCTTGTAAAAATGTATCTTGGTGGTCAGTTTGGCAGTAAGCCTGATGATGTAAATGCTTATGCGGCATCTGCATTTTATGCGGTTGACAGGGTTGCAAGCTATTTGCAATTCTGGAAAGAGGACTACTTGTCTGATACAATGATTTTAAGTGACCGTTATGCAACCTCTAATATAATTTATCAGATGTCAAAGCTTCCTCAGAGTGAGTGGGAGGATTTTATAAAATGGCAGGCTGATTTTGAATATAAAAAGCTGGGAATACCTGAGCCTGATGTAATTTTGTATCTTGATGTTGAGCCTGAGGTATCCCAGAAGCTTATGGAAAAACGATATGGCGGTGACAGTTCAAAAAGAGATTTACACGAAAAAAATCTGAATTATCTTTTTGAATGTCGCAAAAGTGCGTTATATGCAGTACAAAAGTGTGGCTGGAGGCTTATAAACTGCTGTGAAAATGGGGAGATTAAACCTATAGAAAAAATTGCAGAGGATATATATAATGCAATTTCTGAGGCTTTGTGAACCTTTTATATAAAATAATGAATGGATTTTGAAACATATAATGTTTGAATTTTATAAAGACGATTTAAGTAATACCCAACCGCTCAAAAAATTATGGTCTGAGTATTTGGGTGGGGAAAGTAAGGCTATAGATTATTTTTTTGATAATATTTCTGACAGCATTTCTGTTTATTGTGCCGTTAATAATGACGAAAACGGCAACAGGGAATTAATAGCATTTGTATGTGTCACAGAGTGTACTGTAAATTGTAAAAAAGCAAGCTATATTTCAAATATAGTAATAGACAAGAAGAATTGCACAGAAGATGTATTATCAGATTTGATTAGTTTTGTAAATGAGAAATGTGCCGAAAACGGAGCAATATATCTGCTTAGTGTTCCGTTGAATGATATGCAGTATAAAATTTTTTCTGACCTTGATTATTCGGAAAAATGCTCAGCAGAGTACAGAATTTTTTCAAGAGATGAATTAAGAAGATATGCATTCGGATTCAGATGTGCAAATCATACATATGAGGATTTGCAGAAAAAATGTTTTAAAAATAATTTTGTGCTGTTAAAAAACAGCTTAATTGAATTTGTTAAGAATTATTACAGCTTTTGTAATGTTAAAATTATAGATAAAAACAGTTGCCTTGCGTTTTATAATGAAAATGAGGCAGGTGCAGAGGTTTTTTATACGGTATATTCAGATTTTATTCTGCTTGCAAAATATCTTATAGAAAATTCTCAGGCACAGCAATTCAGAATTATGTGCAAGGGCAGTAAGAAATATGGAATGATAAAGTCATTAAGCAGGAAACATCTGTTGCCTGAAAATGTCTTTATCGGTTTGACGATTAGTTGAAAGGAAATGCATAATGTATTATGTTTTTTTAGCAAACGGATTTGAAGAAACAGAAGCAATCGCACCTATTGATATGATGCGTAGGGCAAAGCTTGATGTTGCAACAGTTGGAGTTAGCGGAGAGCTTATTACAAGCTCACATAATATAACTGTAAAACCTGATATTCAGCTGTCTGAGATTGATTATACAAAAATTGAAGGGGTTGTGCTTCCTGGAGGAATGCCTGGAACTCTTAATCTTGAGGCAAGCGAGGATGTTATAAAGGCAGTTAAATATTGCTATGAAAACAATTTGCTTACAGCTGCTATTTGTGCGGCACCGTCTATATTCGGACATCTTGGAATGCTGGACGGTAAAAAAGCAACCTGTTTTCCTGGTTTTGAAAATGACTTGCTCGGTGCTGAATATACCGCTAATCATACAGAAACAGACGGTATGATTATTACTGCAAAGGGTGCAGGCTGTGCGGTTGAATTTGGTTATGCAATAGTTTCAAAGGCAGTTTCTAAGGAAGCTGCTGATAGTGTAGCAGGAGCAATGCAATGTCACTAAAAAATCTGAGAACACTTAAAGCTGACTACAGAGCCAAGCATCGCAAATTCAGACTTGATTGTAAGGACGAAATAAAAGCAGAGCTTAACAGAAAAATTACAGAAAGATTTCTTAATTCAGATGTATATAAAAATTGTGAAATTCTTTTTGCATATGTATCTACTGAAATAGAAACGGATACCTCAGTAATAATAAAAAAAGCTTTGGATGACGGAAAGACTGTTGTAATTCCAAAGTGCCTTGACAGGGCAGGATTAATGGACTTTTATCAGATAAAGTCATTGAATGATTTGCGTTCAGGTATGTATGATATTTTTGAACCTGACACTGAGAGGTGCGAGTTATTTACTGATAAATCAACAGGTGTCTGCCTTGTGCCAGGACTTTGTTTTGATATGTATGGTTACAGAATAGGCTTTGGCAAGGGCTATTACGATAGATTTCTTGCTGAATTTGGTGGAATTACGGTTGGTTTGTGCTATTCAAAGTGTGTTGAGCATAGCTTGCCAAAGGGTTCTCACGATATTGCCGTTGATATACTTATAACCGAAAAATATCTGAGTGATAATTTAAGAAACTGCTGATAAAGGCGGTAATTGCAAGACTACATACGATTTTATATTGTATTATAAAGGAATGAAAATATATGAGCCTTGATAATTTACATAACGAAAATGAAAATAATCTGACAGAGGTTGAAGAAAGACGCCGTCAGAAAATTGCAAGCTTTCAGCTGAAAATTGCAGATGAAGCTGATATTCTGAAAGAGCCACAGGAAATTGAAGAGGATAAGGATTTAAGCTCTTATAGTGGTGAAGATGTAAGAGAGCAGATTGAACGCAATTCAAAGCAGGCATTGAGAAAGCTCAACAGGGAGGAAAAGCGTGAGCGTAAGGCTCGCAGTCGCCATAACCGCAGAATTTTCAGATTTATGTGGATTATTACTGTTGTTATTATCGGCTGTACAGCTGGATTATTTATAAATACAGGTATTAACGATATGCTTGCTATTAATCGCAAGGGTGAAGATACGGTTGTAATTGAAATACCTGAAAACCCTGATTTGGATAGTGTTACTAATCTGCTTGTAAAAAATGAGATTATTAACGAGCCTACATATTTTAAGCTTTTTGCTGAGCTTACAAAATCTAAGGATTTTCATCAGGGCAAGTTTGAAATAAAGAAAAATATGGACTATGAGGCTTTAGTAAATTATCTTTGCAGTAATAGCAACCGAACTGATGTTGTATCTGTAACAATTACTGAAGGTGAGAATGTTCTTGAAATTGCTGAAACACTCAAGGAAAACGGTGCTTTAGGCGATAAGGATGCATTCCTTGAGCTTTGCAAGTCGGATAAATTTGATGAAGATTTTGATTTTCTTGCAAGTATCACCAATACCTCTGATCGTTATTATAAATTGGAGGGTTATCTTTATCCTGATACCTATCAGTTCTATGCAAATGATGACCCTGTAAGCATTATTTATAAATTCTTAAATAACTATGAAACCAAAATCAATGAAAAGCGTGAGGTTTCTGGCTATGATAAAAAGACTAAGATTGTGAATATGGTTAAGGACAGCGATTATTCACTTGATGAAATAATGATTATTGCATCTATTATTCAGGCAGAGGCTGCTGATGTTGATGATATGTATTATATTTCATCTATTCTTCATAACAGACTTGATGCAGATTCCTCTGAGGGTGTATCAAATCTCGGTCTTGATTCAACAAAGTATTACCCATACAGAACAGCCGATGATGTTCCTGACGGTATCGGAAACGGCTATGTAAGTAATTATGATACATACGATTCAGAGGGCTTGCCTGCTGGTGCAATATGTAATCCTGGTATGGATGCAATTATTGCAGCTCTCAATCCTAATTCAACAAATTACCTGTTCTTCTGTCATGATAGCGATGGTAATCCTTACTACGCATCTACAATATGGGGACACCAATATAATCTGGAGTATTATGTAAATGATTAAACCTGAAATTTTATCGCCTGCGGGGGATATGGAATGTCTGGTATCTGCACTGAATTTCGGTGCAGATGCGGTTTTCCTTGCTGGAAAAATGTTCGGTATGCGTTCAGCATCCAAAAATTTTGATAATGAACAATTAAAAAAGGCTTGTGAGCTTGCACATAGTATGGGCAAGAAAATTCATATGACCTGTAATATTCTGCCACGCAACAATGAGATTCCGTTGCTTCCTGAATTTCTTGAATATGCTCAGGATTGCGGAGTTGATGCGTTGATTATTGCAGATGTCGGAATTATGGAGCTTGCGAAGAAGTATGCCCCAAAGGTTGCTCTTCATGTTTCAACTCAGGCTGGTGTAACAAATTATCAGACTGCAAATGTGCTTTATAATATGGGTGCATCAAGAGTGGTTCTCGCAAGAGAAATTCCGCTTGCAGAAATTGCTGAAATGCGTCAGAAAATTCCTAAAGAGCTTGAAATTGAATGCTTTGTTCATGGAGCAATGTGTGTTTCATTCTCAGGAAGATGCCTTATTTCAAGCTATATGACAGGCAGGGACGCAAATCATGGAGATTGTGCCCAGCCTTGCAGATGGAAATATCATCTTTTCGAGGAGAACAGAGAGGGACAGTTTTTCCCTGTAGAGGAGGAGAACGGAGAAACATTTTTATATAATTCTCGTGACCTCTGTATGATTGAGCATATACCTGAAATGATTAAGGCAGGAATATCAAGCTTTAAGATTGAGGGCAGAGCAAAGTCTGCATATTATACAGCAGTTACCACCAATGCCTACCGCCATGCAGTTGATGATTATATGGCAGAGGGTGACAATTATATATTAAAGCCATGGATAAAGGAAGAGCTTGAAAAAATCAGCCACAGAGAATATAACACAGGATTTTATATGGGTGGAGAGCCTGGACAGCAGACCTCTAATGGTGGCTATATAAGACATTATGACCAGGTTGCCGTATGTGAGGAATGTATTGATGATAATACAGCGGTCATCACTCAGAGAAATAAATTTTTTGTTGGAGATACACTTGATGTTCTTCCACCAAGCGGATATTCATTCAATATAAAATGCTTATCGCTGACAAATGAGTATGGGGAGCAGGTTGAGAATGCTCCGCATCCAATGCAACGACTTACAATGAAATGTGATAAGGCTGTTCCAGCAGGTTCAGTTATCCGTAAGAAAAAAGATTAATTATTTAAAAATTCTACAGCCAATGGCTGCCGATAGATATATTCGGATTATGTAATAGTCCGAAAAACTGGGAGGAGATATAATATGGAATGGACAGGTCTTAATGAACTCAGAGAAAAATTCCTTTCATTCTTTGAAACAAAGGATTGTTTAAGACTTCCAAGCTTTTCGCTTGTTCCAAAGGACGACAACAGCTTATTGCTCATAAACAGCGGTATGGCTCCTATGAAAAAATATTTTACAGGTGAGATTACACCTCCACGCAAGCGTGTTACAACTTGTCAGAAGTGTATCCGTACTCCTGATATTGAGCGTGTAGGCATTACAGCTCGTCATGGTACTTTCTTTGAAATGCTCGGTAATTTCTCATTTGGAGATTATTTCAAGCACGAGGCTACTGCATGGGCATGGGAATTTTTTACAAAGGTTCTTGAAATGCCTGCTGAAAAGCTTTATGTTTCTATTTACGAGGATGATGATGAGGCTTACAAAATCTGGACTGAAGAAGTAGGCGTTGAGCCGTCACATATGGTAAGACTTGGCAAAGAGGATAACTTCTGGGAGCATGGCTCAGGTCCTTGCGGTCCTTGCTCTGAAATTTATTTTGACAGAGGTGATGAAAAGGGTTGTGGTCAGCCTGATTGTCATGTTGGATGTGAATGTGACCGCTTTGTTGAGGTATGGAACCTTGTATTCACTCAGTTTGAGAGTGACGGCAAGGGTACTTATACTCCTCTTGACCACCCAAATATTGATACAGGTATGGGACTTGAAAGACTTGCATGCGTAATGCAGGGTGTGGATAACCTCTTCCTTGTTGATACAATTCAGAATATTATGAAGCATATCTCTGAAATTACAGGTGTAAGCTATGGCACAGACGAGAAGAGCGATATTTCATTGCGTGTAATTACTGACCATATCAGAAGTACAACATTTATGATTGGTGACGGTGTTATGCCTTCAAATGAGGGTAAGGGCTATGTTCTCCGCCGTTTGCTCAGAAGAGCGGCTCGTCATGGCAGATTGCTTGGATATAATGAACCATTCCTTTATAAGGTTTGTGATACAGTTATTAAGGAAAATCTTACAGCTTATCCTGAGCTTGCAGAGAAGAAAGAGTTTATTACAAAGGTTATTAAGACAGAGGAAGAAAGCTTTGCAAAGACTATTGACCAGGGCTTTAAGATGTTGCAGGATATTATTGAAAGCAATGATATTAAGGTTCTCAGCGGTGAAGATGCGTTCAAGCTTAATGATACCTTTGGATTCCCTATTGACCTTACAAGAGAAATTCTTGAAGAAAAGGGAATTGATGTTGATGTTGAGCGTTTCCACGAATTGTTGAAGGAACAGAAAAAGCGTTCAAGAGATGCAAGAAAAAATGCCGGTGCTGATGCGTGGATTTCAGATTCAACAGACCTTTCAGATATTGCAAAAACAGAATTTTTAGGATATAACGATTTAAGAATAGATGCAAAGGTAGTTGCTGTTGTCAAAGACGGCGAGAGAGTTGAAAGCGTTTTTGAGGGCGAAAGTGCAGTAATCGTGCTTGACAAAACTCCATTCTATGCTGAGAGCGGTGGACAGGTAGGCGATACAGGTGTACTTGAAAACGGCAGCCTTTCAGTTGATGTTCTTAATACTACTAAAGACCCATCAGGTGTATTTTTGCATGCTTGTGAAATTAAGAGTGGCAGTATAGCTGTAGGCGATACAGTATCGGCAGCGGTTGATGATGAACGCCGAGCAGATATTACTCGCAATCATACAGCGGCTCACCTTTTGCAGGCTGCACTTCGTGAGGTTCTTGGAACTCATGTTCAGCAGGCAGGTCAGCTTGTTACTGATGATTATTTCCGTTTTGACTTTACTCACTTTGAGGCAATGACCGCTGAGGAGATTGCAAAGGTTGAAAAGATAGTAAATGATAAAATACTTGAATGTATTCCTGTAGTAACTCGTGAAATGCCTATTGAAGAGGCTAAAAAGCTTGGTGCAATGGCATTATTTGGCGAAAAATACGGAGATGTTGTAAGAGTAGTAAGTGCTGGCGAATTTTCAGTAGAATTTTGCGGTGGTACTCATGTTAAGAATACATCAAATCTTGGCTTGTTTAGAATCCGTCAGGAGGGTTCAGTCGCATCAGGTGTAAGAAGAATTGAGGCAATCACAGGTATTGGTGTTTTAAATTATATCAACGCAACACATAATGCAATAGTTGAGGCTTGCGAGGCACTCAAAATTTCCAGTCCAAAAGCAATTATTGAGGGTGCAAGAAAAGCAGGGGAGCTTATCAAGAGCCAGCAGAAGGAAATTGCAGAGCTTAACAAAAAGCTCGCAGTAGCACAGCTTTCTGAGCTTTTTGCAAATTCAGAGGTTGAAAGCGGAGTAAGAATAATTACAGGTGTAGTTGAAAATTCTACAGCAGATGTACTCCGCACAATGTGTGAAAACGCAAGAGATAAGTTTGCAAACTCTGTAATTGTACTTGCAACAGCAAACGAAGGTAAGGTAACATTTGCGGCAGCTTGCGGAAAAGAGGCAAGAGAGCTTGGAGCAAATGCAGGAAAAATCGTAAAGGCTGTAGCACAGAAAGCAGGCGGAAACGGTGGCGGTAAGCCAGATATGGCAATGGCAGGAGCAAAAGAGCCTGACAAAATCCAGACTGCCCTTGACAGCGTTAAGGAAACAGTATTTTCAATGCTTAAATAATTGAATAACATTATATTTAATTATCAGAAATAAAAATCACCGTACAGCTTGGATAGGCTGTGCGGTGATTTTTTGCATTATGGAATTCTTAATATATTAATCGCTTAACAGGTGAATAAGATAATTTTTTGATTTTTTCTCAGGTATCCAGAAGCTTACATATAATGTAATTATTGAAAATATAAAAAGTATTAATGAAGCAAAAAATTGCCGTATAATTTCATTATCTGTGTAAATATGAATTAAATGTCCGAACAAAAGTACACCTGCAAGAGATAAAAAGATAAACAATAATATAAATATTATTCCTGATACGGAGCATCTTGAAGTTACCTTAATTTTAGTGCCACCCATATCATCAGTAATAATTTTACCATACATTCTCGGATAAAGTGTATCTCGTCTGATTGGAGGCGTATCATAAGAAATTTTAAAGGTAAAATTTTCAGTATCAACATACCCTTGAAAAGGTGAGGAATAGTGTAATTTGGTATTGTTTTCAAGGATATTTAAAATTTTAATAGGGGATTTATTAACTGAAAATTCAAATGTTTCAAACAATAAAAATTTCATTAAAAATTACTCCTGCACAGTAGTTTTTTGCAAAAATCTTTTATGAGTGATGTCAACAAGGAAAGCACCGAGCGGAGCAGTTATAATAATTGCAAGTACTGCAACGGTCAATACTGTTTCACCACAAGCCAACCCCATTGATAATGGCAATGCACCTATTGCCGCCTGTACGGTTGCTTTTGGGATATAAGCAAACATTGTAAAAAGTCTTTCTTTTAAATTAAGGTCAGTTTTCAGAGTGCTGACAAATACTCCTGACATTCTGAATATTGATACTCCCAGAATCAGTATTATTGCAGAAACTCCCGCCTTTAAAGCGTAACCAATATTGACGCTTGCACCTACAAGTACAAACAGCATTATTTCAGCACAAATCCATAGCTTTGAAAATTTAACAGATAATCTTTTTGTTGCCTCAGGGCGTTTTCTGCCAATGACTATACCTGATGCCATAACCGCAAGCAAACCGGAAAATCCGATAAAGCCAGTAAAAGCATTTTCAACAGCATCAAGAATAAAAGCGGAACTCAGAATAATAATAACCTTTGCACTATCCCTTATATGGAATGTTTTGAATAAGAAAGAGAGCAACAAACCAGCGAGCAAACCACCGAGTAATCCTAAAATAATAGAGGTAGGTATTCTTATGAAAGTTAAAGCAGAGATTTCACCATTTTTCGCTAAGCCTGAGAAAACTGTAAACAGCACAATTACAAATACATCATCTATAGATGCACCAGCCATAATCATCTGAGGGATACCTTTATTTGTGCCGTAACCTTTTTCAATCAAATTCAGCATTTTAGGAACTACAACAGCAGGAGAAACAGCCGCAATTACTGTACCGAGTACGGCAGACTCAATAAGTGAAAGTCCGAGTAATCTGGGTGCAAGGATTAACATTCCTGTAATTTCAAAGCACGCAGGAACAAAGCACATAAAAACAGCACAACGACCGTTTTTAAGCAAATCCTTAATATTTAAGGAAAGCCCAGCTCTTGTAAGAATAATAATAAGTGCAATTCTTCTCAAATCAGCAGAAATATCAAGTATAGAACTATCAAGAAGATTAAGTGCGTAAGGTCCGAGCAAAATTCCTGCAAGCAACATTCCAAGTAGTGGTGGAAGATGGATTTTTTTGAATAGTGTTCCGAATACTAAGCCAAAAATTGAAATCAAAGCTAAACTTAATAACATTAAAATTCTCCTTTGTTCTGATAAAGAAATATAAAAGCCGATAACTACTGCATCTTAGCAGAAGTCATCAGCTTGTAAGCGGTTCCATAATAACAATATTATGAGGAAGACATTCATTTCCTTATATTAATAATTTTATCATATGGTGCAGTTGTTGTCAATAATTTGTTGAATATCATTTTGATTATGCTATAATGATGATAGGTGATTATTTTGGAAAAGCTGAGTTTTGAAGATATTTTGAAAAAAAGTGGCAGTCTGATTTATACAAACAAGGGAAAAAGTATGATGCCATTGCTCAAAGAGGGCAGAGATTTATTTGTTGTAAAAAGGTTAGACAACAGAAAGCTAAGCAGATACGATGTAATTATGTTCAGACACCGCAGGCTCAGAAATACATATGTATTGCACCGAATTATTAAAGTGACCGAAAAAGGATATATTACAAGGGGCGATAACTGTTTAAAAGCAGACGGAATAATCAAAGATGATGAAATAATCGGAGTAATGACGGATTTTGCACGAAAAGGAAAACAATACAGTACAGAAAATTTTTTATATAGGGTATATTCGAGGTTAATTGTATATTTACATTTTGAGCGAGTTATAAAATTTTCATTATTAAGTGTGATTGGCAAAATTAAGAATTTTATAAAATAGAATGGACAACTTAATAATTTGCTGAATAATATGTTAGTGGTGATTTTATGAATTCCACAGAATTAACTTTTTATATAACGGCGATAGCAAATGCTATAGCGTGTAATTATTCAAATCAGGAATTAAACCTACTCGGAGTAGCCTTATCGCAGTTAAGTGTTACACTAACAAATATAGCGGCACAAAGAAGTATATCAAGTCTTAGCGACAATACTTCAACAGAATTATTTTTAAATGATGTATGATTTAAGTTTATTAAAGCTTTGCAAGAATATTGCGAAGCTTTTATTTTTGGTTATTGCTGATAAAATATTTCAGAATTACATATGAATGTTATAGTGAATTTCTTTGACAAATTATATTAATGTATGATATAATTAAAAGGTAGATTTATAAGTATATACTATGTTTTATATGTAAAAGAAAGGTGCAATAATGAATAAGGTTGTTACAAGAAAGATTCCTGCTGTGTTTATAGCTGTAGCTATGCTTTTTATATCAGTATTTTCAATTTCTGCTGTAAGAGCAAGTGCAGCAAGCTTTAGCCCAAGACTTGAAGCTCCGTCATACAGTAATTCATATTATTATAGTGATAAGAATATTTATTATAAATATGGTTATGGTATGCCAAATTGTACTGCATATGCTTTTGGCAGAGCGTATGAGCTGTTAGGTTATGAGCCAAATTTATGTCATTTTAGTGCTGAACAATGGTATGGTTATAATATATCCAATGATTATTATAAATACGGTCAGACACCAAAGCTTGGTGCTGTTGCCTGCTGGTCATATAACGGTGGCGGTCATGTTGCCGTTGTTGAGAAAATTGAAAACGGTGTTATTACTTTTTCAAATTCTGGCTGGGGCTATAAGGAATTTTATATTACAACTGCTGATATTAATGACCCACATGCGGGGGTTAGCTACTGGAATTTCCAAGGCTACATCTATATAGGCGACTTTGGCTCAGGTTCTGACACTCCAACCGTACCAACGGAATATAAGAATGGTGTATATAAAACAAATGTTATTGATTCCCTCAATTTCAGAAGCGGAGCAGGGACAAGCTATTCTTCATTAGGATATATTGGCGGTGGTGTGCAGTTAAAGGTTTCTAATGTAGTTGAAAATGGTGGCTACCATTGGGGTTATACAAATTATAATGGTAAAAATGGCTGGGTTGCTTTGGAGTATTGCATAAAAATTGCGGACGAGCAGCCAACTGACCCTGTTGGTTACGAGCTTGGCGATGTAAATAGGGATGGTGTCATTTCTGTAAATGATGCTACTGAAGTTCAGAAATATCTTGTTGAGCTTGCTGATTTTGATAATCAGCAAATTATGCTTGCTGATATAAATCAGGACGGAGTGGTTTCTGTTTTTGATGTAACAATGATACAAGGAAAGCTTGTAGGCTTGTATTGATAATTATGAATATAAATTTAATTAACGCTTATTAGGTGAGTTTGATATTCACTTAATAAGCGTTAATTTTGTCTTATTACATCATTAAATGGATATAATTTATTATTTGTAATTTTACATTATTTTAATACGAATTTGCTTGAATTTTTATTAAATTTATTATACAATAATTAATAAGGATGTTGCAAGCCTTGGTATTGTAACATAATTTCAGAATTTTTAAATCAATTATGCATATAATAAAAGTATGCGTTTTTAAAGAGGTGAAAAATAATGACTTCTGAACCCATAAATAAAACCGATAAAACTGTAGCTTTATTTAATTTGAACAATATGCCATATAATAACAGAGAGCTTAGCTGGATGGATTTTAATCTCAGAGTGCTTGACGAGGCTGGCAAAAAGGATAATCCTATCCTTGAACGCTGTAATTTTCTTGCAATTACAGCTTCTAACCTTGATGAATTTTTTATGGTCAGAGTTGCAGGGGTTATTGACAGATTTCACAGGGGCGTTAATACTAAAGATGCATCTGGTCTTACACCGAAATGCTTGCTTGAAAAGCTTACAGTTAAAATTCACGAATTTGCTAAGCTTCAATACTCTTGTTATAACCGCTCCATAATTCCGTCACTTAAAGCCAACGGAATTACATTCAAAGCTATGAATGAGCTTGACGGTAATCAACAGGGCTTTGTGGAGGACTATTTCAAAAAAATTGTTTTTCCTGTATTAACACCAATGGCGGTTGATACAAGCCGACCGTTTCCGTTACTTGCAAATAAAAGCTTAAATATTGCTGTAATGCTTACAAATGCTGATAATGAAGAGCTTTTTGCTGTTGTGCAGGTGCCGTCAATTTTACCGAGATTTATTGAGTTGCCATCATCTGACGGAAGATGCTTTATTTTACTGGAAAATATAATTACTGCTCATCTTGGCGAGCTTTTTGAGCTTTATAATATCAAAAAATGTGATGCCTTCAGAATAACAAGGGATTCGGATTTGGATATTGATGAGGATACCGAGGACCTCATGGCTGAAATTAAAAAATCTATCCGCAGACGAAAAAGGGGAGAGCCTGTAAGGCTTGAGTTTAGTAAGAAAAGTGATAAGGAAATCAGAAATTTTCTTATTGATGCTCTTGAGGTTTCAGAAGACGAAATTTATATTCAGAAAGGTCCTCTTGATCTGACCTTCCTTTCAAAATTTTCAAGAATTAGTGGCTGTGATGAACTCCGATTTGAACCGATTGTGCCTGTAAACCCTCCAGCTGAATTTTGTGAAAATGAAAATATTTTCGAGGCTATAAGACAGAAAGACAGAATGGTTCATCATCCTTATGAAAGCTTTGATGTAGTGGTTGATTTTGTGCGAAAGGCGGCTGTTGACCCAAAGGTTCTTGCAATTAAGCAGACCTTGTATCGTGTAAGTGGAAATTCTCCTATTGTAGCGGCATTGATTAAAGCGGCTGAAAACGGCAAGCAGGTAACTGTGCTTGTAGAGCTTAAAGCGAGGTTTGATGAGGAAAATAATATTCAATGGGCGAATAAGCTTGAGAAAGCAGGCTGTCATGTTATTTATGGTCTGACTGGCTTGAAAACTCATTGTAAAATATGTCTTATAGTGCGTAAGGATGATGACGGAATCAGGCGTTATCTGCATATGGGTACAGGAAATTATAACGACAGTACGGCAAAGATTTATACAGATACTGGCATTTTTACTTGTCGTGAGGAATACGGTATTGATGCATCATCATTATTCAATGTTCTGACAGGATATTCGTTCCCACCTGAGTATAATAAGTTTATTGTTGCTCCAAATGGTATGCGTACCTTCTTTGAAGCTATGATAATGCAGGAAACTGAGAATGCTAAAAAGGGTCTGAAAGCATCTATCACAGCAAAGGTAAATTCTCTTGTTGACCCTCAGATTATAAGTATGCTTTATGATGCCTCAAACGCTGGTGTTAAGATTAATCTGATTGTGCGTGGGATTTGCTGTCTTGTGCCAAATGTCAAAGGCTACAGCGAAAATATTAAGGTTATTTCTGTAATAGGACAGCTTTTGGAGCATAGCCGAATTTTTATATTTGAAAACAACGGAAATCCGCTTTATTATATGGGTAGTGCAGACTGGATGCCAAGAAATCTTGACCGCAGAGTTGAGCTTGTATTTCCTGTTGAAGATGAAGATTTAAAAGTGCGTGTTCAGGAAATTGTAGATGTGATTTTCAAGGATACTACCAATGCTCGCAAACAGCTAAATGATATGACATATGTTAATGTGGATAAACGAGGAAAAAAGAAACTCAGTTGTCAGAAGCATTTTTCAAAGCTTGCTGAAAAGGCTCAGAAAAATGCAATGAAGTCAACTTATATAAATACAATAGGGACACCGATAGTTCCGATTAAAAAGGAGGAAACTCAAAAATGAAAAGAATAGGCATATTAACAAGTGGCGGAGATTGTCAGGGATTGAACTCTACAATTCGTGCGGTTGCAAAGTCGTTGTATCATCATTACGGTGCTGACGGCATTGAAATTATTGGAATAATAGACGGCTACAGAGGACTTATATATGGTGAATCCAGAAAGATGAAGCCAGATGATTTTTCAGGAATACTGACAAGAGGAGGAACAATTCTCGGAACATCTCGCCAGCCGTTTAAGCTTATGAGAGTGATTGACGAAAACAGCGTTGACAAGGTTGCGGCAATGAAAGAAAACTACAAAAAGCTGAACCTTGATTGTCTTGTAGTTCTGGGAGGAAACGGCACACAGAAAACGGCAAATCTTCTGAGTGAAGAGGGACTTAATGTAGTATCATTGCCAAAGACTATAGATAATGACCTTTGGGGAACAGATAAAACATTTGGTTTTCAGAGTGCTGTTGACATTGCAACAAATGTAATTGACTGCATACATACTACTGCAACATCACATGGCAGAGTATTTATTGTAGAAGTAATGGGACACAAGGTAGGCTGGCTCACCTTGTATGCAGGAATAGCAGGCGGAGCAGATATAATTCTGATACCTGAAATTCCGTATGATATTAACAAGGTAATTGCGGATATTAAGGCAAGAACAGCAAGCGGAAAGAATTTCTCAATACTTGCAGTAGCAGAGGGTGCAATTTCCAAGGAGCTTGCGGCAATGCCTAAGAAGAAGAGAAAATCAAAGCTTGCAGAGATGAAATATCCGTCAATTTCATATGAAATCGCAGAACAGATTGAGTCTGCAACAGGTCAGGAAACAAGAGTTACAGTTCCTGGACATTTCCAGAGAGGTGGAAGTCCTGATGCATATGACAGAGTGCTTTCAACTCGTTTCGGAACAGCAGCGGCTCAGCTTATCATAGAGAAAAAATATGGTAATATGGTAGCATTGCAGAATAATAAGGTTGTAGCAATACCTTTGAGTAAAATTGCAGGCAAGCTAAAGGCAGTCCCTGTAGATAGTGAGGTTGTGGAGTCTGCAAGACAATTAGGAATAACCTTTGGTGATTAATGAAAATACTTTGGCTGCAATATGAAAGCAGGAATAACTCTACTAATCGTTGGTAGATTTTTGCGATAAAAAATGATATTATCCTCTTATCAAAGGGAGGTAATTCATATGAATAAATATGTGACCGGAGCAACTATAAAAAGGCTCAGAGAAGAAAGAAAGCTTACACAACAGGAGCTTGCAGAAAAATTATTTGTCAGCGATAAAACTGTTTCAAAATGGGAAACAGCAAAGGGCTACCCTGATATAACCATACTTGAAGATTTAGCCAAGGCATTGGGTGTATCTGTTATGGAGCTTATGACAGGTGACAGCATAAGAAATACTAATTCAAATTCAAATATGACAAGGACAAAATTTTATGTTTGTCCCATTTGTGGAAACATTATGTTTAGTACAGGTGAAGCTCTGATAAGCTGTTGTGGAATTATTCTGCCACCGCTTGAAGCAGAGGTTTGCAACAGTAGTCATAATATTATGGTAGAAAAATTTGAAGATGAATACTTTGTTACAACCTCACATTCAATGACTAAGGAGCATTACATTTCATTTATTGCCGTAGTTAAGGATAACGGAGCAGAAATAGTAAAGCTATATCCTGAGGGGAATGCAGAAGCAAGGTTTAAAATTTCCAGAACCAAGTATGTATATTTTTATTGCAACAGGGACGGACTTTTCAGTTGTGATGTAAGACGGTTGCTTAATAATAAAGCTGAGAAATAGCGTAAAATTACAACAGGGAGAGTTTGTAAAATGATAGGGTTAAGACCGTATAAGCCGAGTGATGCAAAAACCATAATAAGCTGGTGCAAGGATGAGGAAACATTCAGAAAATGGACCTCTGACAGATATGAGCATTTTCCAATTACCGAATCCGATATGAATTACAAATATATTGAGTGCAATGGGGATTGTGTTGAAAAGGATAATTTTTATCCCATGACGGCATTTGATGAAAGCGGAATAGTCGGACACCTTATAATAAGATATGTTAATGGCAACAGGAATATTTTGCGTTTAGGCTTTGTAATTGTTGATGATACAAAACGAGGCAGGGGATATGGCAAAATAATGATAAAGCTTGCCTTGAAATATGCATTTGAAATTTTCAATGCAGAAAAGGTGACAATCGGAGTATTTGAAAATAATATGACTGCATATTATTGTTATAAATCAGCAGGTTTTAAAGGTGTAATAATGGAAAATGATATAATCTGTGAGCTTTTTGGAGAAAAATGGAAAATACTTGAGCTTGAGCTAAATAGAGAAGATTACGAAAATATATAAATTTAATATTATTTTAAAGGCAACACCGACACTTGATTTTGTCGGTGTTGCCTTATTTTTGCCTCAGATAACTGCCTTTTCAAGCTCGTGCTTTAAATGACGGATTATCTTTTTTTCAAGCCTTGATATATAGGATTGCGATATTCCAAGCTTGTCGGCTACCTGCTTTTGTGTATGCTCTTTTCTGCCGTTTAGTCCGAACCTTAATTCCATTATCAGGCTTTCTCTGTCATTTAGCTCCGATACTGCCTGCAATACTAACCGCCTTTCAAGCTCATTTTCTATATTATTATTGACAGTATCAGGTTCGCTTCCGAGTATGTCGCACAATAATAATTCATTTCCGTCCCAATCAGTATTAAGCGGTTCATCTATTGATACCTCGTTTTTTAACTGGGAGGATTTTCTTAAAAACATCAGTATTTCATTTTCTATGCACCTTGATGCATAGGTTGCTAATTTTATGTTTCGCTCTGGTGAAAAGGTTTTTACTGCCTTAATTAGTCCTATTGTACCTATGGATACCAAATCTTCTGCATTTGCACTCGGTGTTTCAAATTTTTTTGCAATATAAACTACCAGTCTTAAATTATGCACTATAAGCTTTTCTCTTGCGGAATTATCACCATTTACTATTTTTTGCATTACCTTTGCTTCTTCATCTTTTTTCAGCGGTGGCGGTAATGTTTCACTTCCGTTTATGTAGAATACTTCGTTTTCAGATAAAATTAACATTTTTATCCTTAGAATTATTTCTGCAAGCTTCATAGTCTGTTACCTCACTCTTGATTATTCGCAAGCTCTGACGGTATCAGGGCTTTAATTTCGCCTTTTAGTATGTTTTCACATATGCCTATATATATTTTATTACCTGCCTTTCTGCCGTTGATTTGTACCATTTCAGGTCGGAACCCTTTGATTATTCCTTCACCACCAAGACTTTCAAACGGAATAATCCTTGTTTTGTGGTCAGCTATATTTAAATTTTCAAACAGACTTTTTTCTGCAATGATTACATAATCTCCTGAAAATGGCTCTTTTAAATTGCATCCGCTGTCAATTTTTGCACAAAATGTATAGCTTTGACCTCCTGTGATAATTTCTATATTGCAGGTTTCGTGACCATTTACACCTTTCGTCAATCTTTTTAATATAATCATAATATAATAACTGCATAAGGTCAGTATAATCAGCAATACTGGGGAAATATTAAAATATACAGTATTGTTGTATATTGCTAATCCAGAAGGCTTGAATGTGGTGTATATTCCAATCATTATTCCGCAAAATGTAAACGAAAATAAAAAATATACCGCAACTCGCTTAATATAATTTTTTTTACTGCAAAAGCCGAAGGCTATTAATATTATTATCATTGCTTCGGCAACATCAAGCAGAATATTAATCAAAGGGTTGATTTTTGGCAATAATGCCGTAAGGCTTAATACTCCACCAATCAGGCTGCCAAGTATTACTCTTTTTAATGATGCCCTGATATTGAGGAATCTTCTTGTGCATACCAGCAGTATATAATCAATGAAGATATTTACAGTTATCAGTACATCTATATAAATAGTTCGCAAAAGCATCACCCAATATAATTATTACATACGGCTTAAATAATTATTGTCAAAATCTGTGTA
Organism: Ruminococcus sp.; assembly: GCA_024403825.1. Lineage (GTDB taxonomy): Bacteria > Bacillota > Clostridia > Oscillospirales > Acutalibacteraceae > Ruminococcoides. Next base: position 39,285 of record JAKSRB010000002.1, on the reverse strand, counting down.
GGAGGTAAATTTTATGATGGTCGGATTTGTTGCAGGTGTTTTTGTAGGAGGATTTTTAGGTGTGCTGTTTATGTGCCTTGTTATCAGCGGTAAAAGTGATTAATATTATAAATAAAAAATGCTGTGTCAAACAAAATTGATACAGCATTTTTTATTTTTATTAAATTAATTTTCTATGTTTACTCTGTTTCCTACAAAAAGTATTGCAAGCATTCCTGAACCAACATGAGCACCGATTACTGGTCCTATATCGCATATCTGTACTTCCTTGCATTTTCCTTTAAGCTCTTTCTGCAGCTCCAATGCTCCCTGTTTGTTGTCAGCGTGTGCAACAAATACTATATTTTCCTTTGGATTTGTTGCTTCATTTTCAAAGTGCTTGAGTAAGGTCGGTATTACATTGCTTTTTCCTCTGATTTTTGCCGCATTATAAAGTCCGCCTGTTTCATCAACTCCGATTAATGGCTTAATCTGTAATGCCTTTCCAAAGGTTGCACTTACTGCTGAAATTCTTCCGCCACGCTTTAGCTGGTCTAAATCCTCTACTATGAACCAATGACAAAGCTTGGTTTTCATTTCGTTGATATAGTCTGCAAGCTCTTCTATTGATACTCCTGAGGCATATTTTTTTCCTGCAAGATATACAAGCATTCCAAGTCCTGCTGAATCGCATATTGAATCTATTACAATTATTTTTCTGTCAGGATATTTTTCCTTTAAATCCTTTACTGCCATATTGCAGGTATTAAAGGTACCACTCAGTCCTGAGGAAATGCCTGTGTAAATTACATCCTTACCGGCTTTCAGATAGCTTTCAAATACATTCATAAATGTATTGTAATTTACCTGAGAGGTCTTAACTGTAACACCAGTTTTTAACTTGCTGTAAAATTCGTCAAGGCTCATAAGTCTTGCATCTGGGTAGTGAAGATAGCTTTTATCCTCCATAGAAAATTCCATAGGGATTACCTCAACACCAATTTCCTTTACCTGCTTTTCATTTAAATCGCAGGAAGAATCAGTTATAAAAATATATTCCATTGTATAATCAGCTCCTGAAGGTGGACAATATCATAATTAATAATGTGTGATATTGTCTTGTATGATTGACTTAATTGTAGCAAATATTTTTATAAAAGTCAACGAATTTTACAGATGACGAATGCATATATATTATTGTCTGTTTTATTAATTGTTTTATCAGAAGAAAGGAATGGTATTAAGGTGAATTGTCATCTTACTGATTTAAGGCATAAGGAGGTAATAAGCTCCTGTGACGGCAGAAGAGTAGGGTTTGTTGATGATGTCATAATTGATACCAAAACAGCGAGAATTGTATCAATCGTGATATTTGGGAGAGCAGGATTTCTGGGAATATTTGGAAGATGTGAGGACTATATAATTCCTTGGGAGAAAATTGACTTGATTGGACAGGATACTATAATTATTTCCTGTACAACCCCCAAGCCCATAAAAAGGCAGAGAAAAAGCCGTTTTTGGGATAAATCGTAAAATTTTTAACTTTCTAATAATATGGCATAATAGCAGAAAATATCTTTTAAAATATGTGTAATATCAACAAAATTTTATTCAGATTACGAAATAAAAAACAGTTGATTACAAAATAATAACAAATTATTACAGTTATCGAAAATGGGAGGGGGTTGCAATTTTTTAAAATTTGTGTTTTAATACAGATATTGTGTGTTTGATAAAATTTTACTACTAAAGACAGTTCTTATGCCATAAATGACAGATTTTTAAATTCTGTCTGCCTATGTCTGAGTACAAAATACAGGGAGGACAAATTTTTGAGAGCTACAAAATGTAAACATTATGCAGATAAATCAAGCAAGACTGTTTCTGAGGACAGTTGTGCGGTAAGTAAGCATAGTAATAATTCAAAGTCAAAATCATTCAAAAGGTTTAAAACTGTTTCAATAGCATTTGCAGTATTATTTGCTGCATCTGTGCTTGTTATTCCAACAACAACATTAGCACCAGGTGCTGATGCTTTTGAAAACAGCAAGGTTGCTTCTTTTGAGGTTGGCAGCATTGATGATGTTTCAATTCTTATAACAAACAACATTGCACCTGAAACAACTACCGAAGCTACTGTGGCAGAAACAAAGGCTACAGAAACAACAAAGGCTGAGGAAAAAGAAACTCTTTCAATCGAGGTTCCGACTTTAGCGGCTGAAATTGAAGATTTGGAAGAAATTAAGGCATTATTAGCTGAGGCTTCCGAAGAGGAAACTGAGGAAGAAGAGTACGAGATTGAATATATCGACAATTCAGACCTTGCTTATACAGCAAGTGGCGATTATCTGATAAATATCAGCAATGTTGATTCATCATATAGTCCTACACATGTAATTCTTTCTACATATGACAGAGCAAAGCTTGAAAGACTTGTAATGGGTGAGGCTGGTTCAATGGGATTTAACGGCTGTGCATTGGTTGCTCAGGCTATCAGAGATGCTATGAACCGTTCAAATACTACCTCTATTGACACTATTATTTCAGACTATCAGTATTATGCTCCTACAACCAAAGAGCCTAATCAGGATGTTCTTGATGCTGTTTCATATATTTTTGATCAGGATGGTTCTGCTGTTCAGCATAGAGTGCTTTGCTTCTATACAGGCAGAAGTGACTGGCACGAAACTCAGAATTTCCTTGTTCAGGACGGTACAGTAAGATTCTTTGACCTTTGGGTTGATTGATTTTAAAATTTAATTGGAATTTTTAATAAAAATCAAGTGTTTTTCTGAAAAAACACTTGATTTTTTTCATATTTATGGTATAATAATATAGCATTTCGCACGCTGATACTTGTCGGCAGGGTGGTCAGAAAATCTGATTTATTGAGTCGATAAAATTTAAAGGTACAGCGGAGGTTTTAACCTAAGGAGGAAATTAAAATGGCAGTAGTTTCAATGAAACAGCTTCTTGAAGCAGGTGTACACTTTGGTCACCAGACAAGAAGATGGAACCCTAAAATGGCAGAGTATATCTTTACAGAGCGTAATGGTATCTACATCATCGACCTTCAGAAGAGCGTTAAGAAGCTTGAAGAGGCTTACAACTTTGTTCGTGAGATTTCAGCAGAAGGCAAGAATGTTCTCTTTGTTGGAACAAAGAAGCAGGCTCAGGATTCTGTAAAGGAAGAGGCTGAAAGAGCTGGTGCTTACTATGTAAACGCAAGATGGCTCGGTGGTATGCTCACAAACTTTACAACAATCCGCAGAAGAATCGGCAGATTAAAGCAGCTCCGCACAATGCAGGAGGATGGCACATTTGATCTTCTTCCAAAGAAGGAAGTAGTTAAGCTCAACCTTGAGATTGAAAAGCTTGAGAAGTTTATGGGCGGTATCAAGGAAATGACTGAGATGCCAGGTGCACTCTTCATTGTTGACCCAAGAAAAGAAAGAATTGCAGTTTCAGAAGCTAAGAAGCTCAATATTCCAATCGTTGCTATTGTTGATACAAACTGTGACCCAGATGAAATTGACTATGTAATTCCTGGTAATGACGATGCTATTCGTGCAGTTAAGCTTATTGCAGGTGCAATGGCTGATGCAGTTATCGAAGGCAGAGAAGGTCAGACAGGTGCTGCTGCAGTTGAAGAAACAGAAGAAGCAGCTGAATAATTTTACTTAAATATATATACTACTTTTTGAAAGGATGTTTTTATAATGGCAGCATTTACAGCTCAGGATGTAAAAGCACTCAGAGAAAAAACAGGCTGCGGTATGATGGATTGCAAAAAAGCTCTCTCAAATGCTGACGGCGATATGGATAAGGCTATTGACTTTTTAAGAGAACAGGGTCTTGCTAAGCAGGCTAAAAAGGCAAGCAGAATTGCTGCTGAGGGTGTTGCTTATGCAGTTACAACTGACGATTGTTCAGTTGGTGTTGTAATCGAAGTTAATGCTGAAACAGACTTCGTTGCTAAGAACGATTCATTTATGGATTTTGTAAAGACTTGTGCTAACACAGTTATCGAGCAGAATCCTGCTGATGTTGAGGCTCTTCTTGCACTCACAGCAACAGGCTCAGACAAGACTGTAGCTGAGCTTCTTCAGGAAAAGGTTCTTACAATCGGTGAGAATATTCAGATCAGACGCTTTGAGCGTATGGAAGGTGCTTGCGTAGCATATGTTCACGCAGGTGGTAAGATTGGTGTTCTTGTAAACTTTGATACAGATGTTGCAGCAAATGATGCTTTTGTAGCTTGTGGTAAGGATGTAGCAATGCAGATTGCTGCTCTTAATACACAGTATCTCAACTCAAGCGAAGTACCAGCAGAGGTTATTGAGCATGAGAAGGAAGTTATGCGTCAGCAGGTTATCAATGAGGGTAAGCCAGAAGCAATCGCTGATAAGATTGTTATGGGTAAAATTAACAAGTTCTATAAGGAGAACTGCCTTGTTGATCAGGAGTTTGTAAAGGACAACAAGCTCAGTGTTTCTCAGTATGTAAACAATGTAGCTAAGGAGCTTGGCGGTAAGATTGCTATTTCTAAGTTCGTTCGTTTTGAAAAGGGCGAAGGCATTGAAAAGCGTCAGGACGATTTCGCTGCTGAAGTTGCATCAATGGTTAAATAATTAAGTTTAAAAATTTAGTTATGTTTAAAATTAAGGCTGTATCAGAATTTCGATTTTGATACAGCCTTTTTGTGTGAATTTTTCGACAGTAGCAATATAAATTTTGTTAAAATAGTTGTATTATTGTCGGAAATATGTTAAACTGTAAATGATTTATAATTCAGAAAGAGGATGGTATATTGAAGCGGTTATTATCAATAATCAGTATTGCTCTAATAATGATACTTGCTGTTGCGATTACACCAGTAGTAAGTGCGACAGTAAATCCAAATGCAATACATAATGGTGCATCATTTGTTGCTCCTGATAAGCTTTTGCCTGTAGATTTTGGCGATTCCAATGATTATGACACTGGTGGTGGCTCCGACTGGGGTGGCGGTTCTGATTGGGGTGGAAGCTCCGATTGGAATACTGATAGAAGTTATAGTAGTTCATCAGGTTCTACAATGTCTGATGGTGAGTTTTCTATCGTATTGTTTATTGCTGTAATAATAATTCTTATCGTTATTTTCAATAAAATTAAGGCATCATTGTTTGGTGGTAAGGACAACAACAATAATAACAATAGCAATAATAGTACAAATGTTCAAAGAACTATTAATATTAAGCAACATGCAGGAAGATCAGTTGTTTTACCAGATAGAACCAGCGAGATTTCTGAGATAATTCAGAAATACGATCCAAACTTCTCTGCTGAGGACTTCAATTCATTTGCAAGATTTGTATATGTTACGATTCAGGATGCTTGGAGCAATCGTGACCTTGCACCTGTTAGAATTTATCTGCACGATAATCTCTATAACCAGACAGAACAGCAGGTTAAGCGTAAAATTGCAAATGGTGTAATTAATAAGATAGAGAATGTTGCAGTAAGCACAGCATATCTTACATCATACCGCAGAGATAAAAACTTTGAATATGTAAGTGTATATCTCAACGCAAGACTTACTGACTATGAAGTTAATGAGCGTACAAATCAGGTTCTTCGTGGAGATCCGAATGCTCGTTATGAACTCAGATATGTTCTCAGATTTGTTCGTAATACAGGCGTTAAGACTAACGAAGTTAATAAAGACCTGCAAGCACATTCCTGCCCATGCTGTGGTGCACCACTTGAAATGACAAATTCAGGAAAGTGCGAATACTGCGACAGCGTTATTACAACAGGTGAATACACATGGGTACTCAGTGAATATTCTTCTGTTCGTGATGATACAGTTGACCAGGGAATTAATGTTATTGATGATACTCCAAAAAACAACAATAACAATGCCCAGAATAATAACAGAAATAATAATTAATATTATTTTAAAAAAGTGGAGCTGCCAGAAATGGCAGCTCTGTTTTTTGTTCAGATAATTTGGCATACATAATACTTGATTGTAAGATTTATTAATTAAGTTTTCTGATTTATGTAATTTATACAACTGAGCCATTTTTGACTATGCTTGCGAAAAATCAGCATTATATAAATGTAAAATTTGATTATTAAAAAAATATTGTATAAAAACACTAATCATAAATTAAAAACCTGATTTTTAGGTTAGTTTTGCAGATTATTTGATTTTTAAACGCAAAATACAGCAATAATTGATTGTTGTACATTGTACATATAAATTTTTAAAATAATTAAAGTATGATAAGCTAATTTTTTGAGAATATAAAAACTGAATTGGCAAAATGCACAAACAGGCGAGTGCTAATATGTTAATATCAACTAAAAATATGGCAGTTTTTGCTCCGATGTGATAAAATTGAGCGAGTTTTTATTTATTGTATAATTTTTTAGAATTTACATTCATTTTAATCTGTCAATCTGTATATTGCAAATTTTTTTACGATTGTGGTATAATTTGGATAAAGAAGAGATATGAAAAATTGTTGTTTTTCATCTTTCTGAATTTATTATTTATGTATTAAAAATTTGGAGGATTTTTATGAAGCGTAAGTTTGAAAGAGTTACATCAGCTTTGCTTGCAGCTATAATGATTGGTTCAGTTTCTGCAATACCAATGACAGCTAATGCTGCTGTAATTGAACCTCGCATTTCATCTGCAAGGGATATTTTGGAAGTTCCAGATGCTACTAAACCTGTATCTGAAAATATTCTTTATTTTGAAAATAAAGATAACTGGGCAAATGTTTATGCATATTACTGGGATACTTCAGACCAGAGTATGACACAATGGCCTGGCACACAGATGACAAAGGTTAATGGAAATATCTACAGCGTTTCAGTTTCTGAAAAGGCTACAATGATTATTTTCAATAATGGTTCTGGCTCACAGACTAAGGATATTAAAATTGACGGTTATAATAAAGTATTCAGCGGTGATGCATGGAAGAATTATGAAGCTCCAACAGAGCCTACAACTGCTGAACCTACTACAGAAGTTCCAACAACAGTTGTACCTACAGTTGAAACAACAGTCGCTCCAACAACTGAGCCTGTATCAGTTAATTATATTTATTACAAGAACACATCTAACTGGTCAGATATTTATGCTTACTACTGGAATGAAAAGGACACAACTCTTACAAAGTGGCCTGGCGACAAAATGACAGCAGTTGAAAATAATATCTATAGCATTGAGGTTCCTGCAAGTGCTGAAAATGTAATTTTCAATAACGGAAATGGTGCTCAGACAAAGGATGTTAAGATTACTTCATTCAATATGCTTTATGATGGTTCAAACTGGGTTGAATACACAAAACCAACAGAGCCAACAACAGCAGAGCCAACAACAGTTGAACCAACTACAGTTGAGCCAACTACAGAGCCAGTTACAGTTGCTCCTACAACAGCATTCACAGGCAAAGTATTAATCGGTGATGCAACACTTAACGAAAAGATTAATGTAGGCGATGTAACAGCTATTCAGTCTTACATTGCAGAGCTTTCAGAGTTCTCAGCAGCTCAGATGGTTGCAGCAGATACAGATGAAGATAATTATGTAAATGTTAAGGACGCAACAAATGTTCAGAAGTATCTTCTTGATTTACCAAACAGTGGTTTAGTTGGTAAATATAAGGAGGAGGTTCCAACAACTGTAGAGCCTACAACAGAGCCTGAAACAATAGTAGCTCCTACAACAGCAGAAGCTACAACAGTTGCTCCAACAACTGAGCCTGTAACAGTAAACTATGTATATTATAAGAATACAGCAAACTGGTCAAAGGTATATGCATACTATTGGAATGATAAGGATGCAACATTAGCAGTATGGCCTGGCGTTGAAATGACACTTGTAAATGGTGATGTTTACAGCGTTGAGGTTCCAGAAAAAGCAGAAAAAATCATTTTCAACAATGGCGATAAAGCACAGACAGCAGATATAACAATCTCAGCATTCAATAAGCTTTATGACGGCAAGTCATGGGTAGATTACGAAGTACCAACAGAGCCAACAACAGTTGAGCCAACAGAAGCTCCAACAACTGAGCCAGCAGCTGAAAATTATGTATATTACAAGAATACAGCAAACTGGTCAAAGGTATATGCATACTATTGGAATGATAAGAAAGCAACATTAACAGTATGGCCTGGTGTTGAAATGACACTTGTAAATGGCGATATTTATAGTGTAAAGGTTCCAAGCGAAGCAGAAAAAATCATTTTCAACAATGGTGACAAATCACAGACAGCTGACTTAACAATTCCTGCATTCGGCAAGCTTTATGACGGCAAGTCATGGGTAGATTACGAAGTACCAACAGAGCCTACAACAGTAGCACCAACAACAGTTGAGCCAACAGAGGCTCCAACAACAGAACCAACAACTGAGCCTGTAAAGGATACAACAGTATATTACTATCAGAACGCAAACAACTGGTCAGAGATATATGCATATTTCTGGAATGAGAATGACACAACACTTACACAGTGGCCAGGCGTTAAGATGACAGCTGTTGAAAATAATATTTTCAGCGTTGAAGTACCAAAAACAGCAGATACAATTATTTTCAATGACGGCAAGACAAACAAGACATCAGATATTTCACTTCCAAAAGAGAGCAAGCTCTACAGTGGCGAGCAGTGGGTTGATTATACAACAGGCAAAGTAGTAACAGGCGAGTGTGGCGATAAAGCAGTTTGGTCATTAAATCTTGAAACAGGTGTAATGACAATCAGCGGAACAGGTATCACATACGGTTACGGTAAAGTATGGGGACAGCCTTGGAGATATTACGCAAATGATATTAAAAAGGTAGTATTTGAAGAGGGCATTACAAACATTGGCAGACTTGCATTTGCAAGCACATCAGTTGCAGAGGTTGTAATTTCATCAACAGTAACAGAGATTGATACATATGCATTCTCAGATTGCGAAAATCTTAAAGAGATTACAATTCCAGCAACAGTAACTTCAATGGGTACAGATGTATTTGGCGATATTCGCACAAAGAAAATTGTAATTAACTGTAAGGCTGGTTCAACAGCACACCAGTATGCAATTAACAGCAAGTTTGACTATAAGTTAATGAACAATACTGTAAAGTTTGTTAATACTCAGAATTGGGAAAAGGTATATGCTTACTATTGGAGCAAGCTTGATGAAAAAATGGTTGAATGGCCTGGTGTTGAAATGAAGAACACAGAGGACAATGTATATGAGCTTGAAATCCCTGGTGAGGCAGAATTAATCATCTTCACAAATGGCACATACCAGACACAGGACCTCACAATTCCAGTTGGTGGCGGAGTATTTGACGGCAGTAATTGGGTTGCATAAGCAAAACATTAAGCTTACAAATTAATATTATAATAAAAACCTCAAGGGTAGCGTAATTGGTTGCCTTTGAGGTTTGTTTTTTATGGTTAATTATTGTGTTTGTATATAGCATAGTGTACATAAATATTGACAATGTGCAGGCAAAAGAATATAATGAATTTATAAAAATAAAGGGGTGAAATGTCAGATATGGAATTTTTAGGTACTCAGGATAAAAGTGCTGCAAAGAATTTGGTTGTTTATTTAGTAGAGTTTGCCTTAAAGGTTGCTCCAATTCCTTTTACACCTTCAGCTGCTATGATAAAATCGTTGATAGAAAATATTTCAAATATACAATCAACGAAAGCATTGGAAAAAAAGCTTGAACAGATAGTAGAGGAAAATTTAAAAGAAATATCCGATAGTGATGCAAAGCAAAGAATAGAAGATGAAATCAAATGGATTTTATATGATTTATCAACAGCGGATAATATAAACGGTCTGACAGATACCCAAATGCTGATTAATTCTATAATAGAAAAGCGAAAGCAAAACGGTAGAGAATTATCGAATGATTACGAAAATTTGCTAATAAAAATACTTGGACAAGTTTTTGAATTGCTAAAGGATAAGAACTTTTTCCAAAATAATTTAAGTGAAAAAGATATATTGTTAGAGTTATTGAATATATCATTAAATTTAAATGCAGAATTAGAGTCATTAAAGAAAAATTGGGATAAAATTCTCCTTTTCATAGAAAGTTTAGATGCTACAAATAATACCTTGTTGAGTGCAATAAAAAATGTATCACAAAACCTTCAAGGAACAGCAAGTAAAGAAGGCTATACAGACAACAATAATTATTTCAATAATTTTACAGAGCAATTATTTCTGCACAAGGAAAAGCACGATAAAATTGTAAATTTAGCAAGCACATTTGTTTTTCAGAAATATAAAGTTAATAATGATTTTTTGGAAGAACCCAGAGATGACTTGGAACAAAGGCTTACTGATTTTGTTAAAAGTAATGATAATAAGGTTCTGTTTATTCTTGGTGATGCAGGCAGTGGAAAAACAAGCCTTGTCAGTTGGCTGAATCATCAATATTTTACAACAGGTTTATTTGAGAATAGAACACTTGTAACAATTCGCCTTAGAGATTTGCCAAAAGAAGATTTGGAAGAAAAGAAGAATACGATTTCAAAAGTAATTTTTAATTACACCAAAACAAAGGATTATAATGATTTTGTTAGTGTATTTAAAAATCCAGTAATCATACTTGATGGCTATGATGAGTTATGCTTAATACATAAGGAGATAGGTTATCGAAAATTTTTGAATGATTTGAATGTTTTTCGTAAAGCTTGCAGTATAATAATAACAACACGACCTGACAATAATATGAATTATAATTCATTAAGCTTAAAGAAAAAAGAGTTTATATATTTAGAGCATTTTGATAAAGCCAAAAGAGATGAATGGATAGAAAAATATACCAAAGAATGTGAGCAGAGTATTGACCAGAATGTACAAAGCTTTATTGAAAATATTAATGAACGCAATGCAGAGGGGGTATGTGATACACCATTGCTTTTATATATGCTATCATCAAATGATTTTTCTGATAAAGAATTAAGTAATGACTGGGCAATTTATCGTAAAATATTTTATGATACAATAACAGAAACTCCGTATAATGAAACATTTACGGAGAGTAGGCATAGTATATCTGATTATAAAGATTTAGTTTTTAAGGTCAATGAAGAGCTTGCGTATAAAATGTATGAATCTGGTAATAGCGAATTTTCTGTAAAATCAGATGAAATTGAAAAAATAGTTAAAAAAATAACTGATGATGTTAAGATAAGTGATATTTTAAAAAACAGCTATGCTATTTGTAGCTATTGGAAAAGAAATTCTAATAACGGAGCCATAGAGTTTTACCATAATAATATCAGAGATTTCTTTTTGTGTGAAAAAATTTATTCAGAGCTTAATGCTTTATATGCACAATATGAAAATGTTAGTGAAAAAACTTTATCAGATAATGAAATAAAACTCTTTATTAATAAATTATGTGAGCTTTTTCATTTTGCTGCGATAAATCCAAAAGTGTCAGTATTTATTTTTTTAAGGGCAATGTACTTAAAAGATAATAAAAGTGATTTTACTGATATAAAACTTCATTTTCCGGAAATAGAATCTAAACACAGATTTCTTCCGATATTTTTTGAAGAATTGCTTACAAATGGCAGTTATATGTGTAAATTTATCGGTTCTGCTAAAAATCCAATTAATGAAATATACAATATATTTGTATCTATTATCAATATATACTCACAAGTCTATGAGCCTTATTTAAATGAAGATGAAAAATACTCGCTTTGGAATAATGTTTATAAAGTTAATGATAATAGATTATTTCATCAGGCGTTATGTGCTTGTAGGAAAACTATTATATTTGGTAGAGCAGACTTAAGCAGAGCAAACTTAAGCGGAGCAAACTTAATCGGAGCAAAATTAAGAATAGCAGACTTAATCGGAGCAGACTTAATCGGAGCAGACTTAAGCGGAGCAGACTTAAGCGGAGCATACTTAAGCGGAGCAAACTTAAGAATAGCAAACTTAAGCGGAGCAAACTTAATTGGAGCAAACTTAAGCGGAGCAAACTTAATAAGAGCAAGCTTAAGCGGAGCATACTTAAGCGGAGCATACTTAAGCGGAACAAACTTAAGCGGAGCAATTTTGCCAGATGGCTCTATGTTAGATAGTCAAAAAAAGCAAGTAAAAAGATTGAAGAAGCTATTTCCTGATATAAAAATTTTATTCTAAAAACAACCAAAGGACTGTTTAAAAGTAAACAGCCCTTTACTTTTGCCTATTTTATATTTTCAGAATTTGCGTGAACTATATCGGTAACATAGAGTATGTTTTGTACAACCTTAAATCTTATGTCATAGCTTTCAAAGCTCATTCCGTATATATATCCGTCATTTTTGTTATAGGCGGCTCTGGGGTCTTGTGCCAGAACATCAATGATTGTTTTTTGAAGCTTGACAGGAAGCTTGAGTTTTAATTTTTCAGGTATTACAACCTTTATGGTTTTGTCCTTAAATTCATCAGCAAAACCGCCTACGGCATCTGCGTGAATGTCGGTGTAGGGGAGATAGGGCTTTATATCATAAATTGGTGAGCCGTCAAGAATATCCGCACCCAATACTATGAGTACAGGCTCTCCGTTTTCAAGATATTTTACTTTTTCAAGCTTAACACTTGATAAGCCGATTGAATTGGGACGAAATGGTGAACGGGTGGCAAAAACTCCCTTGCGTTCATTTCCGCCAAGCCTTGGCGGTGCAACTGTCAGGCTGATATTATTTCTTTTTGCCTTTGAAAATCCCCATAAAAGCCAAAGGTGAGAAAATTCTTCAATCCCTCGTATTGCCTCAGGACTGCGAAATTCACCAGTAAATCTGATTTCAGCTTTAATTGTGCTAACTAATCCGCTTTGCCGAGGTATTCCGAATTTTTGCTTAAAAGGCGTTTTGATAGTCGCTATAGTTATAAGTTGATTATCGTTCATATGTTTTCTTTCCTGCGTTTTCTATGTATTGAGTAAAGGGTAAAATTTAATATTATAAAAAGATAAGATAATAAAAATAAAAGACCGCATATTACATACGGTCTTTTGGTGCGAGAGATGGGACTTGAACCCACACGTCATAAACACACGCCCCTCAAACGTGCCTGTCTGCCTATTCCAGCACTCTCGCATATTTAATTGTTTGTTTTGTTGTTTCTCAACTCAACGATATTTATTATATCATCAAAAGTTTAATTTGTCAACACTTTTTTACAAAATATTTTTTATTTTTTAAAATTTGTAAATAACAAATCATTTTGTAAGCTGTTTCTCAACTCAACGATGATAATTATATCACCCAAAGCGACATTTGTCAACACCTTTTTGAAAAAATTAATTATCTGTAAAATTTCAGAAAATTCCCCATTTGCATTATATTTTTTGCTGTTTTTACTATTATGAATAAGGTTATGCGTGTTCTGCATAACCTTATTCAAAATTATTTTTATTTGCATTATTGGATATATTGAAAAAATTTTTTGTGAGGATATAATATTATTATAGTCAAGTGATATTAATATCAGCCGTTAGTTTCTGGCTTTGTATTAATTATCATTTGTATTTATTGAATTTTTGATTTTATCATCTTTATAAATAAAAGGAGATATTTTATGCAGCTTTTTAAAAATTTTTGTGACTATACCTTAGATGATAATGGAGTACTTAATTCTTTTAAGCTTAAATTTGAAGATAATTATAATTTTGGCTATGATGTTGTTGATGAGATGGCTCGTCTTGCTCCTGATGATACTGCCTTAGTATGGACTACACCTGATAATGAAACCAAAACCTTTACCTTTAAGGATATTTCTGTTCTTAGTAATAAAGCTGCAAATGTTTTTAAAGCTAATGGTGTTAAAAAGGGCGATAAGGTAATTCTTATCCTTAAAAGAAATTATGAGTACTGGTATGTTATTCCTGCACTTCATAAGCTTGGTGCAATAGCTATTCCTGCTACTAATATGCTTACTGTAAGCGATATTGTTTATCGCATTAAGAGTGCTGATATAAAATATGCTGTTGTAACAAATGAGGGCGATACCGCTTCTGATATGCTCAAGGCATCTGAGCAAGCACCTCTTAACAAGGTATTTGTTGTTCGCAAGGATATGGAGAATACAATAAATCTTACTGCTGAGGTTAAGGCTGCTGACGATACCCTTGAAAGAATTGATACAAAAGCTGATGAACCAATTCTTTTATATTTTACCTCTGGTACTACAGGCTATCCAAAGGCTGTTATGCATAATCATTCTTATACCCTCGCTCATATTGTAACCGCTGCATTCTGGCAGAATGTTCAGGAAAAGGGTCTGCATCTTACTGTTGCTGAAACAGGCTGGGCTAAGGCTTCATGGGGTAAAATTTACGGTCAATGGCTTTGTGGCTGTGCTGTAATGGTATATGACTTTGATGCATTTTCTCCAAACAAGCTTTTGAATATTATAGAAACCTTCAAGGTAACATCATTCTGTGCACCTCCTACTGTTTACAGATATTTCATTAAAAGTCATATGGAAAAATATGATTTGTCATCATTAAAGCATATTACTACTGCCGGTGAAGCCCTCAATCCTCAGGTTTTTGAAAAGGTATTTGAAAAAACAGGCTTAAAGCTTATGGAGGGATTTGGTCAGACTGAATCTGTGCTTATGCTCGGAAATCTCAACGGCTCAGAATCAAAACCGGGTTCACTTGGCAAGCCTACTCCGCTTTATGATATAAGAATTGTCAATGATGAGGGCGAGGAGCTGGCTGATAATGAGGTTGGCGAAATAGTAGTATTTCCTTCTGAAAAGCAGTATGGCATATTTATGGGTTACTGCGGTGACGAGGAATTATATAAGAATGTATGGCGTAACGGTGTTTATCATACAGGTGATACAGCCTACAGAGATGAGGACGGATACTATTGGTATGTAGGCAGAATTGATGACCTTATCAAGTCAAGAGGCTTCAGAGTTGGTCCTTTTGAAGTTGAAAATGAAATTGTTAAGCATCCGGCTGTTATTGAATGTGCTGTTATCGGTGTTCCTGACAAGTCAAGAGGACAGGCTATCAAGGCAGTAGTTAAGCTTGCTGATGGTTATGAGCCTTCAAAGGATCTTGAGCAGGATATAAAGCACTTTGCAAACAGTCGTCTTGCAAGCTATAAACATATACAGCTTCTTGAATTTATTGATGAAATGCCTAAGACTATCAGCGGTAAAATCAAGCGTACCACTATCAGAGAAGAAGTTTCAGAATAATAGTTGTGGAGATGAATGTAAATGAGCTGGGAATATAGTCGCAGAGTAAAGTATTATGAAACCGACCGAATGGGTGTTGTACATCACTCAAATTACCTGAGGATTCTTGAAGATGCAAGAATGGAATGGTTTCGTGATAATGTTATGAGCTATTGTGAGCTTGAGCATAACGGAATAATAATACCTGCAATTTCAGCTACAGGAAGATTTCTTTCGTTTCTGCGTTTTGATGATAATTTTAAGGTAATTGTTGATTTTAAGGAATTTTCAGGAGTTAAAATGACATTCCACTATCAGGTTATAAATACTGATACAGACAAGCTCTGCTATGAGGGTGAAACCTCCCACTTCTTTGCAAGTGAGGATAATGGAGATTACAAACCATATTTCGCTATGAGAAAAAAATTCCCTGATTTGTATAATCGTGTAAAGCAACTCTCCGAAAATTGAATTAATATTTATATGTGCTAAAATTAATGACCTTACTGATTTTTTCAGTAAGGTCATATTTTTGTGCTTGTCAACATAGTATTAAGTGTACAAACCTTTAGGAGGAATTTTAAATGGCAACTTTTAATGATGAAGAACGCTTTGCTCAGGTGTGTGGCTGTCTTTCAAACTCGTTGTATAGAAGAGTTGCACCGCTTGCATCAAAGCTTAGTAAAAAGGCTATGGAAATTCGCTTGCGAATAAATCGCCCACTTGCTGTAGTCTGCCCTGATATTACATACTATGTTACCAAACAGGGCGGAATTTCAAGCACTCCTGCGATTGATTCTTTGCTGATTGTGAGCAGGGCAGATATTTCTGATACTTTTAACAATATTTGTAATCACTCAGTATATGCAAGACAAAATGAAATAATAAATGGCTTTGTAACGCTGAATGGTGGTCATAGGGCAGGTATTTGCGGAACAGCGGTGATGAGTGGAGGCAATATCAGTAATATCAGAGATTTGTCATCAATTAACATAAGAATTGCAAGAGAATATAAGGGTTGTTCAGCAGAGCTTGTAAAAAGACTTGGAAAAACAAGTGGAGGCTTGCTTGTTTGTGGAGTGCCATGCTCAGGAAAAACAACTGTTATAAGGGACTATGCTCGTTATCTTTCCATAGAACAATTTAAAAATGTTGCTGTAATTGATGAGCGTGGAGAAATTGCAGGAATGGCAGGAGGAACATTTCAAAATGATATTGGGCTTTGTGATGTTTATGACGGCTACAAAAAATATGACGGTATGATGCAGGCTATAAGAAGTATGGCACCTGATTATATTGTTTGTGACGAGATTGGTTCGGATTCAGATATTAAGGCGATTTCCCATTGCGTAAACAGCGGAGTAAACATTATAGCTACAGTACATTCAGCAAATGAAAAGGAGCTTATGAGTAAGGTTAATCTGGTACGAATTTTGCAGACCAGAGCATTTTCTAAAATAGTATTTCTTTCAAATAAAAACTCGGTAGGGGAAATTTCAAAGATAGTTGAAGTTGGTGAACTGATTGGTCATTAAGCTTTTAGGTTCGGTGCTTGTAATTGGTGCATCATTTTCTGTTGGGTATTATATGTCAAAGTCACTGGGCAGGCGTAGGGAATTTCTAAATTCATTTATAGTATTTTTAAATTCGCTTGCTATTAATATTAAATACAATTCTGAGGATATTTATACACTTGTTGCGAGGTGTGCCGACAGCAAAGAATTGCAATCGCTTTGCATTAAGCCTGACTATTCAAAGTCATTTTACAGCCTTTGGCAGGGTGGAGTACTGACAATTCCGAAAGCCTATTCACTTAATAAGAAGGATATAGAATTATTAATGGAGTTTGGTTCTCAGCTCGGCAAAACTGATGTTGACGGACAGCTAAAGCATATTGAATTGTATAAAATTATGTTTTTAAAACAGCTTGCTGACGCAGAAGAACAGGTATCGCAAAAATCAAGATTATATAAAACTATGGGCTTTTTTATAGGTACAGCAGCAGCCCTTATTATGATTTAGAGGTTATGCTTATGGATGTAGAGCTTATATTTAAAATAGCGGCAATAGGAATAATTGTAGCGGTGCTGACCCAACTGTTGATACGAAGTGGCAGGGAAGAGCAGGCAATGCTCACTTCACTTGCAGGCTTAATTGTTGTACTGACCTTGATCGTAACTCAGATAAGTACACTTTTTTCAACAATAAAGCAGTTATTTGGATTTTGATTAATTGCTATAAGCAAAAAATTGAGTGAAGTATTATGAATATATTTTCAATTTGTGTTTTCGCTGTTGTAACAGTAATTATGTATGTTACCCTAAAGCCTAAAAACGGTGAAATTGCACTTATGCTTATAATTTCCTGTTCAACAATAATATTAGTGCTTGTATTATCAGAGGTTTCCGCAGTTGTAAAACAGATTAACCAGATAATTGCATTATCGCAGATAGATGGGAATTATGTAGTTATTCTTTTGAAGGTCATTGGAATATGCCTGATTACTGAATTTGCAGTAAACACCTGCAAGGATGCAGGCAGTAACACGCTTGCAAACAATTTATCGCTTGCAGGAAAAATTATGGTAACAGTAACAGCATTACCTCTATACAGCGATATTTTAAGCACAGTGATGTCTTTGATGTAGTGTTTGGGTGTTTCTGGTGAAAATGTATAAAAATCAGGAGGTCAAAATGTGAAGAAAATTCTTGCAGTTGTTTTTATAACAGCTGTACTTATGGTTTTATCGGTAGTAACAGTTAATGCCGAGGAAAAAACAATGCTTTATGATATGTCAGGAGTTTATGACAGCCTTTCAGAGCAGGCAAAGCAAAGCCTGCATAATATAGGAGCGGATTCGGCTGATATTAATTCTATAACAAATGTTTCGTTTTCATCAATAATTGAAGAAATATCAAGAATGGCAAGCGATAATATTTCATTTCCAATAAAGGGACTTGTTTCAATTATTGCCTTGTTGCTTTTAAGCTCAATGGTGTCGGCATATAAAAATTCAATTAATGCAGATGTTTCAACTGCTCTGAATATTACAACCACACTTTGTATTACCTGTTCGGTTGCAGTTCCTGCTATTCAGGTTATTGAAAGTACCGCAGATGTAATAAAAATATCATCAAATCTTATGGTAGCCTATATTCCTGTAATGATTGTTATTATGGCAAGCTCAGGACACGCAATCAGCGGTGCATCTTATTATGGTATGATGCTTTCGGCAGGTACAGGGGTAGGACAACTTTCCTCAAAAATCATAGTGCCGTTGCTGGATATGTTTTTAGCACTCAGTATTACTTCAAATGTATCTCCTGACATAAATCTGAACGGTTTTATTAATGTTATTTCAAAGTGTATCAAATGGATACTTGGCTTTGGTATGACTATTTTTACAGCCGTTCTTGCAATTAAACAGTTGATTACATCATCGCTTGATGATGTTTCAACAAGAGCAGTAAGATTTACGCTTAATTCATTCATTCCCATTGTCGGCTCTGCTTTGTCAGATGCATATAAGACGGTGCAGGGAAGTATAAGCTTGCTGAAATCAGGTGTGGGAGTATTTGTAATTCTTTCGGTTGGCGTGGTATTTTTACCTGTTATTCTTCAGAGTGTTATGTGGATTCTGACATTATGGATTGGAAAATCAACCGCAGAGGTTCTCAATCTTTCCCAGTCTGCGAAGCTTCTTGAAAGTGTGTCAACAGTATTTTCAACAATGCTTGCAATATTGCTTTGTATAATGTCAATCTATATAATATCAACTGCCATCGTGCTTATAATGGGAGGCAGTTCATAATGAAAGAGCTGTTTAATGTTGCAATAGTTGTGTGTGCCACTTCGCTTATTTGTACACTTGTAACTACCTTTGTCACTGACGGCAGTACAAAGAAAATTGTAAATCTTGTGCTTGGAGCATTTATAATATGCTGTATGATAAATCCTGTAAAAAATGCAGTCAGTTCATTTGATATAGATATTTCCCAATATGAAACTGCTGAAAATATTACGGCAAGTAGTGATGAGGCATACAGTAATATGATTGTCAACCGCACAAGAGAAAATCTTGAGCTTGCGGCAGCGGATTTACTTATGCAGAATAATATTGAGGTTGAAAGCTGTAAATTTATTCTTGCTACTGAGGGTGGAGAACGCATAATCATATCATCAGCAAGCATATATATAAACAAAGAAACCGCAGGACGCACAAATGAAATATCTGAATTAATACGGACAAATTTTGGTGTAGAGCCTGAAATAATTATGGAGTAGCTATGGACGATAACAAAACAGGAGCATTAAAAAAGCTGATTGATAATGACAAGGTTCGCAGAATAGTAATAATCTCAGGTATTGTGGGAATTGCACTGATATTTCTGTCATCATACATAGACCTTGGTAAGGTTAAAATGTCAGAGGATGAAGGGTTTTCAGTAACAACCTATAGTACAGAAATTGAGAGTGATTTGCAAAAGGTTATTTCACAAATTGAGGGAGCAGGGCAGACGAAGGTACTGCTTACAATGGAAAATTCGGTTGAATATATCTATCTTGAAAACAGTACAACCAAAACAAAGGAAATTCAACCCCATATCAGGGGAGTGCTTGTTGTATGTGAGGGCGGTGACGATCCTGTTGTGATAGAGCGTATTACTGAGGCAGTCACAAAGTCGCTCGGTATTTCAACAGCAAATGTATGTATTACAAAATTATCAGAATAAAGGTCGGTAGTATTATGAAAATTCAAAAAAGGCATATTGTATTGGCAGCACTTGTACTTGCACTTGGAACAGCAGTTTATATAAACTGGCAGTTATCAGGTTCATCACCAAGCACAACCTCAAAGGAGCTTGGTGCGGCATCATATGTAAACGCTACTGTCAGCAATACAGCAACAGATGATGAGGCAGTAGAAACAGCGGCTCTGTCTAAGGCACAGAAAAATTTCTTTGCAACAGAGAGAACTAAAAGGCAGAACACTCAGGATAAAATTATTGATGAGGCAAATGAAGTTTTTGAGCTTGAAAGCTCCTCAGATGAGGACAAGAGCAATGCTCAACAGAGTATTGAGAAAATGTTGAAAACTTTTACAATTCAGGATAGTATAGAAAGTATCATCAAGGCAAAGGGTTTTTCGGAGTCATTATGCTATATAAGTGATGAGGGAGTAACGGTAATTGTGCCGGATACTGAGCTTAACGATACAGCGGCACTTGTTATTGATGATGCAGTTACAACGCATTATCAGGTAGGATATGACAGTATATCAATAGTGGGTGCAAACTGAATATAAATATAATAAAAAGCTTTGGATAAAGAGGCGTTGTAAGCTTCTTTACTCAAAGCTTTTTTAATTTTGAATGGCAAGAAAAAACTGCCCTGCATATCTGCAAGACAGTTTTTTAAATAATTCAATTTAGCTTAGCTCAACTAAGAAAATCAGTCATTGTACTTTCTACGCTTAATCCAGAAAAGAACAAGTGATGTAAGAGAAAGTGTAAGCAGGATTGCTCCTTCAACATAAAGTCCCTGACCTGTCTGAATAGCAGTATTACTTGTAGTAGCTGCTGTTTTGCTTTCAGGTGCTTTTGTTGCAGCAGGAGCAGTTGAAGATGTTGTTGATGCTGCAGCTGTAGTAACAGGTGTTACGGTTGTTGCAGGAACAGTTGTTGCTTCTGTAGTTGGTGCAACTGTTGCTTCGGTTGCATTTTCTACAGGAGCAGTAGTTTCCTCTGTAGGCTCAGCCTGTGGAGCTCTGCTCTGTGTGATTGAGAAAACATCTTCATTTTCGCTATATGTAATCTTAACATTGCTTGCTGCAGTAATTTCAAGAGTAGTACCTGAACCTAAAGCTTCACCATTTTTATGCATGTATATATTGTAGTTGCCGGCACCAAGCTCTATATCAGCAATCTGATCAGCCTGTGTCAACGGATAAACAATAGTGTTAAGACCGTTTACATCTGCAACATATAGTACAAAATCATCTGCTTTTGTGGTTTCAACTGTAGGTGCTGTTGTTTCTTCAGCAACCTCCTCAGTTGCAGGCTCGGTAACTTCTTCAGTAACAGGTTCAGTTACTTCAGTAGCTTCCTCAACAGGTGCTTCTGTAATTTCTTCGGTTGGCTCTTCCTCTATTGGATTTTCAGCTCCAACATTATCGTAGCTATTGTCCTCGTTGTCAGTGTTTTCGGAAATTTCAGAGGATACATATGAGCAATAGTCGAGAGCTACCCAGCCGTCACAGCCGTTATATGAGGTATATCCCCAAACATAGCTTCCACCTGCTTTAATATCAGAAATATAGAGCTGTGTTCCGTAAGGAACTGATGTTACAATACCATTTGATGTGCCAGCACCTGCTCTCATATTAAGAGAAGAACCTGATGAAGTATCAACAGTATAGTTTCCCTCGCTATAAGAAGATGCATCAGCAATATCAAGTATAACATCATCATCGTTGTTGTCATCATAGTAGCTGTCAGAATAATCATCGAAGCTGTCAGCTGAATCAAGAATATAGATATATCCCTGGAAGTTCCACCAGCTGTTGCCACCGACATTAGAATCAGATGTGCTTGCATATGAAAGGTAGAAATTAGTGCTTCTCCAAGCAGAGTTGGAAAGAGTAATTGTACCATTGCTTACAGATTCAACAACAGCGACATGACCGCCACCTGAATATGACCAACAAGCAATAGCACCAACCTTTGGAGTTGAACCATAGTTGTAGTAACCACCGTACATATTGTAGCCGTACCAATCCTGAGCATTGCCATGACTGAGGTTAGGCTCATAGCCGAGAATTTCATAAGCTCTGCCGAAAGCATAGGCAGTACAGTTTGGCATACCATATCCAGTACTATAGAAAATGTTTTTACTGCTGTAGTAATAGCTGTTGTCATAAGACGGTGCAGAGTACCTCGGGTTAAAGGAGGAAGCCGCATTAGCCATAACAGTAACAGACAATACAGAAGTAAGTGTCAAAGCTACAGATACGAATATGGCAGGAATTTTCTTCTTGAACAAAATACCGATAAGTTATCATCCTTTCTTTTTGTTGACATTATGAAATTTCCATTATATATCGTGAAGTTACAAAAATGTAACTTCACAATTACAATTTTAACATAAAAGCAAATAAAAATCAAGTGTATTTAGCCTTGAAAAGTAAAAATATCTCAGAAATATCTTAATTTTGCAAATTGCGGATGAAAAAATCTTTGTAAATATAGCAACAAAATTCTTACAATAGTTCTTAAATGATTTACAAACTTATAATATATATGTAATTAATATTTAATTATAATTACAAATATGCAATAAAATTATAGCGGGAATATGTTGAAAACAAAGGGATTCATGTATATTATGGTAAATAAAAATGGCTGAGAAAATGAAGTGTTTATAACCTCATTTTCTCAGCCTTTTTATTTTTTATTCAAAGTTAAATTGTAGCTGTCAGCAATCATATTGAAAATATCTTCGGTTGGTACAGTATCATTCAATATTACTGAGTTCCAATGCTCCTTATTCAAATGATAAGCCGGAATTACTGCTTTATATGTGTTTCTCCAGAATTGTGTAAGCTCAGGCTTGCATTTTAAATTTATCCATACATTACCATCTTTATTGAATATCCACGCAAATACCTTGTTGTTTTCCCTGTGGCGTATTACACACCAGTTTTTATCACTAAATGGATAGTCCTCATATGCATTTTTATATGTAAGACAATAGTTGATTATTTCTTGTCGCTCTGTCATTTTTTCTGTCCTTTAATTAATCATTTCTTAATTTTTTGTCAGATTAGCTTTAGCTGTAATTTTAGTAAGTTTTTTATAATACAATAATTATAAATCTAAAATATTTGAATGTAAAGGACTATGATTTAAATTAGTTTTTACTTTTTAATTGCGTAAATATTTTTCTTGACAAATAGAAAAATTTGTTTTATTATAGTGGAGTACTTTTTATTGTACTTTGGCGTGAAGATTGTTTATTTCTGTTTTCATGCAAATATATGACCACTTGCTTTTTGTAAGTTAAGCCCATACGGACAGGCGGGTCAGCTGCCGAGAGTGGCTTTTGCCACATTATTGATTGAGTTAGAAGCTCAAATTTTATAAGTTGATTACTTTATAATCGGTGCTATTTGCACATCACTTGTGAAACGGTCAATAAGAGTAGTAAGTATATTTGCTGTAAACGCTCTGAAAACGGAAATATTTTTATTTATAGTTATTCTATAAATTGAATATTGTTGATTACAGGTGATACAATTTGTATCACCTTTTATTATTTGTAATTCTATTGAGTTACTGTCTGTAAAGAGGATTATTATTATGAATATTGAGGCTCAGAAAAAAGCTCCTATTTATGAGGCTTTGCAAAGATTTCGTAAACAGCGTGTTGTACCCTTTGATGTTCCGGGACATAAGAGGGGCAGAGGTAATCGTGAACTTGTTGAACTGCTTGGTGAAAAATGTGTCGGTATTGATGTAAATTCAATGAAACCGCTTGATAATCTCTGCCACCCAGTATCTGTTATCAGGGATGCTGAACAGCTTGCGGCAGATGCCTTTGGTGCAGAGCATGCATTTTTTATGGTCGGTGGTACTACCTCGGCTGTACAAAGTATGATTTGGTCAGTATGTAAGGCAGGAGATAAAATTATTTTACCAAGAAATGTACATAAGAGTGTTATTAATGCTCTGGTGCTTTGTGGCGGAGTTCCTGCATATGTTAATCCTGAGGTTGACAGCCGTATTGGTATTTCTCTCGGTATGGATATTTCTCAGGTCGAGCAGGCAATAAATGATAATCCTGATGCCGTAGCTATTCTTGTTAATAATCCTACATATTATGGAATTTGCTCTGATATTCGTGAAATAGTCAGACTTGCACATAAAAATGGTATGATGGTGCTTGCTGATGAGGCACATGGAACGCATTTTTATTTTTCTGATAATCTCCCTGTTTCGGCAATGGAGGCTGGTGCTGATATGGCGGCAGTATCAATGCATAAATCTGGTGGAAGTCTTACCCAAAGCTCTTTCCTTTTAACAAATAAGGGTGTAAGATGGGAATATGTTGGTCAGATAATTAATCTTACTCAGACAACAAGTGCATCTTATCTGTTATTGTCAAGTCTTGATATTTCAAGAAGAAATCTTGCATTGCGTGGAAAAGAGTCTTTTGAAAAGGTTATGAAAATGGCTGAATATGCAAGAAATGAAATCAATAGCATAGGCGGATATTACGCATACGGTCAGGAGCTTACAAACGGAAAAAGTATTTTTGCGTATGATGTAACAAAGCTTTCTGTATTTACAAGAGATATTGGACTTGCAGGCATAGAGGTTTATGATTTGCTGCGTGACGAGTATGATATTCAGATAGAGTTTGGCGATATTGGCAATATACTTGCCTACATTTCAATAGGCGACAGAATACAGGATATTGAAAGACTTGTAGGAGCATTAGCGGATATTAAGAGATTATATTCAAAGGATAATACAAAAATGCTCAGTATGGAGTATATATCTCCGCTTGTTGCAACAACACCGAGGGAAGCATTTTATGCAGAAAAGGAAGCTTTGCCTATTTCTGAAACCTCAGGAAGAATATGTAGTGAATTTGTAATGTGCTATCCTCCGGGAATACCTATTTTATCGCCTGGTGAAATGATAACAAATGAAATTATAGAATATATTAATTATGCAAAGGAAAAGGGTTGTTCAATGCAGGGAACCGAGGACCCTGAAATTGAATATCTGAATGTACTTAAATAAGGTGGGAGGTATTAAATGGAATTTTGGTTTTCTGAAAGACATACAGATAATGTTGAGCTATCAATCAGAGTTGAAAAGCAGTTATGCAGCAGGCAAAGTGATTTTCAGCAGATAGATGTTTTTGAATCTGATGAATTTGGCAGGTTTATAACCTCAAATGGTGATGTAATTTTTTCTGAAAAAGATGAATTTGTATATGATGAAATGATAGTCCATGTTCCAATGGCAGTACATCCTGATGTTAAGAAGGTTCTTGTAATCGGTGGCGGTGACGGTGGTGTGGCAAGAGAGCTGTCACATTATGATGAAATTGAAGTTATAGATGTTGTTGAACCTGATGAAATGTTTGTTGAGGTCTGCAAAGAATATTTTCCTGATAATGCAAGAGGTCTGGAAGATGAAAGGGTAAATATATATTATCAGGACGGACTGAGATTTCTGCGTACCTGCCATAGTGAATATGATTTGATTATAAATGATGCTACCGACCCATTTGGTCATACTGAGGGACTTTTTACAAAGGAATTTTACGGCAGTTGTTTCAAGGCTTTGAAGGATGACGGAATAATGGTTTATCAGCATGGAAGTCCTTTCTATGATGAAGAGGAAGAGGCATGTCGCTCAATGCATAGGCGAGTGTGCAGGTCATTTCCATTAAGTAAGGTTTATCAGGCACATATTCCAACCTGTTCGGCAGGATATTGGTTATTTGGCTTTGCATCAAAAAAATATCACCCATTAAGGGATATGAACGCAAAACGCTGGAATGAAAGAAACATTCAGACATGGTATTATACTACTAATCTTCATAACGGAGCATTTATGCTGCCAAAATATGTTGAAGACTTATTAAAGGAAGAAGAAAATTTTTAATTTGAGAGGTAAATAGAATATGAGCAGATTATTAATAATTGGTTGTGGCGGAGTTGCAAGTGTAGCAATTCATAAGTGCTGTCAGAATAGCGAGGTATTCACTGAAATATGTATTGCAAGCCGTACAAAGTCAAAATGCGATGCTTTAAAAGCAAAGCTTGAAAATACAACATCAACTGTAATTACAACAGCTAAGGTAGATGCTGATAATAAGGCTGAGCTTGTAAATTTGATAAATAATTATAAGCCACAGGCTGTGCTTAATCTTGCTTTGCCATATCAGGATTTGACAATAATGGATGCCTGCCTTGAAACAAAGGTTGATTATATTGATACAGCAAACTATGAGCCTGAGGATATAACAGAGCCAGAGTGGCGTGAGGCATATGACAAGCGTTGTAAAGAGCTTGGCTTTACTGCATATTTTGATTATTCATGGCAGTGGGCATATAAAGAAAAATTTGAAAAAGCTGGAATTACAGGACTTTTAGGAACAGGCTTTGACCCAGGTGTTACAAGCGTGTTTACAGCATATGCATTAAAGCATTATTTTGATGAAATTCATTATATTGATATTCTTGATTGTAATGGTGGTGACCATGGTTATCCGTTTGCGACTAATTTTAATCCTGAAATTAATCTCAGAGAGGTTTCCGCAAATGGTTCATACTGGGAAAACGGCAAATGGATAGAAACAGAGCCAATGGCAATTAAGAGAGTATTTAATTTTGACGGTGTAGGCGAAAAGGATATGTATTTACTACATCACGAAGAAATTGAGTCACTTGCAAAGAATATTCCAAATGTAAAGAGAATACGATTTTTTATGACCTTTGGTCAGAGCTACCTTACACATATGAAATGTCTTGAAAATGTAGGAATGTTATCAACAGAGCCAATTATGTACGAGGGAAAAGAAATTGTGCCGATACAGTTTTTAAAGGAGCTTTTGCCTGACCCTGCATCACTTGGTCCGAGAACTGTTGGTAAGACAAATATCGGTTGTATATTTACAGGTATAAAGGACGGCAAGGAAAAGTCAGTTTATATTTATAATATGTGTGACCATCAGGAATGTTATAAGGAAGTTGGTTCTCAGGCGGTTTCATATACTACTGGTGTACCTGCAATGATTGGGGCATCACTTGTTCTTAGCGGAAAGTGGAAAAAATCAGGTGTATTTACAGTAGAAGAGTTTGACCCAGACCCATATATGGAGGCACTCAATAAATTTGGTTTACCTTGGGTTGTTGACGAAAATCCAACCTTGGTTGATTAAGAGGAAAAGATGAATTTTTCAGAATTAAAAACTCCCTGCTATGTAATTGATGAGCAGAAATTAATAAAAAATCTCGAAATTCTGGACGGAGTCCAAAAGCATACAGGCTGTAAAATATTGCTTGCACAAAAGGCATTTTCAGCATTTTGTACTTATCCGCTTATAGGTAAATATCTTGTCGGAACAACCGCAAGCGGACTATATGAAGCAAGGCTTGGTGCGGAATGTTTTGGAGGAGAAACCCATATTTTTGCACCGGCATTTAAAGCTGAGGATATGCAGGAGATAGTTAAAATATGCGGTCATATTGTATTCAATTCCTTTTCACAGCTTGAAAAGCATAGAAAGGTGTGGCAAAATTCAGATGTAAGTGTTGGAATACGCTTAAATCCTGAGTTTTCAACACAGGAGGGACACGAAATATATGACCCTTGTGCATATGGTTCAAGGCTTGGAGTTACAAAGGATAATTTCAGAGAGGATTTGCTGGAGGGTGTTGAGGGATTTCATTTTCATACACTTTGTGAGCAGAACAGCGATGATTTAATTAAAACCTTTAATGCTGTAGAAGAAAAATTCGGTAAGTATTTTTACAATGCAAAATGGCTTAATTTTGGTGGCGGACATCATATTACAAGGGCGGATTATGATATTGAGGCTCTTGAAAATCTGATAAATTATGTTAAAAATAAATATAATGTTGAGGTATATCTTGAACCAGGCGAAGCGATTGCGCTCAATGCAGGTTATCTTGTTACAGAGGTTATGGATATAGTTCATAACGGAATTGATGTACTGATTTTAGATACCTCCGCAGCCTGTCATATGCCTGATGTTCTTGAAATGCCGTACAGACCACCTCTTAAAAACAGCGGTAAGCCGAATGAAAAGAAATATACCTACAGATTATCCTCCTGTACCTGCCTTGCAGGCGATGTAATCGGAGATTACAGCTTTGATGAGGAGATAAAAATTGGTGACCGTCTGATTTTTGAGGATATGGCGATTTATTCAATGGTGAAGAATAATACCTTTAACGGAATGCCTTTGCCGTCTATTGTGCTTATGCATAGTGAAGATGATTGTGAGATAATCAAGGAATTTTCATATATTGATTTTAAGGAAAGGCTGTCATAATGAATAGTTATAGTAATCAGGACAATATAAAATATCCGTCAGATGACGGCTATTATATGCCTGCCGAATTTTCAGAGCATAGCGGAACAATAATGATATTTCCTGAGCGAAAAGGCTCTTGGTGTTATGATGCAAAATATGCTGAAAAAGCATTTACAGAGATAATAAAAAATATAGCTGTTTTTGAAAAGGTGTATGTTCTTGCAAGCGACAGAAAAATTGAAAAGGCAAGAAAGATTTTTGAAAATTCTGAAAATGTTGAGGTTTTGAATATAAATTCAGATGATGCATGGGCAAGAGATACAGCACCGACCTTTGTTAAAAATTCAAACGGAGATGTCAGGGCTATAGATTGGAAATTCAACGCATGGGGCGGTGAATATGACGGACTATATGCAAGCTGGGATAAGGATGATAGAATACCTAAAGAGTTTTGCAATAGTACTGGTTATAAATTATATGATGCTCACCCATTTGTACTTGAGGGCGGTTCAATTCATACAGACGGAGAGGGTACTCTGATAACAACCGAGGAATGTCTATTGAGTAAGGGCAGAAATCCACAGATGACAAAAATCCAGATAGAGGAAACATTAAAAAAATATCTTGGCGTGTCAAAAATAATCTGGCTGCCGTCTGGAATTTATAATGACGAAACGAATGGGCATATTGATAATATATGTGCATTTATAAAGCCTGCCGAGGTTGTGCTTGCGTGGACAGATGATGAAAATGATTTTCAGTACAGCCGTTCAAAGGCTTGTCTGGAAGTTCTTGAAAATACTGTTGATGCAAAGGGAAGAAAAATCAAGGTTCATAAATTGCCGATACCGTCAACACCTGTATGTATAGAAGAAAAGGACTTGCTCGGATACGAATTTGAAGAGGGCGAAGATACAAGAGAGCTTGGCGAACGCTTAGCGGCATCATATGTAAATTTTTATTTTTGCAATGAAGCGATTATTTTTCCACAGTTTGGAGGGGCAAATGTGGAAAGTGACAGGTTTGCAGTTGAAATTATGAAAAGAATCTGCCCAGACCGCAAAATTATTCCTGTTTATGCAGGTGATATAATTGTTGGCGGAGGAAATATTCATTGTATAACACAGCAAATTCCAAAATGATGAAAGGTAAATTTATATGAGAAAAGTAAGGGCTTCCGCTGTACAGATGAAATGTACTGAAAATGTAATTGAAAATATAGCAAAGGCTGAGGAATTGCTGAGAAATGCGGTTGCTCAGGGTGCAAATATAATTTTATTACCTGAGTTATTTGAAAGGCAGTATTTTTGTCAGGAACGCAGATATGATTATTATAGCTTTGCAAAGACAGTTGAGGAAAATGATGCGGTAAATCATTTCAAGAGTGTAGCAAAGGAATTATCCGTAGTAATCATAGTAAGCTTTTATGAAAAGGACGGAAACCGACTTTTCAATACAGTATGTGTGTTGGATTCAGACGGAGAAAATCTTGGAATTTACAGAAAAACACATATACCTGATGACCATTATTATCAGGAAAAATTTTACTTTATTCCGGGAGATACAGGCTTTAAGGTATTTAAAACAAAATTTGGAACAATAGGTGTAGGAATTTGCTGGGACCAGTGGTTCCCTGAAACAGCGAGAGCATTAACCTTGAATGGTGCAGAAATGATATTTTATCCTACAGCCATAGGCTCAGAGCCTATACTTGAATGTGACAGTATGCGTAGGTGGCAAAGAGCTATGCAGGGACATTCAGTAGCAAATGTTATACCTGTAATTGCGGCAAACAGGATTGGCAGAGAGGAAGTTAAGCCTTGTGCAGAAAATGGCGGACAAAGCTCCGCACTTGAATTTTATGGTTCTTCATTCATAACAGATGAAACAGGAGAAATCATAGCTGAGGCATCAAGGGATAGGGAAGAGGTTCTTACAGCAGAATTTGACCTTGATGAAATATATGAAAACAGACTTGGCTGGGGAATATTCAGAGATAGAAGACCTGAGAGCTATAAGGTTCTTACGGAAAAATAAATATTACACAAAAAGGGAACTGCCACTCTAAAAAAGAGTGATAGTTCCCTCAAAAATATACATACAAATTAATGTTATTATTACTTGGTGGAGTAAATATATTATAAGACTGTATTTTCCGATTACATTCAGTATCGGAATTTTTATTTTAAACAGGTTTCTCAGAGGCTTATATTTCAGAACTATTTTCCATAGATAAAATCCTGCAACAAATATAAAGTAGTGGGGTAAAAGCGGAAAATAATCTGTTGAAAAAAACTCAGGTGTTCTGAATCCTAAAAATTCCAATCCGTTAATACTATATAGAAAATCCGGAAGCTGTAATAAGGGTTTATCAAAAATACCTATATAATGATTTGGAATACCGAAGGTTGCTAAATACAATATAATTGAAATCACAAATCCACAGAATGGCGGAATTTTTGAAAGCTGATTTTGAAGTAATCGAGTAATTATAACCGACATTCCCAGAAAACTCAGTATTCCAAATCTGATAATCTGCTCAGGCATAATATATGAGGTTACAGCGGTTATCAATATACCGCACATAATTAACAGTATTCCTCGCTTTACAGCCTGTTTTGAAAAATTAACACATATTCCTGCAATAATTATGAATGTAATGCTTATTGCTCTTTCCCAGATTATTGTTGCTGGCTGATAAATCCAGTTGCTTTTATCTTGAAAATTATATATACCGAATAGGTCATAAAGTAGGTGAAATGCTACCATATTTATTATGGCAAGTCCTCGTATTGAGTCAATTAGGTTATAGCGTTGTGAATTTTGTTTTTGAGTATTTGACATTGTTTTTCCTTTATATTCAATGCGTTTTTATAGTAATTGAGTTTATATGAGATAATTATATTAAAGTTTTACTTGATTGTCAAATTAGTTTTTTAATAAATTCCAATATGCTATACAAAAATCAAAAGTTTGTGATATAATAAAATAATAGTTTAAAATCAGAAAATCGGAGGTGCAAAGCTTGATAATTCACGATATTTCAAAGGATACTTTAACTACACCTGTTTATGAGGGCGACCCTGAAACGGTTGTCGATAGCCTTATGAATATTGATAACGGTGATGAATACAACCTGTCCGCTGTAAGTATGTGCGTACATTCAGGTACACATATTGATGCTCCTTTGCATTATTGTCAGGACGGAATATCTGTTGATAAAATCCGATTAAGTTCGTTTTACGGAATATGTACTGTAATAACTGTTGAGGGCATACTTACAGGGATTGATATGGAAAGGCTGTTACCGTACTGCAAACGCCGAATCATTTTCAGAGGTGAGGGCAGGACATTTCTTTCGTGGTCAGCGGCAGCGGTAATCGCTGAAAGTAATGTTGTGCTGGTAGGCACAGATGCCCAGTCGATTGCTCCTGATTTTGATGAAACAAAAACACATATGATACTTGCAAGGGCAGGTATTGCGGTACTTGAAAATTTAAATCTTGAGAATATTACAGATGGTGAATATCAGTTATGTGCATTTCCATTAAAGCTTGGAGGACTTGAGGCGGCTCCTTGCAGAGCAATTCTGATTGAACAGGAAAAAGAACTTGAAGTGTGGGAGTTTGAGTAATGATAAAAATTGCAGTCTTTGATTTGGACGGAACTTTGGTAAATTCGCTTGTTGATTTGGCAACCAATGTAAATAAGGGACTTGTAAAAGCAGGTCTGCCAGAAAAACCTATTGAAAATTATAATCAGTATGTTGGAAACGGCAGAGAGGTGATGATAACAAAGGCAATGGGTGAGTTTGGAGATAATGAACAATTAAAAAATATTGTGCGTGATACCTTTAATAAAGAATATGCATTACATTGCAATGATAATACCTCATCATATGACGGATGTGCAGAGTTGCTCGCTGGGCTTGCAGATAATAATATATTGATTGCAGTATTATCCAACAAGCCTGACGAATTTGTTGGGAAAATAGTAAAAAAGGTATATCCAAATCATAAATTTACTGAGTTATGGGGGCAAAAAGCGGAATATAAACGAAAGCCGGACGGAGAGGCACTGCTTGCAATGCTTGAAAAATATGGCATAAAGCAGAGCGAATGCATTTATATAGGTGACAGCGATGTTGATGTATATACAGCTAAAAATGCAGGAGTAAAAATGGCAGGAGTAGAGTGGGGCTTCAGAGGAAGAGAGGAGCTTTTGCAGACAGGAGCGGACTTTGTTGCTTCAAGTGCAGAGGAATTGCTGGATTATATTATTAAAATTTGATAAAATATATAGGTTTTTGTTTTTGCAAATATGGTTGATATTTACAGCAAGTTGATGTATAATATTACAATATATATTTATACAGAGGGGAGAGGCTTTTTTGAATGTACAGGTAGGAAATCGCATAGAAATGAAAAAGCAGCATCCCTGCGGCTGTAAAAATTTTCTTGTTTTGCGAATTGGTATGGATTTTAAGATTAGATGTGAAAATTGTGGCAGAGAAGTAATGGTTGCCAGAAATAAAGTAGAAAAAAACATAAAAAGGATATTAGAATAATATGTTTGAAAAAATAGAAGTGTTTGATAAGAGATATTCTGAGCTTTCCAGAAGACTTTATGAACCGTCAGTAGCAGGAAATCCTGAGGAATATCAGAAAATTATGAAAGAGCTTAAATCTATTGAAGAGATTGTTGTTACTTATCGTGATTATAAAAAGTCACTTGATATTCAGGCAGAAAGTCTTGAAATTCTGAATGAAACCTCTGATTCTGAGCTGAGAGAGCTTGCACAGGCTGAGCTTGATGATGCAAAGGCAAATATTGAAGAATTGTCAGAGCAACTCAAAATACTGCTTTTGCCAAAGGATCCAAATGACGAACGCAATGTTATTATTGAAATTCGAGGCGGTGCAGGCGGTGAGGAATCTGCATTGTTCAGTGCAGTTCTTTTCAGAATGTATTCAATGTATTCAGAGAAGAAAGGCTACAAAATTGAAATAGTAAATGTAAATGAAACTGAGCTTGGCGGTTACAAGGAAATTTCATTTATGATTAACGGCAATGGTGCATATTCTCGTTTTAAGTATGAAAGCGGTGTGCATCGTGTTCAGCGTGTTCCTGAAACAGAAAGTCAGGGCAGAGTGCATACCTCAACAACCACAGTTGCGGTATTGCCTGAGGCTGAGGATGTTGAGCTTGAAATTGACCCTAATGACTTAAAAATTGATACCTTCCGTTCAAGTGGTGCAGGTGGTCAGCATATCAATAAAACAAGCTCAGCTATAAGAATTACTCATATTCCGACAGGTACAGTTGTAGAGTGTCAGGACGAAAGAAGTCAGTATAAAAATAAGGATAAGGCTTTAAAGGTTCTGAAAAGCCGTTTGCTAAAGGAAAAGCAGGATAAGCAGGCAAGTGAAATTGCCGCAGACAGGCGTTCACAGGTTGGAACAGGTGACAGAAGTGAGCGTATCAGAACATATAATTATCCACAGGGAAGACTTACAGACCATAGAATAGGTCTGACACTTTATAAGCTTGAGGATATTCTTAACGGAAATCTTGATGAAGTGATTGATGCTTTGATAACTGCTGACAGAGCTGAAAAGCTTAAAGAAAATATGGACGCATAGAAGGTTTGATAATTTGAAAACATTATTACTTCAAAATAGTAGTGACGATATAAACAAAGCGGCAGACATATTAAAAAATGGTGGTCTTGTCGGTATTCCGACAGAAACGGTATATGGACTTGCCGCAGATGCACTCAATGGAAAAGCTGTTGCAAAAATATTTACTGCCAAAGGTCGTCCAATGGATAATCCTTTGATTGTACATATATCTGAATTTTCGGATATTGAAAAATATAATCTTGTAAGTGAATTGCCGAAATTTGCAAAAAAACTTGCAGATAATTTCTGGCCAGGACCACTTACAATTATAATGAAAAAATCTGAGATTATTCCTGACGAGGTTTCCGCTGGTCTTGATACTGTTGCAATACGCTTTCCAAGTCATACTGTTGCAAGACAAATTATCAGAGCTTCAGGAACTCCCCTTGCCGCTCCGTCAGCAAATCTTTCAGGCTCTCCAAGTCCTACAACAGCACAGCATGTAATAAATGACCTTGACGGAAAAATTGATGCAGTAGTTGACGGTGGAGCTTGCGAAGTCGGACTTGAAAGCACAGTAATAACCTTAGCTACAGATGTACCAAGAGTTTTACGACCGGGAGGAGTTACTCTTGAACAGCTTAGAGATGTTCTTGGTGAAGTGGAGCTTGATGATGCTGTATTAAATAAGCTGGCAGACGGTGCAGAGGTGGCAAGTCCTGGAATGAAATACAAGCATTATTCACCAAAGGCAAATGTTGTACTTCTTAAATGCGGAGATTCTGAGTATATTAATTATGTGAATAACCGCAAAAATGAAAATATTGTTGCCTTATGCTGTGATGAAGATATTCCTCTGTTGAATGTAAAGACATATTCAATAGGTAGAAGAAATGATTATGCTTCGCAGGCTAACAGATTATTTGATGAATTAAGAAAAATTGATAATGACGGTTTTAGCGGAACAGTATATTCACGCTTACCGTCCGTTAATGGTGTAGGACTTGCGGTATATAATCGTTTGATAAGAGCGGCAGGCTTTGAGGTGATTGACCTTGAAAAGAATTAAAATTATCGGACTTACCGGACAAAGCGGAGCAGGAAAAAGCTATGTTGCAGAGCTTTTAAATAAAAAGCAAATCCCTGTAATAAATGCAGATTTGCTTGTGAAAGAGCTGTACGACGGAAAATCACCTTGCGTTAAAACGATTTCAGCAGTATTTGGTGCAGATATAATCGACAGTACAGGAAATATAATCCGCCCCCTGCTTGCAGAAAGAG
The DNA here is from genome assembly GCA_024403825.1 of Ruminococcus sp. Taxonomy (GTDB): domain Bacteria; phylum Bacillota; class Clostridia; order Oscillospirales; family Acutalibacteraceae; genus Ruminococcoides. The sequence continues at coordinate 4,113 of JAKSRB010000002.1, read as the reverse complement.
CATTTTTATCAAAGGAAAATACAGAATTATTAAGTTCAATAGTTCATCCGTTTGTGATTTCACTTACATTAAAAAAGCTTAAAATTCTTGCAGAAAAAGGTGAAAAGGCAGTAATAATTGATGCACCACAGCTTTTTGAAAGTAATATGGATATAATATGCGATTTCATAATAAGTGTTACGGCTGACAGGGAAACAAGAATAAAAAGAATATGCATTCGTGACAATATAAGCAGAGAGTCAGCAGAAATGCGATTTAATGCACAATATGAGGAAAAATTTTTTATAGATAATTCGAGATATATTATAAAGAATAATGGCAGTATAGCTGAACTTGAAAATAGTATTAGTTTGCTTTATCAAGATATAATCTGCAATCTGAGGTGAATGTATGGCTGAAAACCGCAGAGTAAAAAAGAATAACGGTTGTTTTGCAAATTTTCTGCTTTGGATAATATCACTTGCAGTACTTGCAGGAGCAGTAATGTTTTTTGTAAGTAATTTTTATGTAGATACCAAGGATAATTTTGAAAAAACAAGTTATCCGCAGGAATATTCAGAATATGTCAATAAGGCGGCAAAGGAATATGAGCTTGAACCAGCATTGATATTTGCGGTTATTCGTACAGAAAGCGGATTTAATGAAAGTGCAGTTTCAAATGCAGGAGCATATGGAATTATGCAGGTAATGCCGTCATCATTTGAGTGGCTGCAGGAAAAAAGAGGAGTAAAGGGAAAATACAAAACAGAAGATTTGCTGAAACCTGAAATCTGCATAGATTACGGCTGTTATTTATTAAAGTTTTTTTATGATTATTACGGCACAGAACAATGTGCGGTTGCGGCATATAATGCAGGTTTTGTGGTAAGTGACTGGCTTGAAAACAGTGAATACAGTCCAGACGGCAAAAAACTTGAAAATATTCCATACCCAGAAACGAGTAATTATGTTGAAAGGGTAGAGAATGCAAAGGAAATGTACATTAAGTTATATTATTCATAAAATTGGGAATAATGTAATGTAGAATAAATTATTAACAAATAAAAGGCAGATTGAAAGGAATGAACAGAGTAATGGCAGAGGAAAAATCAAAAACAGCATTACTTAAAGAAAAAATAATGATGACCGAACCAAAAGGAGTTAAGGCTTTATCAAAAGAAGAAATAAAAAAAGCAGATGATTTTTGTGTAGGCTACAGAAAATTTCTTGATAATTCACCGATAGAGCGTGAGGCAGTGCGTTATACTGTTGAAATGGCAAAGAAAGCAGGCTTTGTGGAATATGACAATGAGGCAGAGTACAAAGCAGGCGATAAGGTATATTATATAAACAGAGATAAAGCAGTAGCACTTGCAGTAATCGGAAAAAATGGTGTAAAAGACGGTGCAAGGCTTGCAATAGCACATATTGATTCACCAAGAATTGATTTAAAGCCAAATCCATTGTATGAGGCAAATAATCTTGCATTTTTCAAGACACATTATTATGGAGGCTTAAAGAAATATCAGTGGACTACCCTGCCATTATCATTGCATGGTTCAATCGTAAAGCTTGACGGAACAAGGGTTGATGTTAATTGGGGTGATGATGAAAATGAGTCATGCCTCTGTATAACAGATTTATTGCCACATCTTGCACAGGAGCAGGTTAAACAGCCACTTGCAAAGGCAATTAAAGGTGAAGATTTAAATGTATTGATAGGTTCAAGACCATATGACACCGAAGATAAAGAATCGGACCTTGTTAAGCTTAATGTAATGTCAATACTAAATGAAAAGTACGGTATATGCGAGGGAGATTTTCTTTCAGCAGAATTATGTTTGATTCCAACATTTAAATCAAGAGATATTGGCTTTGACAGAAGTATGATAGGCGGATATGGTCACGATGATAAGGTGTGTGCATATCCGGCAATAATGGCGGCACTTGATATTGAAAATCCTGAGAAAACCTGTATAACATATCTTACCGATAAGGAAGAAATCGGAAGTGACGGCAACACAGGAATGCAGAGTGACTTTTTGAGATTTTTCATCTATGACCTTGCAAAGCAGGATGGAATAGAGGGATACAGAGCGTTATCAAAAAGTACCTGCTTGTCAGCAGATGTAAATGCTGCATTTGACCCAACATATGCATCAGCATATGAGGCTAACAACAGTTCATATATAAACAATGGAGTAGTAATTTCAAAATATACAGGACATGGCGGAAAATACGATACCTCAGAAGCATCAGCCGAATTTATGGGCGACATAAGAAGAATGCTGGAAAAAAATGATATACTCTGGCAGGTAGGCGAATTAGGAAAGGTTGACGGAGGCGGTGGCGGAACCATCGCAAAATATGTAGCCAATATGAATGTAGATGTTGTTGACCTTGGAGTACCGGTACTTTCGATGCACGCACCATTTGAAATTGTGTCAAAAACAGATGTATATATGGCATATCGTGCTTTTTATGCATTTTTTGATTTTAATTCATAGAAAGTGCTTGACTTTTAAGGGTAAGTATGGTATTATATATCCTGCGGTTAGGAAATAACCTGACCGCATATGCGTTGGTAGCTCAGCTGGATAGAGTGTCTGACTACGAATCAGAAGGTCGGGGGTTCGAGTCCCTTCCAGCGCACCAAAACAGTAAAGTAAATTAAACAGCTCTTTGAGTTGCTTAATTTACTCAGCTGTTATTTAATTAGGTTTCAGGTAATTTTATATGCCACTGTTGGGCTGTCTCATTAGCTAACATATAGTTCAAGCCGATTACAGCCACAATGTTACTGATTAAGGGAAATGTGCAGTTCCCCAGTAATAAGATGTATATATTATCTGTCCTTATTTAATTGTGGTTTTGGTAAAGCATAAGACCCGTTCCGAGTATGTACACGAAACAGGTCTTGACAAAGTATTCAAAAGCGTATAGAATTATACGCAGATTTAGCTTCACAAGCTCTGAGTACGCCAATACTCGGTGCGAAGCTTATAGATTGTTAGAGTCAATCTATAAGCTGTGGGGCTTATTCTTATACCCTTTATTATATTATACCACTTGTGTTATATTTTGTCAAGCAATATTTGAAAAATATTGTAAATTTATCCCTTTATTGGGGATTTTTTTATAACAAAATGGTGAAAATATAACAATATTAGTGAATGGAGGCAACTGTATGATTAGTGCTGAATATAATCAATATCTTGTACAGGTATCAAATGTTTTTAAATCAAGAAATTTTTATTTAAGTAGAATTTCAAGTTTGATAAAAGAAAAGAACAATAGATTAAGCTATATAAACCAAAAACGACATAGCATATTGTTTTCGTATAGTGTTAGGATAGCCCTTATAGTAATATTTACTATTGTGGGTTTATTCTTAGTTCCATACTGCAGGAGTAGTTTAATGAATAAGGATTATTTAAAATATTTCCTTTACTTATTTTTGATTGTTGCTTTTTCGGTATTAGATTTAATTGCACTAATTTTCATCATCTATAAAATAGTAGCTGATATTGTTTATAAAAATAAATCTAATAAATATCGCAAAGAGATTAAGGAAATTGATACATATATTGACAATATTCAGACAAAGCTGAATATTGAAACACAAAAAATAATTGAATACAATATTTTACCTGAAGCATATTGGTATGCAGGCGATGTAATAATTAATTATGTACTTAATATGCGTGCTGACAACTTTAAAGAAGCTATAAACCTCTTTGAAATAGAATTACAAAACAATATTCAATTCCATCAGCAAATGCAGATGTTGCAAAGCATCCGGACACAGGTACAAAAAAATGCTAATAAAACTGTGCGTGTATTTGTTTGTTGATAATAAGAATTAAAAGTGTCCCTCCGAGGGACAGTTATTTCAATTTACCAATCGAGTAGGAGACTACCCATTAATTGAGTAGCCGACCTCTCACACCACCGTGCGTACCGTTCGGTACACGGCGGTTCAATAATTTGAGTGCAGTACCTTGTATCTCTGGAGTATGTCATCATATCCCACTGATGCAAGGTATTCATTTGTTAATGTCTTATGCAGTATGTGGCTCTCAGATATTCTCCAATAGCCTTTCCTGCTGTTCGCCCATTGCCAAGCCTTTGAGT